>DULF01000081.1 GCA_012840535.1 Clostridiaceae bacterium
CTGGGTAGCCGGCATTTCTTCCTTGGTGCGCCTGTACGCTATATATACATCCTCAGCGCCAAGCCTTCTTGCCGTTCTTGCAGCGTCAACCGCCGTAAAACCGCCGCCGATCACCACTACTTTTTTGCCTGTGCAGACATTCTTTCCATCGTATACATCCTTGAGGTATGACAATGCTGAAACTACTCCGTCGGCATCTTCTCCGGGGATATTCAGCCTACGGCTTTCCTGTGCACCTATACCGAGGAATATTGCCTCATAACCCTCATTTTTCAACGTTTCTATAGTAAAATCCCTGCCAAGGGCTTTTCCTGTTATGAATTCAATTCCCATGGACTTCAATGAATCAATTTCCTCATCCAGAACCTCATGGTTCATTCTGAACTTCGGAAGCCCGTAGCGCAGCATGCCTCCAAGATAATTTTCCTTTTCAAATACAGTGATGTCATAACCGGCCAGTGCCAGGTTGTACGCACATGAAAGTCCTGCAGGTCCTGACCCGATTACGGCAACTTTTTTATTTCTCTTCTCATTTATCAATAAGTTCGGCTTCCATCCTGCTTTTTTGCCATATTCAATAACGAACCTTTTAATCTCCCTTATGGCTATAGGAGTTCCAATCTCTCCCCTTGTGCATTCGCTCTCGCATGGATGGCTGCAAACCCAGGCACATACCGATTGAAGCGGATTTTTACTCATGATAAGCTCATATGCCCTTTTGAAATCTCCCTTTGCTACCTTCCGCACATATGCCTGTGCCGGAACGTTATGCGGACATGCGGCCTTACACGGCGCAGCAAGGTATGGCTTAGTAATTTTTGCGTTTCCTTCATATAATGTCAGTTCAGGTGCGCTTTTCACGAGCGGCACAACAATATCCCTCATTTCACGGACATCCTTGTAGCCGTGCTCATCCATATATTTTTTAAGATCCGATATCAATTCTCCTATAAACCCATAGCCGCTTATAAGTGTCTCTGCGCATATTCCTATCAAATCCGCACCGCACATTATCATTTCAGCGGCATCCCTGTAATTTCTCACACCACCTGCAGCCATTATTCTGGGCTCAGGTCCATTTACCTTCCTTATTTCATATGTGTCTCTCAATGCCAGGGGTTTAAGCCAGGCTCCTGAATGGCAGGACATGCTGATTTCATCCTGCAGGTGATAAGCCGCGCTTCCGGGATTGTCCAGATTTATTGGTGGTATTCCGAGACGGTTGGCAGTGCCGCCGACAGCATCAGCACCTGCAGCATATAATGCCTTTGCAACCTGTGCTATTTTACCCCCTTCAGGTGTCAGCTTAACAAATAACGGTATCTTTATTGCCTTTTTTATCTCCCTAACAATTTCAGCCACAACATCGCCCTGCTGTCCAAGGCTGGCTCCGGTACGAATTTTGCAGCTTTTTTCATCTCCTGACGACAATTCCACGTTATATGACATATTTGGACAACACATATTTAATTCGATAATATCAGCGCCGACTTCCTCGAACTTTCTGGCCATATTCACCCAGCCTTCAACTCCTTTGTCTCCGGCATATGTGATATTGGCCATCAGGATAAGTTCCTTTAATACTTTCTTTGCTTCATCAACGAGCCTCAAGCCTTCTTCAAACTTAAGCCTTTTTTCAGCTGTAAAGCAAAGCGCGTTACGGTCCTGAAAAATTGCGTACCTTGGCACTCTGTTTATATATGGAGCAGGGTCAATGGTAAGTTTAATGCTAGCTGCGGCCCACCCCGTCTCTTCTATCCGTTTTAGCTGCTTGACAGACTTTGTTGTGGGTCCGGAGGCTACATAAAACGGATTCTTGAATGTTATTCCTGCAACTTCAACAGGCAGATATAAATCTCTATTCATTCTTTAACCCCCCAGATTTTCATTCTTGATTTTTATTCCTTCTTTAGCAGACTTGTATATCAGATTGATTACTTTTAGAGCCTCAAGGCCGTCCACGCCTCTTAGTCCAATCTTTGCATCCTCGTTTTTCAGGCAGCATTCCATGAAATGCCTTATTTCGCTCACATATCCAAGATTAAACTTTTCATCTACAGCAGGTTTTGACCAGCCTGTCGTTATTTCCGCTTTTTCAACCGTGTAGCTTAATCCCGGTATGGAATAGCACTTTATTGCAGATGAGAAAGTAAGGTCAATGTGCATACATCCTTCAGTACCGTATATATCTATTACGTCCTCCATACCACCCTTTGTTATATAATTTGCTTCAAGAAGAGCTGATGTTTCGTCGTCAAATTTTATAATGCATGCCGACCAGTCTTCTCCTTCCATGCCTTTATGCAAAAAATTGTTTTCAAGGCCTCCTGAAGTCATGGCTACAAGTTCAGTCCAGCGCCCCTGTTTTAATGCAAGCATGAAGCCGACCGGATGGATGCCTAAATGCACCATGCAACCCCCGCCGCAATATTTTATAGTCTGCGCATAAGGAGAGTGGGAACCGCTGTGGCACTCCCTGGCGCGGATAAACAGGGGTTTCCCTATAGCTCCTTCTTCAATTATTGACAATGCTTTGCAAAGGGCAGGAGCAAAAAGCCAATCTTCGGCATAGTACAGTTTTTTTCCTGCTTTTCTGGCTGCCTCAACCATTTCTTCAGCGTCTTCAACAGTCGTCGCAAGAGGTTTTTCCGATATTACGTGTCTTCCCTTTTTAAAGGCTTCAATGGCAACATCGTGATGTAAAAAGTTCGGCAGGCATATATCCACAACGTCACAGTCAACTTCGTCAATTGCCTTTTTGTAATCATCGTAAGCCTTAAAGTTTTTTAGACCGTATCTCTCTGCAAGAGAATCGACCCTTGAAAGGTCCTTGTCGCATATTGCCACAATCTCGGCAATGTCAGTGCACCGTGAGTATCCGTCCATGTGAAGGTCTGCACTGAAAGCAGCGCCAATCAGAAGAACTTTTACTTTTTTATCCATTTGACCACCCCTTAAATTTATTTTTCATTTCCTCCGTATCCACCAGGTATTTTTTTTACTTTATTTATATAGTCAATACTAAGGTCAACAAGGAGGTTCATGATTCTCTCTCCCTTTTCTTTTGTGGCAAGGCTTGGCTTGCCCCATACTCCCGTTTTGCTGTATTTGAAAATGTTGCCGTAGTTCAAATAGTCCCTGGGTACATCAGGTTCACAGTCCGCTATTTTATCTTTTCTGACGAGCTCCTCTTTCAGGAAAAGCATCAATGATGTTTCAAATTCACATGCATGAAGATTGTTTTTACATACAAGGACGCTGCTTATTTCGGGAGAGTTTATGAATTGCACAAGGTCAACTTTTATAACCCTGATGTCAGGATTTGTAGCGTTCAGTTCCCTTACTGTAGGGTTTGCCATGAAAACGCCTCCGTGAGATATTATAAGTATAATGGTTTTAAAGCCTTGTCTTTTCAGACAAAGTACAATGTCCCTGATCATATAGTAGAATGTGTCAGGACCTAATCCTACGCTTCCCTTTGAAATCATGTGCTCCTGGCACGTACTTACGGGTAGCACAGGCAGCAGGAATGCGCCCAGTCTGCCTGCCACTCTCTTTGCCACTGCTTCTGCAATTAAGCTATCAGTGGCAATTGGCAAATGAGGACCGTGCTGTTCGGTAGATCCAATTGGAAGAATAGCGGTGTCGACGTGTGAATCCCTGATTTCAACAGCGGTTGAATAGCTATTTAACATATGTATCTCCCTCCTTGAAAACCTATAATTATGTAACTATATAGTTACTTTAAGTTAAAATATATATGCTGTACCGCGACAAGCTTCGCTTTCCACAGCATATGTTCACCTTGCAATGCAAATAGCCAATATATCAGTCTATTTACATAAGTATCCCAAAAACATTTCAGTTACATTTTCCATTCTTTTACTTATGCTTTCTTCATCGTCAAGTTTTCTTCCCAGAAGCTTTGACAAGGTATACCTGTTTGAAAAATAGGAGAAAGTATAAGTTAAAAGAGATAAAATAAACTGTTCGGTATCTACGTTCTGCTTGAATATTCCTTCTTCTTTGCCTTTTTTAATTATTTTGCGAAGCATTTCGAATGTAGGGTCCTTTATCTTTGAAAAATCAATGTCCTTAATATATCTGCCTTTATTAAGATTCTCCCATAAAATCAGGTTTACATAGGTAGGATTGTTTTTCAAAAAGTCAAAGTACAAACTAATTACTTTTTTTATAGCTTCTGTGCACGGAATATCCTCTGACAACAGGCCTATCTCCTTTTGGCTGAGTCTGCCGTATACGTTAACAAGTACAGTCTTGTAGAGCTCCTCCTTGTTTCCGAAATATTCATATATCATTCTCTTGTTAATATTGGCTTTAGCCGCGATCTCATCTATTCTTGTCCCGTAAAAACCTTTTTCAGCAAATTCAATTTCAGCAGCATTCAATATATCTTCTCTTGATTTCTTTGAATCCCTTTCCCTTTTCCTTTTCATTGTGCCTCCCAAGTAAGTAACTATTTAGTTACATTATACTGCAAAGTTTTCACCAAGTCAATAATAATAAGAGTAAACAATAATAAGGGACTCTCCTGCATAATTGTCAGGATTGTCTCTATGTAATTACATACACACCTTTGCAACAAAAAAAGAAGGACTGTCCTTATGCAAAAAATAAGGACAGTCCCATCAAAATATCTTCTACAAATTCTCTTGTTCTTCCATACAACAGTATTCATTGCAATAAGTATATTCTTTCATATCAATGTAACTGATAAACAGCATTTCAGGTATGTCAAAATTATAAAAGAATGACATCAGCTTATAAATTTTATTATCTTCCATGCCCGGCGCTCCCTTTTTAACTTACAAGGTTACAATCTTTCCGGTCTCAGCTGACTCATAAGCTGCTTCGACAACTCTCTGCACCTGCAGTGCATCTTCTATCGGAACTTCTATCTTCTTGTTGTTTAGTATTGAATCGCTGAAGGACTCGATTTCCTTTGTGTACATATTCCCAAACTCTACTTTTACCTCCAAAGGTGCGACATCTACCCTATCCTGCTGCGCATTATATCCCAAAGTGTCGTCGGAAATCACCACATCAAGCTTTCCACCTTCTACCTGGCCAATTGTTCCTTCTGCCAGCATGCTTCCTCTTGTGCCATATATTTCGAGCCTGCCCTTTGCTGCGGCATCCGGTATGTTGAAATATGAATCAACATAACAGAATGCCCCGTTATCAAGTTCAAATATTATTGACGCCGAATCCTCTACTTCGTATTTAAATGTCTGGGTTCCGATAAGACCCGCAACCTTTTTTGCCTTTCCTCCTGTAATATACTGGATAAGATCTATGCAGTGAACTCCCATGTCCATTAGGGCTCCGCCGCCGGAAGTGCTCTTTGTCTGTCTCCATGCACCGGGTATATCAGGGTACCAACATGTAAGCTGTCCTCTACAGGATACTACCTTGCCGAGTTTTCCGCTTTCAATGATTTCCTTCATCTTTTGATGGTATGCGTGGAATCTCATTATAAATCCTGCAGCTATCAGCACACCTTCGTTCTTACATACCTCAAGCACTTCTTCCCCCTCTTTGGCCGTAAGAGCTATGGGTTTTTCTATGAGGATGTGCTTCTTTGCTTTTGCAGCCTTGATTGCCTGTTCTTTATGGAAAACAACCGGCGAAGCTATATAAACAGCTTCCACTTCTTCATCCTTGAGCAAGTCATCAACATTGTCATAAGCCCTTTTTGCGTTATACTTTGCCCTTATTTTTTCGGCCAATTCCATGGTTACTTCCATTACAGCTACAAGTTCAGCATTCTTTGCAAGCATCATTCCGGGTATTGTCCTTCTGTCAGCTATGCCGGCTGCACCTATCACACCCCATTTTACTTTCATAAAATTATGCCTCCTCTCTTAGTTACACTCAGCTACCAACGGACCTGCCAGCTCTTTGAGGAAGAACAACTTGCCGGGCAGTGTAGGCATAAAGCTTGACGGTATCCACATATCCGGTCCATACCTCAATGTAACCCATAAGGACATACCCTGCCATTGCATTCCTCTGCCCAGTGCGCCGTCGCAACCGCCTATTACCTTGTCTGACTGAAGGAATAAACCAGGCCCTATTGTATTGGCATAGCACGGTACAAGGGTAGTCCTGCTCTTAAAGCTTGTTATGGCGTTCTGTTCAATTGTCAGTGGGTGAAGTTTTGCTCCAACCCTGTGGGTCTGCTTCTTCCATTCTTCTACCGAACTGAATTCCGCTGCAAAATGGGGTTCCCAGAATGCTATGTGCATTACCCTGCCTATACCAAAAACTGTCACAAGTTTAGCGCCTTCATCTTTGAGCTTTGCTATCTTCTCAGGATACGTAGGAAGGTTTGTCTTTGTAGCAAAATTTCTCTGTCCTTCGGGTACTGTCAAATCTCCTAACGGTCCATAAAAAGCACCTTCCATTGCATTCTGAAATGCTCCTGGATTGCTTGGTTCTAGTGTATTACCATCTTTGTCGCTCCACTCATCCATATTGAATCCATAAACATGCGAACAGTCAACATTCCACTCTTTCAGAAAATAAACAGCCCAGCGGTACATACCCATAGGTCCGACAGGAAGTATCATAGCAAGCTTTTTACCCTCATCCCTGGTTTTCTTGATTTCCATGGCGATTTCATGTCCCATTACCATATTGAAGTCATAAATGTTATCACAAGGAATGGGGTTAAAATCTTTGTTCCAGAAATCCTGTCTCTTTGTTACTTCTTCGGGTGGATTTGAGCAACATTCATCCATTTTTTTTAAATCCCATCCCGCAGGAAAAAAACCTTCGAGCAATGAACCTTTCACTGTGTCTAGAAAATTCATATACTTACCTCCTATTTAAAATTTTTATAATCGAGTTGAGAGCTTAATGTCAGCGCGTTACACATAAAGCTTCATAATTGATAAGCATTTATGCCATGCTGATTTCAAGCCCTCAACAAAATCCTCGGCAAATACTGCCACCATCATTATACCAGCTTTTGCTCAATTATGGCAAAAGTCTTTTTGTGCGAAACCTTGGCCAGGTTGTACACTGTCTGAACCCTTCAGCATAAGGAACTCCGCATTGTAAACCTCTGAATTTGGAACATGTTCTTACAAAGTCCAGAAAGTCTATTTTATCGTGCTCCTTCATCCACTTTATCTGGCTTTGATGACAGTTTACCGCCTGTATTTTTATTTCTATGGTCTCAGTAATATCCACATATTCGGTTGGCAGGAAATTTACCCCTGCTAATGTATCCATATAAAATATGGGCACAACGGGAGCATAGAATGGGTTTTCTGTAAACATGTGAGGTATGCTTGATGAAAAGCTTGCATCAAATACCAGCTTATTAACCTCTACATGATCCTTCATGTAATCTTCGGGACTGTGTGTAATTATAACATCAGGTTTTGCATATCTTATTACGTCAATTACTTTTTTAACGATGTCCTCATTATAAGAGCTGACTTCGAGATCAGGAACATCAAGATTGATTACCTCTGCCGCTCCTATTAATTTTCCTGCTTCCTCAGCTTCCTTTGTCCTTATGTCACGAAGCTCATCAGGCATTATTATAGCGTGTCCCCTGTTTCCGTTGGCCACGTGGCACATTATAACGTTATGCCCTTGTTTTGCGTACTTAGCAAGGGTTCCTGAACATCCTATTTCCAGGTCATCCGGGTGACACCCAATCGCAAGTATGTTCATTATAGCATCTCCCTTGTTAATAAGATTTTTCATATAGCTGTTTCATATACCCGATATTGACAGGAATAGTCATAACAACTATTTCTTTTTATGGGCATCCAAAACCTTCTTTACTCCGTCAATGCATCTTTGTATATGGATCTCCTCCCATGACGGATGCAAGAACAGGCTGAATGTTTCTTTTCTGAGTTTATTTGCAGTCGGGCAGAATACTTTGTCATACTCTACAGACTTAGGATCAGTATACTCCGTGCTTCTAAACGGGAATTTAGCAGAGCCAAATCCGTTGTGCTCCTTATATGCTTTTTCCTCATAAGCTTCAGGCCACAGTATTCCATAACAAGGTATTCCTTCGCTCTGCAGATGCTTAATAAATTGCGGCGCATCACAATCAAGCTTGTCTACATCCAGAAGTATCGGATACCACCAGTATGCATTCTTTCTCTCCTCAGTGTTGACAGGGACAGCTTTAATACCCTCAAGGCCGATAAATGCTTCGTCATACATTTTTGCATATTTCCTGCGCCTTGCAAGGTTCCAGCTGTCAAACCTCTTCAATTCATTGAGGCCTATTATGGCTTGCATTTCAGTCATACGGTAATTGAATCCTACACGGTTGTGTATATAAGGCAGAGTTTCCTCAAGCTCAAGAAGATTCATACGCGTCTTTACATCATAACCATGGTCTCTGAATGAACGGCATTCCCATCCAAGGTCCTCATCGTTTGTAACAACCATACCACCTTCTCCTCCAGTGGTAAAGTGTTTGCTCTGACAGAAGCTGAAGCAGCCAATATCACCGATGACGCCTGCTTTCTTTCCTTTATATTCTCCTCCGATACACTGGGCGCAATCTTCAATAACTTTCAGATTGTGTTTCTTGGCTATTTCAAGAATAGGACCCATGTCACATACAACGCCATAAAGATGCACAACAATTATGGCCTTTGTCCTTGGAGTAATTAATTTCTCTATGGCTTTCGGGTCTATAGTGTGGTCTTCCGTAACATCAGCAAACACTGGAATTGCTCCTGCCTGTACAATTGAAAAAGATGAAGCAATAAATGAATATGAGGGTACAATAACTTCATCGCCAGGACCGATACCAAGGCTGCTTACAGCAATATGGAGAGCGGAAGTCCCATTTGTGCAGGCAATAGCCATTTTCGCTCCAATCCATTCTGCAAATGCTTTTTCAAATTCCATTCCTTTTGTTCCTGTCCAATAGTTTACCTTTCCGCTTTTCAATGGTTCAAGCACATCTTGTAATGTCTCCTCAGCAAACTGAGGCCACATTGGGAACCCTTCTTCAGCAATTCCGGGTCCATTCATAACTTTTTTGTTATCAGCCATTAAAAACACCCCTTTACTTTTTTATTTGTTAGTTCAGTGAATGTATTAATTTATTAAAGGCAGATTATATATCGGCCTTATAATAAAAACCTAATTACTAAACCCTACTTCCAAATCCGGTTTTACAACTTTCCTATGCGCGTTTACCAGAGTGGTCAGTCCATCATACTTAGCCATTTACCACTGTGCAAGCCTGAAAATGTTATCCAATACATATCTGGCGCCACCAAGAGTTGCTGCATTTTTCTTTAAAATTGAGTACTTCAGTTTAACTTTATTGATATTTGGTTTCAGCTCAATAGAATGAAGATGATCATTCAGTTTTTCCAGGAAAAATGAGCCTCCTTTGGTAATCTCCCCTCCTATTACAACGACCTGAGGGTTATAAAGATTTATTACATTATTGATTCCGAAAGCGAGTTTCATCGCTGTTTCATTCATAATTTCCATAACCAGCTCATCGTTATTTTCAATTGCGTATTTAATAATGTCCATGTTTATTTTGTTATAATCATTATCGATAACTTTTTTTACTATTGTGTCCCTGCCTGACATTATAGCAAAAATGATCTTTTGAATTATGGCAGGGATATTGGCCATAATTTCAAGGCAACCTCTGTTTCCGCATTTACACTTTGGACCGTTCATGTCTATTGTAATATGGCCTACTTCACCAGCCAGGCCGAAAGAGCCTTTGAACACATTGCCGCCAATGATAATTCCAGCACCAATACCGACATTTATATCGATAAAAACAAGGTCTTCGATATCTTCATCTATTCCAAATTCTTTTTCTGCATACGCACAGAGGTAAGACTGATTTTCAACAAATACGGGTATATTGCTGAATCTTTGTTTGATTTCTGAGAAAAAATCATTATTTTCATCAATCGGTATTACCGTGGATGTCGTTACACGTTTGTTTTCAATATTAATTAGTCCAGGTAGCGCTATGCTTATGCCCAAAAGCTTCTCTTCACTAATATTGTTTTGCTTGAGGAGTTTTTCAGCTTCATCTATTATTTTCTGACCTATTTTACCATAATCAGCCACTTTTTCCTTGTAGCCGCTTACTTCATTGCATTTTAAATCATACATCTCGCACAATAATGCGTCTTTCATCATTTCAAAGGACAATATGTATCCTCCATCAGGATTAATCTCAAGCATTATTGGCTTTCTTCCGCTTGTTGTGGTCTCGCCTACGCCGGTCTCGATAATTATGCCATCGCTTATTAGTTCTTCAACCAATGATGAAACAGTTGTCGGGCTAAGTTTTGTCCTTTGGGCTAATTCAGCTCTCGAAATTGGTCCAAGTTTGTATATAAGGTTAAATAACAGTGTGATATTTGTTTCTTTGACTAATTGCAAATTTGCTGTTTGATTTTCATTTGTGTTTTTCTTCCTTAAGCTCATATTTTATTTCTCCAGTGACTTTATTAATTATATTATATTCTTTATTAAAATATATTTCAAGTCCTTTTTTTAATATTACTTTTATTGGCAATTTAATCTTTTGCTTTTTTACAAGCAGCAGTCTTTTAATCCTGTAGCATCTTTGCTCTTTTTACCTTATCTTGGCCGTATTTTTCTCTGATAATATCCATAGTTTTTTCAAGTTTCTCTTCTTTTTCTTTATCTATCTTGTTTGGTTTTCCCTCCATCTTGCTGTCGGACTTGCTTCCTGGCAAATTAAATATTGTAAGCTGCTCAACATAATCATTTTCACAGTTGCCAAGACTGATTCCAAGGAGTCTGACCGGACGGCGGAGATTCCAGTTGCGGGTAAGAAGCTCAGCTCCAGCTTCATATATATCCCTGGTAAGGTATGTAGGTAAAACGGATTTCTGCCGCGTAATTGTTTTGAAATCTGAGTATTTTATTGTTATTGATATGGTTCTGCCTTTATAACCATATTTTCTCGCTTCTGCTCCAACCTCCTCCGCCAGCTGGAGGATTATCTTTTTGGCATATTCCAGGTCGGTGATATCCTCCGGAAGTGTTGTAGAACGGCCTATGGACTTGCTGTCATGTTGGGGATTCTCCGATACCGGCGACAGATCAATGCCATTTGCCAACCTGTGCATTTCCTCTCCGTATTTGCCAAACGCTTTTCTAAGGACGGCTATGTCGCACCTGGCGATATCTCCAATCGTATATATAGATAACTTGTTGAGTCTGTCCGCTGTTTTTCTGCCAACTCCGTACATTTTTTCTACGGGTAGGGGCCAAATTTTTTCTTTTACATCTTCCTGCCAGATCTCGGTTATCCCTAGGGGCTTTTTCATTTCAGACGCCATCTTTGCAAGAAATTTATTCTCAGATATGCCTATCGAACACCATAAATCAAGTTCCCTCATAATGTCATCCATAATTTTTTCGGCAATCTCTTTCGGTTTCCCAAATAACGCTTCACAGCCGGTTAGATCCAGCCATGCTTCATCTATACTGTTTTGTTGTATAACTGGTGTGTATCTCGAGAGAATTTTCATAACCTCTTTTGACTTTTTTCTATAAAATTCATGATCTGGCGGTACCAGTATAATATCGGGACAGAGTTTTTTAGCCTCGTGTATAACCATAGTTGTTTTAACACCGTATTTCCTTGCATCGTAGTTTGCAGCAAGAATAATCCCTGAACGCCTCTCAGGATCACCTGCTACAGCGGCAGGCTTCCCTTTCAGAGAAGGATTTCTTGACATTTCACAGCTTATAAAAAACGCATTCATGTCTACCAGGAAGATTACCCTATTCATGAATTTCCCTCTCTTTTTTGAGGATTTCAATGAACTTTCCGGCTGCGGCTGATAACGGAAAATCTTTTAAGGTAGCTATACCTACTTTCCTTTCAGGAATAGGTTCTATGAGCTTTATTTCATAAAGATCTCCTTCCCTGATTTCTTCATCTACAAAATTCCTTACTACGCATGAAATGCCAAGACCAATCTTTGCAAATTGAATCAAAAGGTCTATGCTTCCGAGTTCAATTTCAGGAGATATCTCAATTCCATGTTCTTTAGCAAAGTTATCTATGTGTTTTCTTGTACTTGTGCCTTTTTCGAGAACCATAACCGGATACGTGACAAGTTCACTCAAAGAAATGGGTTTTTCACTTAAATATCTGTAATTCCTACCTGCAACAAAACAATCCTGTATTGAAATGGTTTCCTCCACGGTAACGCTTTCATCAACATCTGCCGGCAGGTTGATTATTCCAAGGTCAACTTTTCCGGACTTAAGCAAATCTATGGTTTCAGGAGTGGTTCGGTTTGTAACATGAATTTTGATGCCTGGATATTCCTTGTGAAACAATTCGAGATAAGGTATAAGGTAATACCTGCACAAAGTATCTCCGGCGCCTATCTTTATCTCGCCTTCTGTAAGATTCTGCATCTCAATGAATTTGTTTTCAGCAGTTCTTATAATGTTATAAGCCTGATCAATATATTTATAAAGCACTTCTCCCTCTGTTGTAAGCTTTATTCCCTTTGAAGTCCTGAAAAACAATTTCCCTCCAAGCTTTTCTTCCAGCTGCTTGATCGACTGGCTTACAGCCGGTTGTGATATGAAAAGCTCTTTCGCTGCGCCGGATATGCTGCCTGCTGTAGCAACATAATAAAAGACCCTGTAAAGCTCAAGGTTAATATGCATATAATTCTCCTTTATATATGCTTTTGTAAGTATAAATTTCAATAATAATTATAATAAAATCACTTGCGGTATTCAAGATTTGCATTCCCTTCTATCTCGCGAACTATATCAAGGTGTTCTTCACAGCCTAAAACCTTTTCCGGATCGCTGCCGCTTTCTTTTGGCTCCAAAATATTGCGCTCTTCCTTTACCATGAGGATCCGCCTTACGGATTGATCGAGCCTTTCCTGTGATATTATGCCTTCCTTGACAGCCTCAAGCAGCCCTGTATAAGCCTCATCGAGTGTTTCCGGCATCAGCAGAATATCAGCGCCGGCTTTGAAAGCATTTACCGCTGCCTCGCCAGGCAGCCAATATTTGCTTATTGCTCCCATTTCAAGCGCATCGGTAATTATCAGTTTGTTAAAGTTCATATCGTTGCGAAGTATTCCAGTAAGAACATCGTAGGACAGAGTTGCAGGCATTGAATTCCCGGTGACTTCAGGCATTTGTATATGGGCGGTCATTACGCCGTCTGCGCCTGATTGAATTCCCTTTTTAAAAGGAACAAATTCAACCGATTCAAGTCTCTTCCTATCATGATTTACAATAACCGCGCCTGTATGTGTATCGTCTGAAGTATCTCCGTGCCCCGGGAAATGCTTTAATACTGAGCATACATTCCTGCTCTGCAGCCCTTCAACCATTTTAGCCACCATGTTTCCAACCATTTCCGGGTCGGACCCGAAAGACCTGCTCCCAATAACAGGATTATCAGGATTTGTATTTACATCGGCTACCGGGGCAAAATTCATGTTGAATCCCAGCGATGACAATTCCTCGGCTAACAGGACTCCGACTTTATATGCCAATTCAGGATCACCCGTTTCACCAAGGATTAAGTTACCCGGAAGCCTTGTGGAGTGCAATTTTCCACTGGCATTTAACCTGCTTACCTTTCCGCCTTCTTCATCTATTGCAATGAACATGGGAATTTTGCTTGCAGCCTGCATATCTTCTATTAGTTTCCTTGTCTGCTGAATGGTATCTATATTCTCGCTAAAAAGTATAACTCCTCCAAGATGGTACTTTTGTATTTGCTCCCTGGTATCTTCATCGAGCGAAAGCAGAGGATTTCCGTTTAAATCGGTGCGAAAGGCAACTAAAAAAACCTGCCCGACCTTTTCTTCCAAAGTCATTGAGTCTAGCAGCTGTTCTATTTTACTCATTTTTTCCGCATTATCTTCTGTTTCATTCTCTTTTGCATTTTCTTCAATGTTTTTATCTACTTCATCCGCTTCCCCTTCATTTTCCGTTTTCCCGTCTTTCAGGCCGGGAAACGTTTCCTCCTGTTCTGTTAATCCCTGATGTTCACTAACTGTACCGCTTTTTTCCATACGCAGTTTTATACCTAAATAAGCTCCAGCAATTGCCAGCAACACGCAAATTATTATATATATAAATTTCTTCATGTATGTCCCCCAAAAATTTTCATCCATAACATTAATATAATATTAGTATAATACTTCAAAAATGTCCGGACAATATTAATTTTGACTCTTCACTGAATAAGTATTTTCATACGGGACAACATAAATAACGTGAAAAAATAAAGAGTAAAGGAGTGTGAATGTAGGCAAATGAGTCTTGTTGAATGGAATCCTTTCAAGGAATTGGACAATTTTGGAAAAGAAATGGGTAACTGGTTTGAACGCTTTCCTTTTAGATTTCTGTCAGCATCCACACCAAAGGTAGATGTATATGAGACAGACACAGATTTGATCATGAAGGCGGAAATCCCCGGCGTATCCAAGGAAGACCTGAATGTTTACGTGGATGAAAACTCAATTAGATTATCCGGACAAACCAAGCGCAGCGATGAATTTAAGGATGACCAAGTTTACAGGTCCGAAAGGTATTACGGCAGCTTCTCAAGAACTATTCCTCTTCCTGTGGAAATAAAGGCTGATCAGGTTTCAGCCAAATACAAAGATGGAATTCTTACAATAACAGCTCCAAAAGTCGAGCCCTCGAAAACTAAAAGCAGGAGGATTGACATTCAGTAATTGCATAAATTTATGTAGATTTTCAGAAATAAAGCCTGGTTTCCCAGGCTTTATTCCGTTTTGGCACCAACTGAATCACGCGGTTTCTATAGATGCTGCTTCTTGAAGATTAAGCTCTTCAATTGCCATTTCCCTCAATTTATATTTCTGAATTTTGCCGCTGGCAGTCATGGGAAAACTATCCATAAACTTTACATACTTAGGCGTTTTATGCCTTGCCATATTGTTCCTTACAAATTCCTTTATTTCCTCCTCCGTTGCCGTTGCGCCTTCCTTCAGTATGATACATGCCATGACTTCTTCACCATACTCTTTGCTCGGAACGCCTATTACCTGCACATCCTTGACGGCAGGATGGGTGTACAGGAATTCCTCTATTTCTTTAGGATATATGTTTTCCCCGCCCCTGATAATCATATCCTTTATTCTTCCGGTAATCTTAAAATATCCGTTTTCATCCATTGTAGCCAAATCACCGGTATGGAGCCATCCTTCCGAATCAATAACCTGGGCGGTTGCTTCGGGCATCTTGTAATAGCCTTTCATTACATTATATCCCCTTACAACGAATTCGCCAGGCACACCATACGGGACTTCCTCATTTGTTTCGGGATTTACAACTTTGCATTCAATAAAAGGAAACGCTTTTCCGACGGTTGACACGCGCAATTCAATACTGTCATCAACCGTAGTCATTGTGCATCCCGGAGAAGCTTCAGTCTGCCCGTATACAATTATTATTTCCCTTGCACCCATAACTTCAATTACCTGCCTCATGACCTTTATGGGGCAGGGGGAGCCTGCCATTATCCCCGTCCTTAGCTTTGGAAATTTAAACTTGCTGAATTCAGGATGCTCAAGCATTGCAATAAACATTGTAGGTACACCGTGAACTGCCGTACATTCTTCATTCTGCAGCGCTTCCATTACCTTAAGAGGCCTGTAATACTCAATAGGTACCATGGTCGTACCATGGGTTACACTTGCCATTACTCCCAGCACAGAGCCAAAACAATGAAAAAATGGTACAGGAATGCATAGCTTATCCTTGTGTGTAAACTTCATCCCATCGCCAATTGCTTTGCCGTTATTCACCAGATTAAAATGCGTAAGCATAACTCCCTTTGGAAAACCGGTGGTACCCGAAGTATACTGCATATTGATAACATCATGGACATCCAGGCTCTTCTGCCTTTTATACAGCTCGTCATCGGAAACTTTTGATGCCATTTCGTATAAATCATTCCAGTTATACATCCCGGGAAGTTTCTTTTCACCAATGTAAATTATGTTCTTAAGATATGGAAGCGTTTTTGATTCAAGCTTCCCAGGGGCTGAATCCTTAAGCTCGGGACATAATTCATAAATAATATCAACATAATTGCTGTCTTTGAACCCGTCTATTAAAATCAGAGTACTTGAATCAGACTGTCTCAGGAGATACTCAACTTCAAAAATTTTATAGTTTGTGTTTACCGTAACCAGTACTGCCCCTATTTTTGCAGTTGCAAACGCAGCCAAAAGCCATTCAGGATAATTTGTAGCCCAAACGGCAACATGGTCGCCTTTCTTTATGCCCATGGCCATCATGCCTTTAGCCACTTCATTGCATAAATCCCTGAACTGGGAGTATGTCTTTCTAAAAGGCCTGTCAGTATAAATAACAGCATCGTGATCCGGATATTTTTCTGCAATCTCATCCAGTAAATCCCCAATGGTAATTTTCAAGAGTTGATCCATTTTGTTACCTCACCTCAAAATTTACTTATTTTCAAACTGCCAGTAATTAAAAAAGCCTGTCATCCCATTAATGAGACGAAAGGCTTGCTTCCGCGGTACCACTCAATTTAATACAATATTATGAAATATTGTATTCCCTCTATATAACGCAAGTATGCGAATTCAAAATCACATACTTTTATTATATGCCCATATAACGGTGGAACCCGTCCTGACCTACTATTATATTTCAGCCGGAAACTCAAGGGCGAGTTTCACTGAACAGGCTTACTGCCTTCCACCACCCGGCAGCTCTCTAAAAAACCTTGTTTCAGTTACTACTCCCTATCATCGTATTTTTATTATTTTATTTTCTTTTTATTAATATTAATATGCTTTAATATAAAATGTCAACTATGATTTATTATAATGCAAATTGTTGCAATAAGTTGCCATAATTTTCAATATGTTTCCAACCCGGGCAATTTTTCAGAGAACAAACGGCAATATTAATGGCTTTTAATGTTGTTTTTGAATGCATAGATAGCTGCCTGGGTTCTGTCAGAGACATTTAATTTTTTAAAAATACTTGAAACGTGGTTTTTCACTGTTTTTTCACTTATGTACAACTGCTTTGCAATTTCTTTGTTAATCATGCCTTTAGCAATTAATTCCAGTACTTCTATCTCCCTTGCTGTCAATTTGTTATGATCATTATTTGCCTTTTCATTAAGAGTAACCCGGTTAAACTCCTTTACCAGTTCCTTTGTCATGTTAGCCTGTATGTATGTCTGTCCCTGATATACATTTCTTATGGCATCTATCAACACGTAAGGTTCCGCATCTTTTAACACATAACCTTCTGCACCTAACTGCAGTGTCTTGAATAGATATTCACGGTCTTCATGTATTGTAAGCACAATTATTTTAAATTGATTCTGTCCCTGCCTCAATTCTTTTATTGCCTGAATTCCATTGGCAACAGGCATATTGATATCCATTAAAATAACATCAGGCTTGCATTCTCTTGCTATTTTTACCGCTTCATTCCCATTTGAAGCTTGTCCGATAACTACAATATCTTCCTCAAGCTCAAGAATTTGTTTTATCCCCTGTCTTACCAAGGGATGATCATCTGCAATCATTACTCTGATTTTTTCCATTTTAACCCCCCTCATCATTATTTAAAGGTATCAAAATATTCAACCTTGTACCCTTGCCCTCTTCAGAGCTTATTTGAAACTCACCGTTTAAAAGTCCGATTCGCTCACGTATGCTAACAAGTCCAAATCCGCTGTTTATATTTTTATTTCTGTCTTTAAGCTCCTCTACCCTGAATCCTTTGCCGTCATCATAGATATACAGTCTAAGTTCTTTATCCAGAAACTCAAGATTAATTACTACATTTTGTGCCTCCGCATGTTTTTTTATATTATTTATTGCTTCCTGCACAACTCTAAAAACCGTAAGCGAAATCGCCGGCCTTATATCATCATAAACTCCCTTGGTCTTAAAGGAGACTTCTATTCCTGTTTCCTCCTGAAACGTCAAAACATATCTCTGAAGGGTCGGAACCAGCCCAAGATCATTAAGGGACATAGGTCTTAAATCATATATAATCCTTCTCACATCCTGAAGACATTCTCTCACGACTCTTTTTAAATTTTGCAGCTCTTGCCTTGCCTTATTGGCATCCACATCAATAAGCCTCTCACACAACTCAGCTTTTAGAACAAGATTGGACATAGTCTGAGCGGGGCCGTCATGAATATCCCTTGCGACTCTCTGGCGTTCTTCCTCCTGTGCTCTGATAATCCTAAATCCTATATCCTGTCTTTGCTGCAAGTTTTCAAGCTGTAAACTTACCTCTTTCAAATCCCCGGTTAAGTATCCCAAAGCAGCTCCGACATTATGTAACAAATTCTCAGCTTTTTTTACAGTTCTTTGAGCTTCCTTTAGACGGACTTCCAAATCGTTTCTTCTTTTTATTAGATACTGTTCCTGTTCACGCTTAACTGCCAGTTCCACACGTAAATTATCGGCTTTTTCATAAGCTTTCTTAAGTTCTTCTTGCGTATGCTTGCCATAGTATTTATTTACAATATAAAGTCTCCTCTTACTTTCTTTCAGCTCCGCCTCAAGTACCTCAACAGTTTCGATAACCTCTTTTATCTCTTCCTTCAGCTGTCTTAGCTCTTCTTCAAGTCTCCTGCACTCATTTCTCGCGCTTTCGACAATATCGCATATTTCGGCTTTGCTGTTATTCATTACTTCTACGGTTCTTTTTATGATATTATCTAACCTTGCAATGTCGATTTTGTAACTATACAATGTAGAATTCCCTCACATTATGGAATAATTTTTTTAATCTATTGTGAAAACATCAAAATCCTATTTACATAATTTATTACCACAAATATTATAACACATATTTTATATAGCCTGACAAATTTATTTAGGGGTTTTTACAATATTTGATTTTTTTGGACAAAAAATTTCACTAAATGAAAAACTAAATTCCATTCGATATGCCAAAAGTGGAATTTACTTTTTCAAATAACCTTTCATTTAAGAGGGATAAAAAATACAAAACTTACTGTTGACAATACACGATTTTGCTCTTATAATATGTAAGTGTTGTGAAACAAATGCGCCATTAGCTCAGCTGGTAGAGCACCTGACTCTTAATCAGGGTGTCCGGGGTTCGAGCCCCTGATGGCGCACCAGAGATAAATCCTTGAAAACCACCTGTATCAGGTGGTTTATTTATTTTGTCTGTAATAAGTATAAACGCTTA
>DULF01000082.1 GCA_012840535.1 Clostridiaceae bacterium
AGCAGGATACAGCCAGCATGTGGAGGAACAGTTACAGGCTGTGAAGGAAGGCGAAGCTGGAATACGGTATCAGGAACCACGCTGCGCTACGGATGGCGCAGCCGCTGGTGCTGAGGCACGGATGACGAATCACCAGCGCCCGTATTGCAGCGAGCCTTACTTGCTACAGCCTGTCTGGGACGGAACTTAGCTGCTGGAGACTGCTTATCTCATGCCAGCATAAAGGGACACCCCTTTTCCTCCGAAGGACTATGCGTCAGGAAGTGCCCCATCTATTGAAAGGGGACATTCCTTTCTACCTATGGTCTAAACATCAAGGAATGTCCCTTTTTGATCACTCTTTTGATGCTATTTTGGCCCACGTGTCTTTTAAGGATACCGTCCGGTTAAAAACCAGATGGTTTTCCTTTGTATCCACCGTATCAACACAGAAATAACCGAGTCTCAGGAACTGGTACCTGCTTCCGGGAGCTGCGCAGTAAAGCTCAGGCTCCAGTTTGCAGTTCTTCAAAACCTCCAGCGAGTTTGGATTCAAGTAGTCTTTAAAGGTTTTGCCTTCACTTTCGTCTTCAGGATTTGGTACTGTAAAGAGGTGGTCGTAAAGGCGCACTTCTGCATCAATTGCATGGGCAGCCGATACCCAGTGAAGGGTTCCTTTAACCTTGCGCCCGTCAGGTGCGTTGCCGCCTTTTGATTCGGGATCATAGGTGCAGCGCAGCTCAATAATTTCGCCGGTCTGTTCATCTTTAACAACTTGTTCACACTTAATAATGTAAGCGCCTTTAAGTCTTACTTCGCGGCCTGGTGCAAGGCGGAAAAATTTCTTTGGAGGATCTTCCATAAAGTCGTCTTTTTCAATATATATAACACGTGAAAACGGTACTTTCCGCGTTCCCATTTCAGGGTTTTCAGGGTTGTTTTCAATATCGAACCACTCTGTTTTATCTTCAGGGTAATTTTCGATTACCACCTTCAATGGGCGGATTACAGCCATAACGCGTTTGGCGTTCTTGTTCAAGTCTTCACGTATGCAATGCTCCAAAAGTGCATAATCAACAACGCTGTTTGTCTTTGCAACTCCTATTTTTTCACAAAAGTTTCTGATTGACGCAGGAGTGTATCCGCGACGCCTAAGCCCTGAAAGTGTAGGCATTCTGGGATCGTTCCAGCCGGACACAATACCTTCGTTTACAAGCTGCAGAAGCTTTCTTTTGCTCATAAGAGTGTACGTCAGGTTTAAACGGGCAAATTCTATCTGTCTTGGTTTGCTCCCGAGGTCAACGTTATTTACAACCCAGTCATAAAGAGGACGGTGGTCTTCAAACTCAAGTGAGCAAAGGGAATGGGTGATACCTTCAATACAGTCCTCAATGGGGTGTGCAAAATCGTACATGGGATATATGCACCATTTGTCACCTGTCCTGTGGTGTGTAGCCCTTAAAATACGGTAAAGCACAGGGTCGCGCATATTCATGTTTGGAGAAGCCATGTCGATCTTTGCCCGCAAAACCCTGGAACCATCCGGAAATTCTCCGTTTTTCATCCTTTCAAAAAGGTCAAGATTTTCCTCAACAGATCTGTTCCTGTAAGGACTTTCCTTTCCGGGTTCCGTCAGAGTTCCTCTGTATTCTCTTATTTCATCAGGACTTAAATCACAAACATAGGCAAGCCCTTTCTTTATGAGCTTTACTGCGCATTCATACATAATGTCAAAATAATCCGAAGCATAGTAAAGCCCGTCCCATTTGAAACCAAGCCATTTTACATCCTCTTTGATAGCTTCGACATACTCAACGTCTTCCTTGCTTGGGTTGGTATCATCAAAACGGAGGTTGCATTTACCCCCGTATTTCTCAGCAGTGCCAAAATCAATGCATATTGCTTTTGCATGCCCGATATGCAAATAGCCGTTGGGCTCGGGCGGAAACCTGGTGTGTACCTTTTTCCCATACTTATTTGTCCTTATATCTTCTTCTATTATCTCGTGTATAAAGTTGGTGCCGGTATCCCCCATTATTTCCATTCCTCCTTAAGTTAATATTTTTCGCAGGCACAAACTGCAAGCTATCGAAATTTCTGAGTTTATTGTTGCAGTGAACTTGCCAGTTTTTCGATTCCCATTCTTATCCTTCTGATGGTTTCATCTTTTCCAAGTATATCAGCTATTTCTATAGCTCCGCCTGGAGTGACTTCCTTTCCTGAAATAGCGACCCGGATGGGCCATAACATCTGGCCGTTTTTAATACCCATACGCTGAACAAGACTTAATAACGCATCTTGTATGTTTTGCTCATTCCAGCAGGTAATTCCCTCCAAAACCGGCAAGGAAGCTTTCAGGCTTTCAAGTGCAATTTCCGGGGTTGTTTTCATTTTTTTGTGAACATAAAGCTTAATATCATATTCAGGCAGTTTATCAAAAAAGTCAACATTCTGAGGTATTGTAGATAACACGTCGGTTCTTGCCTGAAGGAGCTTGCTCACTTTTTTCAGGTCAATACCCGGATTTGTTATAACTCCTTCATAGTATGGTTTTGCCAGCTCATGAAATTCATCAGGGGACAGTTTCCTTATATACTCGCCGTTCATCCAGTTCAGCTTGTTTATGTCGAAAATTGCAGGAGATTTGCTTATCCCTTTTATATTAAAAGCCTTTATTAACTCTTCAAGGGTGAATATTTCCTGGTTGGTTTCCGGACTCCATCCTAAAAGCGCAACGTAGTTTACGACCGCTTCGGGCAGATATCCCATTGAAATCAGGTCTTCAAAAGACGGATCTCCAGCCCTTTTACTCAGTTTTTGCCCTGTTGATTTAAGTATAAGGGGTACATGCACGTATGTCGGGATTTCCCATCCAAATGCTTTATATAATAGATTGTATTTGGGAGCTGATGAAAGATACTCGTTACCCCTCACTACATGTGTGATTTTCATAAGATGGTCGTCAATTACGTTCGCAAAATTGTAAGTTGGCAAGCCGTCGGATTTGATCAGTATCTGGTCCTCCAAGACGCTGTTGTCAACCGTTATGGTACCGTACACAACATCATCAAAACTGGTTGTGCCTGTATCAGGCATCTTTTGTCTTATTACATAAGGCTCGCCGTTTTTAAGCTTTTCCTGTACCTCTTCCTTGCTGAGATTAAGGCAGTGCCTGTCATATTTATAGCCGGTTCCGGCTGCCTCACACTCTTCCTTAAGTTTATTGAGCCTTTCCTTTGAACAGAAGCAGTAATATGCCTCTCCCATTTCAACCAGTTTTTTTGCATATTCCAAGTAAATATGCTTTCTTTCGCTCTGGATATATGGACCGTATTCTCCTCCGATATCCGGGCCTTCATCGTGCTCAATGCCTGCCATTTTCAGGGTCTTGTAGATAACATCGATCGCTCCTTCGACACACCTTTCCTGGTCGGTGTCTTCAATTCTCAAGATAAACTTGCCGTTGTTTGATTTTGCAATAAGGTATTCATACAGCGCCGTGCGCAAATTGCCAATATGCATGTAACCTGTGGGACTAGGAGCGAATCTTGTCCTTACTTCAGCTGCCACTGTTATCAGTCTCCCTCTATATAAATTTCAAAGGTATTCCAAAGTTTATAAAAATGTTATAAAATTACTTTTGATTATATTATTTAAAAAAATGTTCGTCAAGCCTAAGGCCTTTTTAAAAACTCATTTATAAGGTCTTTTCGGCGCGCTTGATGTTTTTGCTGATGTGATAGAAAATAATTTTTTGAATATATTAATACTGAAATAGAAAACCAAATGAAATGCAGATAAGTTGAAAAAGTTAAAAAAATTAAATTATATGTTAATAATATCAAAATTCATATTGAATATATTAATTACATATAGTAAAATATATTTATAAATTGAATGTGTTTTATAAATATAACATTACATATAAGGAGGGAGTTTGGGATGTCTGTACTCGAGAAATTTTCCAGAAAAATTACGGAAACTGCAAAAGCTGCGGCAAAAAAATCAGGAGATCTTGTTGAAGTTACAAAGCTTAATATGAGCATAAGCGCGGAAGAGGATAAAATTAAAAAAACTTTTGCGGAAATAGGAAAGCTTGTATACGAAAGATATAACAAAGGCGAAAGTGTTCCTGAGGGTATTGAGGGTTTCTGTGAAAAAATTAAGGGATACGAGGAAAACATTAAAGAAATGAAAGAAAAAATTTACACACTGAAGAATATTAAGATTTGTCCTTCTTGTAATGCTGAATTGGAGATAAATGCTAATTTCTGCTCAAAATGCGGTATGAAGCAGGAGAAAGAGAAAACGGAAGAAGAACAGGAAGAAGAAGCCCCAACAAATGAGAAAGAACAGCAATAAAGCGACATTTTTATTAAAAATTCAATTTTTGATAAATAAATACAATAACAATCTGCCTATATTATTGTATAATACCCCTATAAGGGGGTATTATTATGAAATACAATATAAAGATTCATGTAGGTGAAAATGTAACAATTGAGGAAGCGCAATCAGGAGAAAACTTACTGGATTTCATACGGAGAACATGTGGAAATATTGAAACACCCTGTAACGGCAAAGGGACATGCGGCAAATGCAGAGTCAAGGTAAGCGGTTTGGATACCATTCCTTCTGAAAGGGAAAAAAAGCTTTTAGGCACAGAAGCTCTTGCAAATGGTTACAGGCTTGCGTGTTATAATACTATTAATTCAGATTTGGATATATATTGCGCTGTAGATAAAGAAAGTGGAAAAGCAAAAATACTTACTGAGAGCAAACAAAGAGATATAGCTCTCAACCCTGTTATAACTAAAAAATTCATGCAATTGAACCCGCCTGCCTTACATGACCAGGCCCCGGATATGGAGAGAGTGGCAGCGTGTTCAGACAGCAAGGTGGTTAATTCGATTCAGTTTTTGAGGGAGCTGCCGAATGCGCTTCGTCAGGAAAACTTTAAAACCACTTTTGTTTACTTCGATGGAGAATTAGTTTCTGTTGAACCTGGTGATACCACCCGGAAGATTTATGGTGTGGCAGTAGACATAGGTACTACTACGGTAGCCGGTTATCTGTATGATTTAAATACAGGGAAAAGGCTTGACGTTTATTCCATACTGAATCCCCAGGGGAAATTTGGAGCAGACGTTCTGTCGAGAATTGACCATACAACAAAATCAGAAGAAGGTCAGAAAGAAATAAACGATGCTATAATCAAATGCATAAACGAAATGATAGGACATTTCGCTGAGAAAAACAATATTAAAAAGACCGACATATACGCTGTTGTATTGGCCGGGAATACAACAATGATGCACTTTTTCCTGAATCTTTCAGCAAAAAATATTGCAGTTTCTCCATTCATTCCAGTGACCACCTATCTTAGCAGGTTTCTGGCAAGGGAAGTTGGCATTAACATTAACAGCAGTGGATACGTGGTTACGCTTCCGTGTATTTCAGGATATGTCGGTGCTGATACAGTTGCGGCGGTACTTTCGAGTGGGATGTATGAGAGCGGCAAAATATCCCTGCTTCTTGACATAGGAACCAACGGTGAAATAGTACTGGGCAGCAGTAAATGGATGTATTGTTGTTCAACAGCTGCAGGGCCTGCTTTTGAAGGTGCGAATATTAGAAACGGGATAGGAGGAGTTGCCGGAGCGATTGACAGGGTTTACTTCAAACCTGAGTTCAGGTTTACTACCATAGACAACGCAAAGGCCGTAGGAATTTGCGGTTCCGGACTTGTCGATGTTGTTGCCGGTATGCTCGATAGTGAAATTATAGATGAAACGGGCAGAATTGTAACTGATGATGAAGCTGAAAGCTTGCCGGAAGGCCTCAGGGAAAGAATAAAAGATATAGACGGACTAAGAGCGTTTGTTCTTTCAAAGGGCAATGAAAATGCTTCCGGCATGGATATAGCCATTACACAGAAGGATGTTCGGGAACTTCAAAATGCTAAAGCCGCAATAGCTGCTGGTATTAAAATTCTTATAAAACATGCGGGCATAAAAGTAGAAGACATTGATAAGGTTTATCTTGCTGGTGGATTCGGAAACTATATCAGCATAGAAAGCGCCGTAAAAATAGGACTGATACCGAAAGCTCTTAAAGATAAAGTGGAATCAATCGGGAACGCTGCCGGAGCGGGTGCAGTGGAAGGGCTCCTGTCAAGGGATATGCTTATGATGACAGAAGAGATTAAAAACAGAATGAAGTATATTGAGTTATCCGCAATTCCTGAATTTGTAAACGAATATGTTGAATGTATGATATTTGAATAAAAAAAGGGTTTTTTGAAATTTTGGAGAATAATAAACTTCGAAGACATTTATGCATTCACATATTCGATTTGGAATTGAGGAGGAGTATTATTTGTTCGAGTATAACGGGAATTATGAAAAGTGCAGCTATTGCGGGGAGGAAATTGCTGTAAATACAAGGCGTTGCCCTTATTGTGGAAGTCTCCTTGAAATAAGGAGCAATAGAATTAAAGTTGACACTATAATGGGTACTGATTCTGCAGGCGTAGAGTTTAATGAAGCTGAAGTTTCACATTCTCAGAACAATTATGAAAGCGTGCCGTTGGAAAAGGAAGATAATGCTGGGATTATAGGAGCAGGAAAAAATAATTATGTGCCTAATTTTCAGCTTGTCAATTATGTGAAACCTGAAAGGAAAAAAACAAATGCAGAAAGTCAGACTTTCTATAGCACTGTTGACAACAGTAAACCTGCTGAAACCGCTTCCGATAAGAATTTGAGCAATGGACTGAAAGTATTTTTGACTATTTTCTGCACGATATTGCCTGGATTGGGACAACTTGTTGGCGTTATTACAGGCGCCATATTCTTAGCCTCAGAAGATGCGGATAAGAGGTCGTTTGGGCGTGCCTTGTTAATTGCGTCCCTGATTTTCTTTGTAATATCGTTTTTTGTTTTCTTTGCCATAATTGTTTTGCTGTCTTCCATTGCCGAGTATTTATAGAAATTGGCATTAAAAATATTTCCTAATTAATACAGACAATTTTAATGCAGCTGATGAAGCTGCATTAATAATTTTTAGATTGGTGGTAGCTTTGAAAGAAGAGAAAAGGTTAATAAGGAAGAGAATATTGGAAATAAGAGAGACTGCCGACATCGGCTTTATACATGAAATGAGCTTAAGGATAACAAAAAAGTTTACTTCTATGGATATTTTTAAAAAATCCGAGACTATAATGGCTTACATGGATTTTAGAAATGAAGTTGCCACAATGGATTTAATCAAATTCTGCATATCGCATAAAAAAAGGGTTGCGCTTCCTCGAATCGAGAGCAGAGAAACAGGGCATAAAGAAATTTATCCATATGTGATCCATGATATTCTTTTGGATACAGAACCTGGATTTTATGGTATTATGGAGCCGGTTAGAAATCCAGGAAATCTGGTTAGACCTGATGAAATAGATATAGTGTTGGTCCCGGGAGTTGCTTTTAGTGAAGGCAGGTATAGGATTGGCTACGGTGCGGGTTACTATGACAGGTTCCTTAAAAAGGTCAGGACGGATTGCATTAAAATCGGCATTGCATTTGAGTTTCAGGTTTTAAAAAGCATACCTGTTGAAGAACATGATGTGCCACTTGACATGATTATTACAGAAGAACGTATAATATTATAATGTATGTTTATAGCGGTTAAACGGTTAAATATGTTTAGAAAGGACGGAATTATGAGAGGGAAGAACACAATAACAGGCGCAAATAAGTTTTTTTTCGCATTTACAATAATTTTTTTGTTTTTTCAGTTTTTGCTTACTATTACAGTTGGTGTTTTATCTGTCATAATAGGTGTAGAGTTTGCAACTGACTTTATAGACCGGAATATTTATTCAATACTGTTGATAAACCAGTTTGTCATTATACTAATACCTGTTTTAGTATATACACTTGTAAAAAAGCTGGATATTAAAGAAGTTTTCAGATTAAACAAGCTCGATTTTGCTCCTGCGGTTATTATAATATTAATGGCTGTTCCCGCGTATTTCGTAGCTGTAATGCTGAATACAATCGTTGTATATATTCTTCAGTTTATTGGCAATGTCCCGGCACAATCCATTCCTGTTCCTCAAAACTTGTCCGAACTCGTTGTAGGTATTCTCATTGTAGGGGTGACGCCTTCCATATGCGAGGAAATGATGCATAGGGGTATAATGTTGTCGGCTTATGAAAGAAGAGGTTCAAAGAAAGCGATAGTTATTACTGCAATTTTTTTCGGCATATTCCATTTTGATATTACCAATTTGCTGGGAGCAACATTTCTCGGCCTGTTAATAGGATATTACGTTATAAAAACAAATTCAATATTTGCCGGCGCCTTGGCGCATTTTTTAAATAATACGATCAATGAGATCCTTCAATATCTGCTGCGAAACAGTCCAAGACCTTTGGAGGATATTATAAGGGTACCTGTTGAAGAGCTTTTTGGAGCTTTACTATACGGAATTATGAGCCTTATAATTTTAGGATTGCTTCTTGCAGTTTTCAATAGAGTTACCCGCGGAAAATATAATTTAAAACCACCCATTAGCACCGTAAGGAAAGATTTTGTTTCAATTGTATCCCACTGGCCGGTTGCTGTGATAATTACGGTATATATACTATTGGCTGCAATGTTTATCAGCTCGATTGCCGCTTAGTGCTTCTTATGTGCCGGTTGTATTCGGCTTTTTTTAGGGCACAATTTTTTGCTTTTGCTATAACCTATCTGGATACTGGCATATGTGGAGAAAAATAAATAAGGAAATATGCGCCATAAATACACATAGTAATTGACACTGCCAGTCCGCTGGTATATTATCATATCATAAGTATTTTTATTAATTCATTATATCATAAGTATATTTATTAATTTATATAAATGGTATTTTTGGCAGGGGGTTTGTAGATATGAATTGCTATGTTCATTCAGAAAGGCCGGCAGCAGGAACATGTGTTGGTTGCGGAAAATTTATATGCGAGGAATGCAGGATTGAGATTAATAGCAAGAATTATTGCAAGAGCTGTGTAAACGAACTTGTCAATGAAAGCAAGAAAAAAATTGAGAAACTTGAGGAAACAAGCAAGCAGCAGCCAATGGTGTTTATGAACGCAGGCGGAGGCGCTTCTTCAAGCAGTTCCTCAAGCAGTTCCTCCAGTTCAGGAGCCGGAATGGGATACGGAAGACCTGTTGTTCCGCTGAAGAATAAAGTAACAGCGGGAATACTTGCCATTTTGCTTGGGGGAATAGGAGCTCATAAATTTTATCTTGGAAAAACAGGACAGGGGATTTTATATTTAATTTTTTGCTGGACCTTTATACCGGCTATAATAGGGTTTATAGAAGGAATTATTTATCTCACTTCAAGTGATGAAACATTTGCGGCCAAGTACGGGGCAAAGTATTTATAAGATTGCAGGCTGATGATAAGAATTGTGTAGGGCTTGAGTCATCAAGCCCTTAATTATTTTTGGGGACATACCTCGACGTTTAGTCCAAAGGAGGGAGAGGCCTGTCCAATCGAGACAATCAAAAGGGGACACCCCTCAAAGATGGGTTGTACTCGGTTGTACTCTAACCTTAATTGCATGAGAAAAAGCAGGATACAGTCAGCATGCGGAGGAACAGCTACAGGCTGTGAAGGAAGGCGAAGCTGGAATACGGTATCGGGAGCCATGCTGCGCCATGGATGGCGCAGCCGCTGGTGTTGAGGCACGGATGCCGAATCACCAGCGCCCGTATTGCAGCGAGCCTTACTTGCTACAGCCTGTCTGTGACGGAACTTAGCTGCTGGAGACTGCTTATCTCATGCCAACGTAAGGGGACACCCTTAATCAAAAGGGGACACTACTCAACGTAAAAGAATACCCGCTTGATCGAGAGATGAGTGTCCCCTCTCCTTAGAACGGCCATTGAAACTTAGGTTTCTCAGACTCTAACCCCAGATACCCCATTATTCCTCTCTCTCCAAAATGTCTCCTTTCAATATCTTTAATTTTTTCCTCGGAATAATAGTTTATTTCGCCCGCGGATTTTTTCACTTCATCTGCAAAGTCTCTCAACGCTTCAATTTCTTTGCTGCTTAATGCTGTCTGGCAGCTGTCGGAGTTAAGAATCCGGTTGAGTTCAGATGCATATTCATATCCGTCGTCTACATCCTTAATTGCGTTTTTTAGAAAATACAGAAGATTATCAGGCACTGTCCTTGCCATAAACCATCCCCTCCCTTTTCCTATATTATATCGCATTAGCTGTAAATTTTTCATTTTTACAGGAAAAGATTTTTACATTTTAGGACAAATTTTATTGAACAGTGAATCAGCATATTAATAGTTTGAGGGATAAGAGCCACAATTTACCTAACGGAGGGTTAAGATGGGAGGAGGTAAAAAGAACCCAAGAAAGCGTATCGTTGTGAAAAAATTCAATGGCAAGATTTCCAGGGAGGAAGCACTGTTTGGCTTGTTAAGGATTTATGTAAATAAAAAAACATGCAGCATAAGGATATTGAAAATATGAATATATAAAGTGAAGGTGGGACAGCCTGGATGGAAGGACATAAATATGAATATGATCTTGCACCAAGTAAAGTCGGCATATACGTAAGGCAAAGCAGGGACGAAAAAGAAGAAAACCATGAAACGATTGAGACTCAGAGGGACTTGCTCATTGATTATGTAACAAGGGAAAAGCTGGGCATTATCTACAAGGTATACATGGACGACAATGTATCAGGTTCCGAATTTGAAAGAAGGGGCCTTAAAGAGCTGGAAGAAGACATTGTCGCAGGTAACATAAATATGCTTGTGATAAAGGATTTATCCAGGTTAGGCAGGAATAATGCTAAAACGCTTTTATTTCTTGATTTTATTGAAGAACACGGTGTAAGACTTATAACGTATGACGGCAGGTATGACAGCCTGAGAGACAATGATATTGTAGGGATCGAAACGTGGTTTAACGAACGTTACATCAGGGATATTTCAAGAAAAATAAGGGCAAATCTCAGGTTTAAGATAGAGAAAGGCGAATATATCGGTAATGCGCCATATGGCTATATTAAGTCTCCGCATGAAAAAAACAAGCTCTGCATAGATGAGGAAACCGCACATGTTGTAAAGGAAATATTCAAGCTTTACAAGGAGGGATACGGCTATTCATATATAGCGAAACTGCTTAACAGCAAAGGATACCCGTCACCGGCTTCAAGAAACAGGGTCTATGCTCCCGGAAAATCCCCGGGATGGAATGCCGTGGCCGTGCAAAGAATTCTTAAAAACAGGGTTTATGTAGGTGATACGGTACAGGGGGTAAGTGAAAGGATAAGTTTCAAAAGCAAAAAAACAAGACGTCTCCCTGAATCAAGGTGGGTTATTACCCAAAATACCCACGAGGCAATAATCAGCAGGGAAGAATTTGAGTTAATCCAAGATTTAAGGAAAAGTAAAAGAATGCCGTCAAAACCTCACAAAGGAACGTTACATACCCTTAGAGGCCTGCTGTTTTGCGGGAGGTGCGGGAGCATAATGTATGCCAGGGTAAGAAAAAACAAGCCCATGGGCTATATTTGCAGCAATTATTGCAAAAACGGCAAAGAGTATTGTACAAGCCACTATATTACAGAGTCAGAAATAGTTGAAATTATTTCAACTGAGTTGGAAACATTTTTTAATGATCCGGATTTAGTGGAAAAAGTTGAAAAGCTGTATGAAAAAAGCCTGTCGGACAATTCGGAGAACTCAACCAGGATTGAGAAGTTGAAACAGCAGCTTCAAGCAAAGCAAAGGCAGCAGGATACCTTGTACCTTGACAGGCTGGAAGGGAAAATATCAGAACAATTATTCATCAGGATGAATCAGCATATAGAAAGAAAGATAATGCAACTTAGAAATGAAATCCAAAAGCTGGTAAATGAGAAATTTGACGATAATAATTTCAGTGAAATTTTTTCTGGTTTTAGAAAAAGCATTCAAAACGGTTGTATTAACAATGAAATGGCAAGAATGCTTATTGAAAAAATTACTGTCTTTGATGCCGAGGATAAAATAGCGGACATGAACATTGAAGAGGCATTTAAAAGTCAAAATGCCGGCAATAATGAATACGGGGCAATAGTTGTTGATTTTAAATATAAAAAAGTATAGAATTGAATATGCAAGATACGTTAAAATTCAGAAAAAAGGGAACACTTTAAGCATCATAGTGTGTGGAGGAAGTGGCAGTGAGAAAGGTTTTATTGGTTTATAATCCGCTTTCAGGTCACAGAAGTGTGCCGAAAAGGCTTGATGATATAATTAGCCGCTTTATGGATAACGATATTTTGGTTATACCATACAGGGTATTCAATGAAGAACAGGACAAGCTGTTGAACTTGCTTAAAAATGACAACTTTTATGCAGTTATAATTTCAGGAGGAGACGGAACGGTTAATACTGTAATAAATACAATGTTAAAAAATGATATTAACCTTCCTTTTGGCATTATTCCGTCCGGAACATGCAATGACTATGCAAGGAGCCTAAATATTCCTATTGACCTTAACAAGTGCCTGGATATTATACTTGAGGGGAATACCACTGAAGTCGACGTAGGATTGATTAATAACGAAAAGTATTTTTTCAACACGTGCGCAGGAGGAATTTTTGTTGACGTTTCTTACAGCACAAGTGGCGAAATGAAGAAAAATCTTGGGCCTCTTGCCTATTATCTTAAGGGAGTAAGTGAAGTGGCCAATTTAAAACCAATAAGACTCAGAATTGAAGCTGACAATGAAACCGTGGAGCAGGACTTTATACTTTTTGTGATTTTAAACGGAAAGCATGTTGCCGGTTTTTCCAATATTAATGAGGAAGCTGATTTATCTGATGGATTTATGGATATTATCCTGATTAAATATTGTCAGCATATTGAACTTGTGAGCATGCTCCTTAAAGTTATAAGCCAGGATTTCCTCAATGACAAGAATGTCATGTGGATCAGGACAAGCAAGTGCAAGATTTACGGTCCTGATGACTTCGCATTGAGCGTGGACGGCGAGAAGTGGAAAACCCTGCCCATTTCCGTTGAATTTATTAATAAGAAACTTAAAATTTTTACTAAAAACATATGATCAGGTTATTGAAAAGAATATAAAGAAAGCACTGAAGTAAGCATTTTATGTGCTTACTTTTTTTTATTATTTTGTAATATTAGAAGAACATGCATACATATATTTATATTAAATGAAGTACTAGCACAGCCAAGTTAACGTATATTTTATGCAATGAAGTAAAATAAGGGGGGTTAGCGGGTGGAAATGTACGACATTTACCAACAGATTGCAGAAAGAACTCAAGGGGACATTTATATAGGCGTTGTAGGTCCTGTAAGAACAGGCAAGTCAACCTTTATTAAAAGATTTATGGATTTACTGGTTATCCCTAATATAGAGAACGCGTATAGCAGAGAACGTGCAAAGGACGAACTACCGCAGAGCGCAACAGGGCGTACAATTATGACTACCGAGCCGAAATTTGTTCCGAATGAAGCAGTTGAAATAACTCTGGGAGAAAATACAAGTTTTAAAGTAAGATTGGTTGATTGCGTAGGATACCTGGTTAAAGGAGCGCTGGGTTACCTGGAAAACAATGCGCCAAGGATGGTGTCAACTCCATGGTTTGACTACCAGATTCCTTTTGAAGAGGCTGCAGAGTTAGGCACCAGAAAAGTTATAAGAGAGCACTCCACGATTGGGTTGCTTGTCACTACTGACGGTAGTATAACTGAAATTGAAAGAGAAGAGTATGTTGATGCGGAGAAAAGGGTTGTAAATGAACTGAAGGAGATAAACAAGCCTTTTGTAATTATATTGAATTCCACCAGGCCTCATGAGAGTGAAACCATAAAGTTAAGAGATGAGCTTGAGGAGAAGTACGGCGTACCGGTACTGAATGTTAACTGCGCTCAAATGAGAATTGAGGACGTCAATATGATAATGGAGCGTATATTGTTTGAATTTCCAATATGTGAAATCGGCATTAACATGCCAAGGTGGGTTGAATCTCTTGAGGCAGACCATTGGCTTAGGGTTGACATGATAAACGCAATAAGGGAAACGTTCAATGGCATAACAAAAATAAGGGAAGCAAAAAATTGTGTTGGCAATTTCAATAACTATGATTTTATTCAAAAGGCCTATATTAACAGAATCAGTCCTGATGAAGGGAATTTACTTTTAGATATAAACCTTAAAGATGGATTATTCTATGATATTTTAAGCGAAGAAACAGGATTAAAGGTTGAGGGCGAGCACAGGCTGATTGGACTTATGAAAGACCTGGCGAGAATCAAGCGGGAGTATGAACGGGTTGAATATGCGCTTCACGAAGTAAGAACTAAAGGATATGGTATAGTGACACCGAGTATAGATGAACTTACCCTTGATGAACCTGAAATCATCAAGCAGGGGAACAGGTTTGGAATCAGGCTTAGAGCAAGCGCTCCAAGTGTGCACATGATCCGCGCGGATATTGAAACTGAGATAGCTCCGCTTGTAGGCACTGAGAAGCAGTCCGAGGAGCTTGTAAATTACTTGCTCAAGGAATTTGAAAACGAGCCTGGCAAAATATGGGAATCAAATATTTTTGGAAAATCACTTCACGAATTGGTAAGCGAAGGTCTTCAGAACAAACTGTTCAGGATGCCTGAAGATGCCCAGCTCAAGTTGCAGGAAACGTTGCAGAAAATCATAAATGAAGGCAGCGGAGGACTGATTTGCATAATACTGTAATAAGGCGCAGTTTGCCGTCCCCTTTTATAAAAACTAAACATTTGGAGAAAATAATGTTTGTGGAATTAAGGGGCAAATTTTTGCCCCTTAATCATTACTGCAAGCATAAAATATAAAAAATTAATTTTTATATTAACTGTAGTTATGCTATACTTTACTACATAAAAAAGACAATGGAGGGACAATATGGACGCTCACAAGGCTTATAGATTCTGGCTTGAAAACAGTTATTTCGATGAAGCCACAAGAGATGAGCTTAAAGGAATAATGGACAACCCTAAGGAGATAGAGGAAAGATTTTATAAGGATTTGGAATTTGGTACAGGTGGTCTTAGGGGCATAATCGGAGCGGGTACAAACAGGATGAACAAGTATACAGTGAGAAAGGCGTCTCAGGGGCTTGCAAATTATATAGCCAAGCAAGGTGAGAATGCAAAGAAAAAAGGGATAGTAATTGCTTATGATTCCAGGCATAAATCATCTGAATTCGCTCTTGAAGCTGCCAGAGTGTTTGCAGGAAACGGGATTACGACATACTTGTTTGACGAACTGAGACCCACACCTGAGCTTTCGTTCGCAGTTAGGTTTCTTAAAACTGCTGCGGGAGTTGTTATTACTGCCAGCCATAATCCAAAGGAATATAATGGATATAAGGTTTACGGGGAAGACGGAGCCCAGTTATCACTTGAAGGGACTAACGCCATATTTAAGGAAATAAACGCCATACCTGACATTACAAACGTTAACCTGATGGATGTGGAGGAAGCCAAAAAAAGAGGCATCCTGAAGATTATAGGCAAAGAGGTTGATGATGAGTATATCTCCAGGATAAAAACATTATCTTTAAACTCTGAAGTAATAAAAAGAGTATCAGACTCCTTTAAAATAATATATACACCGCTTCACGGAACAGGAAACAAGCTCGTGAGAAGGATCCTTAGCGAAATAGGATTTAAAAATATTATTCCCGTAAAGGAACAGGAGAACCCAGACCCCGAGTTCAGCACGGTAAAATCACCAAATCCAGAAGAAAAAAGCGCCTTTTCCATTGCAATAGAACTTGCCAGAAAGGAAGACGTAGATTTAATCATCGGAACAGATCCTGACTGTGACAGGGTTGGAGTAGTTGTCCGCAATTTAGACGGAGAGTATATAATACTGACCGGAAATCAGACCGGATGCCTTCTGATGGATTACATACTTTCCCAGAAAAAGCTGAAAGGAGCTTTACCTGAAAACGCTTTTGTTGTAAAGACCATTGTTACGACTGAGCTAGGCAGGGTAATAGCGGACCACTACGGAGTTGAAATGATTGAAGTACTTACAGGATTTAAGTTTATAGGTGAGAAAATAAAGGAAGAAGATGAGTTTGGGAACAAAAAGTTTCTGTTTGGTTTTGAAGAAAGTTACGGATACCTTGCAGGCACATTCTCGAGAGATAAAGACGGCATAGTGGCTTCCATGCTTATAGCAGAAATGGCTGCATTTTATAAGGCAAAGGGGATGTCCCTTTATGAGGGATTACAGGAGTTATACAGAAAATACGGTTACGCCCTTGAATCTGTAAGTTCTTTTGCCCTTGAAGGCAAGGAAGGCATTGAAAAAATCAACGGGATAATGCGGAAGCTGAGGGAAACAAAACCTGTAAGCTTCAATGGAAATGTTGTTGCTGCTGTCAGAGATTATATGGCAAGGGAAAGGTATGAAATAGGCACTGGTATCAGGCAGGCGCTGAACTTGCCACGGTCAAACGTATTATATTATGAAATGAAAGACGGAGCATGGTTTTGCATAAGGCCATCCGGAACCGAGCCCAAAATTAAGATATATTTTGGGGTATCAAGTGATAGTGAGAGTGGAGCATCAAATGAACTTAAAAAATTGCAGAATAATGTGTTCAATGTAATAGGAGATATGCTAAAAAGCTGATAGGACTGGTAATTCATTAGACCTACCGGTAATGGGACTTGCGAATCATTTTTTGAAAAATGCCTACAAAAAATGGATATTTTTAGATAATTTAAAAGGATTATATTGAAGAGTGTCGAATTATTATGTTGTAAGATACCCATTATTATGTTTCCGGAGGTCAGAATGCGAAAGGTATATGTAGACAACATAGTATCGGGTATGAAACTTGCAAAGGCGGTCTTTTCTCATGAAGGAAGAATACTGCTGGCGTCAGGTATTGAGCTGAAAAGGAGAAGCATTGATAAGCTCAGACGATATAATATAAGCCAAATTTATGTTGATGACGAAGTATTCGGGTTCAGTGAGATTGACGATGAAGCCTGCAAGCAGACAGTAACCCAAATAAAACGGCTTGCAGAAAATTCCATAATAGGCTATTCATTTTCAAGTACAGCCGATGTAATACGGTTAAAAAATGTGATAGCTGAGATAGCTGATGAATTGCTTGATGATAAACATATCCTGCAAAGCCTGTCAGATTTGTATACTGTTGATAGCTACACTTTTGAGCATTCCGTTAATGTATGCATTATCTCCGTTATGATTGGTATTGCTATGAATTTTTGCAAATCAAGGCTAAAGGATTTGGGTATCGGTGCGTTGTTGCATGATATTGGAAAACTCAGGATACCGGAAGAAATTTTAAAGAAACCTTTCCGGTTAACGGAGGAAGAATTTGAAGAGGTAAAAAAACACACTATTTACGGCTACGAAATTTTAAAAAACAATAATAAATTCGGTAAAATATCTTCATATATTGCTCTTGAGCACCATGAGAGGTGTGATGGAAGCGGATATCCTCTTAAGCTGGAAAGAAACAGTATACATCTGTATTCCAGAATCGTATCGGTAGCAGATGTATTTAACGCGCTGACTACAGACAGGGTTTACCGCAAAAAAATGGAGAAGCAGAATGCGTTCAAATACATAATGTCTCTTGGAAGTCACCATTTAGATAAAGAAATAACTGATGTTTTTATTAAATATATTGATTTTTGCCCAATAAGGATTGTAAGCGAAAATTGAGTTAATAGCTTATAAATTAATTAAAATTTAAGATAAGTATTAAAAAAGGAGTTAAATGAGGCAGGTAATTTAACTCTTTTTTTATTTTGTGATATAATTATTTTATATACTGCAAGCATGTTTTATTAGATTTTATGAACAGTAAAAGGATGATATAGTTGCAGGATTTCGTACATTTGCATGTTCATACGGAGTATAGTCTTCTTGACGGAGCAAGCAGAATAAAAAGCTTAATAGCCAGGGCTGTTGAATTAGGGATGAAGAGCGTAGCTATAACGGACCATGGCGTTATGTATGGAGTAATAGATTTTTACAAGGAAGCTATTAAGAACAAAATCAAGCCCATAATTGGCTGTGAAGTTTACACTGCCCGAAGAAGCAGGTTCGACAAACAGGCAAACATTGATTCAGATCAGGGACATTTAATACTTCTGGCAAAAAACAACACTGGTTACAAGAACCTTATGAAGATAGTCTCCATAGGATTTACCGAAGGCTTTTATTATAAGCCCAGAATAGATATGGAAGTGCTGGAGAGATATTCTGAAGGTTTGATTGCACTTAGCGCTTGCCTTTCAGGAGACATTCCGGCCGCTCTTCTCATGGGTGACTACGAAAAGGCAAAGGATTTAGCGCTAAAGTTTAATAGTATATTCGGACAGGGGAATTTTTATCTGGAACTCCAAATGAACGGAATAGAGGAACAAAATATTGTCAATCAAAAACTCATTAAAATAAGCAGAGAGCTTGGATTGCCACTGGTTGCCACAAATGACGTCCACTATTTATACCGTGAGGATGCAAAAGCACATGATATCCTTTTATGTATCCAGACAGGCAAAAATATCAACGATGAGGACAGGATGAAATTTTCATCTGAAGATTTTTACTTCAAGTCTGTAGAAGAAATGGCAGCGCTTTTTAAAAATTTGCCGGAAGCTGTTGAAAACACATGTAGAATAGCAGAGCAATGCAATGTTGAACTGGAGTTTAATAAACTTCATTTGCCTAAATTTAAAGTTCCTGAAAATGAAGAACCATATGAGTATCTCAGGAAGCTATGTTACCAAGGATTAAGGAACAGATACGGAGAGAATGTCAGTAAAGAATATGAAGAGAGACTTGAATATGAACTTGGCGTTATCAGGCAGATGGGTTACGTGGACTACTTCCTGATAGTATGGGATTTTATAAAGTACGCCAAAGACCGTGGGATAATGGTTGGACCAGGAAGGGGATCCGCGGCAGGAAGCATTGTGGCTTATACCCTTGGAATAACCAATATTGACCCTATTAAATACAATCTACTTTTTGAAAGATTTCTCAATCCTGAAAGAATCAGCATGCCTGATATTGACATAGACTTTTGTTTCGAACGCAGGCAGGAAGTAATTGACTATGTCATTGAAAAATACGGGAAAGACAAGGTGGCCCAGATAATAACCTTTGGTACAATGGCCGCGAGAGCTGCTATCAGGGATGTGGGAAGGGCCCTTAATATACCCTATAACGAAGTTGATGCCGTAGCCAAGATGATTCCTTTTCAAATAGGAATGACTATAGACAAAGCCCTTGAATTAAATCCTGAACTTAAAAGCAGATATGAAGGTGACGAAACAGTAAGAGAATTAATTGACACAGCCAGGAGGCTTGAGGGAATGCCAAGGCACGCGTCTACCCATGCGGCAGGTGTGGTGATTTCCAGGGAGCCTATTGTTGAATATGTACCATTGCAAAGGAATGAGGACAGTATAACCACACAGTTTCCCATGGGAATTTTGGAAGAGCTTGGACTGCTTAAAATGGATTTTCTGGGCCTTAGGACTCTTACTGTAATACGGGACACCGTTGAACTGATCAAAAAGAACTACGGACGGGAAATAGACATTGACAAACTTGATATGGACGACAAGAATGTTTTTAAAATGATAAGCGAGGGAAAGACCGCAGGGGTATTCCAGCTTGAAAGCGCTGGAATGACACAGTTTATGAAAGAACTTCAGCCATCATCCCTGGAAGATATAATCGCAGGCATTTCCCTTTACCGGCCAGGGCCAATGGATCAAATACCCAGGTATATAAAAAATAAGAACAATCCATCTGAAATAAAGTATCATCATCCATTGCTTAAAAATATATTGAAAGTGACGTATGGCTGTATGGTTTACCAGGAACAGGTAATGCAGATAGTCCGTGAGCTTGCAGGATATTCCATGGGACGTTCTGACCTTGTAAGACGCGCCATGGCGAAGAAAAAAGCTGATATCATGGAACAGGAAAGACAAAATTTCATATATGGAATAACCGATAGTGACGGAAATATAATTGTAAAAGGGGCAATCAGAAATGGTGTGGATGAACGCACTGCAAATATAATATTTGATGAAATGATGGATTTTGCAAGCTATGCATTTAATAAATCCCATGCTGCCGCATATGCTGTTGTTGCATATCAGACCGCATGGCTTAAACATTATTACCCGACTGAATTTATGGCAGCGCTTTTAAACAGCTTTCTAGGCAGCAGCGATAAGATTTCCCAGTATGTACATGAGTGCAGAAGCTTGAACATTGATGTCCTGCCCCCTGATATTAATGAAAGCGATGTAAAGTTTTCGGTAATAAACGGAAAGATAAGATTCGGTATGGCTGCCGTAAAAAACGTTGGTGTAAATGCGGTTTCCGGGATAATAGATGAAAGAAAAACAAACGGACTTTTTAAATCTTTCGGTGATTTTTGCGAAAGAATGTCCAGCAGGGATGTTAATAAAAGATGTATAGAAAGTCTTATAAAGTGTGGCGCATTCGACTCTTTTGGTGTATACCGGTCTCAGCTCATGGCGGTTTATGAGAAGATGATTGAAGGAATACAGGTGAGAAAAAAAAGAAATTTGGATGGGCAGTTATCGATTTTTGAATTTTCCGTCCAAAATGAAAAAGAAGATGCTTTAGTTGAGGAGTATCCTGAAATAAAAGAATATCCGCAAAAAACGTTGCTGTCCATGGAAAAAGAGATGCTGGGACTTTATATTTCTGGACATCCTTTAGGCGAATACGAGGAAGAGCTAAAATCAAGCGTAAATTTATTCAGCACCGATTTGAGAGTAAATATGGATGAAAACGGTGTTGAAGCCGGATTTGACAGAGATAAGGAAATAAAAGATGGAGCATTAGTTACAATTGGTGGAATAATAACGGAGAGGAAAACTAAAACTACAAAAAGCAATAACCTAATGGCTTTTGTAGCACTTGAGGATTTATACGGATCAATGGAAGTAATAGTATTTCCGGCAATATTAAGAAAATACGCTGATTTATTGGTCGAAGATAATATTGTATTAATAAAGGGAAGAGTGAGTATGAAGGAGGAGGAACAACCTAAAATTATATGTGAAGAAGTCAGCATGCTGAGAAAGAACAATGATGCAAAAGCAAGAACACCAAAGTTGTACATTAAAATCAGCAATTCTGAAAATAAGGAGTCTATTGACTCGCTGATGTCAACTTTGAAGTTCTTTAACGGACAAACTCCTGTATGTCTTTATTATGAAAAAGAAAATGCTGTAAAAGTAGTAGAAAGAGATTGTTGGGTGTTTCTCAATGACAGTTTGCTTAATGAGTTAAAAGAGAGGTTTGGAAATGATAACGTAAAGGTTGTTTAAGGAAAGCCTCTTAATAGGCTGCACACTAAATTAAATATTGATTTTTGGTCTGAAATAATATATAGTTATGTCGAGGTGGTTTTTATTGGAGCGGGAAACTGATTATATAACCGGAGATTATGTCGTTGTGAGAGCCGAAGAAAATGGTGTGAGTATAATTGGTCTTACGCGAGGTAAAGATACAAAATTTCACCACACCGAAAAACTTGACAAGGGTGAAGTGCTAATTGCCCAGTTTACCGAGAATACTTCAGCGATAAAAGTCAGAGGTAAAGCAAAAATACTTTGTCGACATGGGGAAATTCATTCCGGTGAATAAAAAATAAAGGGGCGTGTTTTAATATGTGGACAGTGGTATATATGGCTCAGAGTAAGGATATTGCCACTAAATTGCAGGAGTTGCTGACGAATGAAGGAATACTTGTAAAGTTAAGGCCGATAAGTAAGAATCATGAAAATAATGACAACTATTTTGAGGTTCTTGTCCCCGAAGCAGAAATTGAGGAAGCTCATAGCGTTATCATAGAAAAAGGTTTTTAAGTTTATGTTTTTCAAGTGTTCTTGATTGTTTATAACATTTTATCCCGTGTCTTGAATCTGATACACGGGTTTAATATTTTTAGAGTGAATTTTCAGCAGGAGGTACTTTGATGAATCATATCAAAACAATAGGGGTGTTGACAAGCGGCGGAGACGCGCCGGGAATGAATGCCGCCATCAGGTCGGTAGTCAGGACCGGTATATACTATGGGTTTAAAGTTGTAGGCATACGTAAAGGGTATAACGGATTAATAAACGGAGATATTACAGAAATGTCCCTGAGATCGGTTTCAGATATTATTCATAGAGGCGGCACTATTTTGCAGTCAGCCAGGTGTTCAGAATTTAAAACTGAAGCCGGATTGAAAAAAGCAATGACAATGGCTAAAGTTTTCGGGATAGATGCAATTGTCGTAATCGGCGGCGACGGGTCGTTTAGGGGAGCAAGGGATTTAAGCAAGTATGGAATGATTGTTATCGGTGTGCCGGGTACGATTGATAATGACATTGGCTGTACGGACTATACAATAGGATATGACACGGCGTTAAATACGGTACAGGATGCTATTGACAAAATAAGGGATACTGCTTATTCCCATGAGAGGTGCAGCGTTCTTGAAGTAATGGGGCGACATGCAGGATACATAGCTCTGAATGTCGGAATTGCCGGCGGAGCTGAGGTAGTGTTGCTGCCAGAAAAAAGTTATGATATCAACATGGATGTAATTAAACCTATTATTGAAGGCAGAAACAGAGGGAAAAAACACTATGTCGTAATTGTGGCTGAAGGTGTAGGAGGAGCCATTGATATAGCAAAAGAAATCGAGGAAAAAACCGGTATAGAAACTCGGGCTACAATACTTGGCCATATACAGCGGGGTGGAAGTCCTACCGCATATGACAGGGTTACGGCAAGCATTATGGGAGCAAAGGCCGTTGAGGTGCTTAAGGACGGAAAGAAAAACAGGGTAATCTGTATGAAAAATAGCCAGGTTATAGATATGGATATAGATGAAGCTTTGGAAACAAAAAAGTCTATAGATAAAGGCTTAATCGAGCTTAGCAGAATACTTGCTTTGTAAAACGCTAACAGGGTGGTATATAGAATTATGTTCACTTCTGAGACAAGATTAACTGTTAGATATGCGGAAACCGACCAAATGGGTATTGTCCATCATTCAAACTATCCGATTTGGTTTGAAGCGGGAAGGACGGACTTTATAAAAAAGGTGGGCATGCAATATTCAAAAATTGAAGAAGAAGGTTTTTTACTTCCGCTTGTTGAATTGGAATGCAATTTTAAAGGCGCAGCCAGATATGAGGATGAAATAGTCGTAAAGACAAGTTTGAAAGAAATAACCTATACCAGGGTTAAATTTTATTATGAGGTATTTGTAGGTGAGAGCACTAAGCCAATTACAACCGGCTCAACAGTTCACGCATGGACAAACAGCCTGCTTAAGCCTGTTAATATAAAAAAACATGCACCTCACATTTATGATTTGCTTAAGGCTGCAATAGAATGACCTTGACTGATGAATCTGAAGAATTAATGCATTGCGAATAAACAAGGGTTTATGATAAACTATATAAGATGTATTATTTCCTGGATAGAGATAAAAAAGTGTCAGGTGGTGAGCAGGTGAGTATCCCAAATATTCTTACAGTAATTAGATTTATTCTGATACCTGTTTTTGGTTACTATCTTTTTCATGAGCAATATAAAGTAGCTTTGCTGCTGTTTCTCCTGGCCGGACTTACAGATGTGCTTGACGGTTATATAGCAAGGGCGTTTAACATGGTAACTCCTTGGGGAAAACTTGCTGATCCCTTGGCAGATAAGCTTATGCAAATAACGGCGCTTGTGCTTTTGACATATCTTCGTAAAATACCTATTATTATAGTTATTATTGTAGGTATTAAGGAATTATTTATGGGATTGGGGAGCATTGTTTTGTATAAGAAAAGACAATATGTGGTGTCGGCAAACTGGTATGGCAAGCTTGCAACAGTTATATTCTATTTTGCTGTTGTTATGATTATTATGTTTGATATGAGCAAGTTTTATAATTATTTATTTATAGGTATTGCTGTTTTTTCAACTTTATTTGCTTTCTTCATGTATCTGAATTCCTATAGAAAAATCAGCAGAAACCGGCAGGTGTAGGGCCGCTGTATGTTTGGATATATTCTGCCGGAAAAGCCTGACCTAAAAATTAAGGAATATGAACTGTTTAAGGCATATTATTGCGGTGTATGCAAATCTATCGGCAAAAGATGGGGCCATGTATCAAGGCTGATACTTAACTATGATTCTACGTTTCTGGCAATTTTACTTTCTGCCGCAACAGGTGAAAAAGCTTCTGTAAGCCGTGAGATATGCATAGTCCATCCTCTTAAAAAAAGAAAAGTTATCAAAAACAATAAAATCATTGATTACGCCTCAGACATAAACATAATTCTGGCGTATTATAATCTGATGGATAATTGGAATGATGAACATTCAATACCGTCCGGATTAGGCGCGCTTGCTTTAAGAAAGAAGTTCCGAAAATTAAAAAAGAAGTATAAAGAAAAATGTGATATAATCGAAAGTAAGCTAATCGAATTAAAAAAACTGGAAAGTGAAAAGTGTGGCTCAATGGATAGAGCTGCAGAGCCGTTTGCCAGGATAATGGAAGAGGTTGTTGCACATGAACCTCTTTGCGATGACGAGAAAAAAAGAAAAATATTAAAATGGATTGGATATAACCTGGGAAAATGGATATATATTTTAGATGCTTATGATGACCTTGAGGATGATATCAGGAGAAAAACTTATAACCCTTTGATCAATCAATATGAGTATAAAAACGAGGGTGTTGAAAATTTTAAGTCCAGAATAAAGGAACGGGTGGAGTTTAACCTGACATACTGTTTAAACCAGATAGCGGGAGCGTATGAATTACTTGAAATAAAAAATAATAAGGGCATAATTGAAAATATATTATATATGGGAATGCTCAGAAAAACGGAGCAAATATTAAATACAGGGAGTTGTAGGGAAATTGAAAAATCCGTATGAGGTTCTTGGAATTAAAGAAGGGGCCAGTGAGGAAGAAATAAAAAGGGCTTATCGGGAATTAGTAAAAAAATACCACCCCGATCAATACCGTGATAATCCCCTTTCAAAACTAGCTGAAGAGAAACTTAGGGAAATAAATGAGGCATATGAATACTTAATGAAAAATAAAAATGCCAAGTGGGGAGGAAGCACTGAAGGAAATTACAGTTCGTGGGGCAATCAAAGCTCATGGGGCAATCAAAGCAGGAACGGCAATTTTGATTATATAAGAATGAACATAAATAGAGGGAATTTAGGTTTGGCAGAGGAATTGCTCAACCGTTCGGCGATCCGTTCAGCAGAATGGTATTACCTTAAGGGCTTGATTTTCCTCCGCAAAGGCTGGTATGATGAAGCTTATTCACATATTCAGACTGCAGTAAACATGGATCCCGGCAATTTTGAATACAGAAGCACCCTTAACAGGATGAGCGCGGCAAACAATATGTACAGGGGAAGCGCTTATAACAGGGGCTATGGAAGTGATCCCGACTTATGCACAATCTGCCAGTGTCTCTGGTGTTCCGACTGCTGTTGTGAGTGCATGGGAGGAGATTTGATTTCATGTTGCTAAACATGGAGTCTTCTATTATATGAAAAGGGTGGTTAAGTGTCTCGTCACAGCTCATTAAATACAAAAAGAATTGCACTTAACGGTATCCTGGGCTCATTGGCTGTAGTAGCAGTTTTTCTTGCAACTGTTATGCCCACAAACAGGTTGTCTTTTTTTGCGCTGAGCTCATTTTTTGTCAGTGTAGTGATTATTGAATATGGAATAAAGAACGGCTGGGCTTTTTATATATCAACCAGTTTGCTTGCGCTGATAGTAGTGCCAAATAAGGTGGAAGTCATTCCATACGCAATATTTTTCGGTATATACGGAATTGTCAAATCTTATATAGAAAGACTTGGCAGGGTAATGCTTGAATATGTTTTGAAGTATGTTTACTTTAACGCTTGTCTTGCATGCATAGTTTTTGTTGTCAGGGAATTCTTCCTCGAAACCGTTGATTTAAGATTTTCATGGTGGTTGGTAATAATTGCCCTTCAAGGTGTATTTTTAGTGTATGATTATGTGTACACCCTTTTCATCCGGTATTATATTAACAAGTTGAAGAGAATATTATTAAGGTAACGGACAATCCTTTGTTTTGCAATCTTGTTGCTATTTTCAAAAAGGAGGAATGAGCTTGTGCGAATTGCTGTCGTTGACGGACAAGGTGGAGGTATAGGAAAAGTTATTGTGGAAAAGCTTAAAAAGGAATTGCCTGATAATGTGGAAATAGTCGCTCTCGGTACAAACTCCGCAGCTACCGTGTCAATGCTGAAAGCGGGAGCGGATGAAGGGGCAACAGGTGAGAATGCCATTATTTATAATGCGGCGAAGGCAGATATTATTGTTGGAGTAATAGGAATTATTGTAGCAAATGCAATGATGGGAGAACTAACACCGTCAATTGCCCGTGCAATCTCGGAAAGCCCTGCTAAAAAGGTACTTATCCCTTTAAACAGGTGCAATATCGAGGTTGCAGGTATAGGAAATGAATCTTTGCCGCAACTTATTGATAAAGCTGTGGCTTTGGTTAAAAGCTTTATTACTGATGAATAAATTAGGCTTTGAGGTTAGACGAATATTATGGATAGAAAAACTGTTAGAATTCTGGAATTTGATAAGATTATACAAAAACTGGCGGATTTAACGGCTTCTGAGCTCGGAAGGGAGCTTGTGGAAACTCTTTCTCCGGAAAAGGAGTTTATTAAGGTGGAGGCATCCCTCAGGGAAACAAGTGACGGGGTAAGCTTTATAGTCAGAAAGGGAAGTCCTCCTTTGGGCGGTATACATAATATAAAAGAAAGCATTAAACGCGTAGAATTAGGTTCCGTTCTAAATCCCGGGGAGCTTTTAAAAATTGCGGATGTATTAAGAGCTGGCCGTAATTTAAAGAACTATGCCGGAGAAGGCGTTACGATACAGGACAACATAGTAAGCGGGCTGATTGGAAGCATTGAGACGAATAAAAGAATAGAGGAAAAAATATATCGTGCGATTGTCAGTGAGGACGAGATAGCTGATGGCGCGAGCACGGCTTTAGCAAACATAAGAAGACAGATAAGAAATGCCCAGGAAGCTATAAAGGACAAGCTGAATGAACTTATAAAATCACCGAAATACCAAAAATATATACAGGAATCAATAGTCACAATGAGGGGCGACCGCTATGTCATACCTGTAAAACAGGAATACAGGAGTGAGTTCCCCGGACTTGTTCATGACTCATCGGCAAGCGGAGCTACAATTTTTATTGAACCCATGGCTGTTGTTGAGGCAAATAATCACGTAAAGCAACTTAAAATAAAGGAACAAATAGAAATCGAGCGGATTTTAAAAGAACTCACATCAGATGTAAACGGGATAATTGATTCTTTAAAATCAAATGTTTCAATATTGGCCAGGCTTGATTTTATATTTGCGAAAGCTAAGCTCAGTGTAAATTATAATTGTGTATGCCCTGAGTTAAATGAAAAAGGGCATATTGTTATAAAAAAGGGCAGACATCCCCTGATCGACCCGGAAAGTGTCGTGCCTATAGATTTATGGATAGGAGAAGAATTTCGTACTCTCGTTGTTACCGGACCGAACACTGGCGGTAAGACTGTTACTTTGAAAACAGTAGGTTTGTTTACGCTTATGGCTCAGGCCGGCCTCCATATACCGGCTAATGAGGGTACAAAAATGAGCGTTTTTAACAAAGTTTTTGCCGATATAGGGGATGAGCAGAGCATTGAGCAGAGTCTCAGTACTTTTTCGTCCCATATGACCAATATAGTAAAAATAATTGAGAAAGCTGATAACAAATCCCTGGTGCTTTTTGATGAACTGGGGGCAGGGACGGACCCAACTGAAGGGGCGGCTCTTGCGATGGCTATTTTGGAATATTTGCATGACACCGGATGCATTACCGTAGCTACCACACACTATAGTGAATTAAAAATGTACGCGATCTCCACCCAGGGAGTTGAAAACGCCAGTTGCGAGTTCGATGTGCAAACTCTTAAACCCACCTACAGGCTTTTGATAGGAGTTCCGGGCAAGAGCAATGCTTTTGCAATATCAAAAAGGCTGGGGCTTCCTAAGCATATACTTGAAAGGGCAAAAGAGTTCCTGACAGGCGAGAATATTAAATTTGAAGATATTATCATGTCTATCGAACATGAACGAAAAGAAGCGGAAAAAGAAAAAGAGCTGGCTAAAAGCTATAGAGCTGAAATAGAAAAACTTAGAGACGAAATTGAAAGGCAAAATGAAAAGATACGTTCACAGCGGGACAGGATTATTAAAGAAGCAAGGGAAGAAGCCAGGCGTTTGCTCCTTGATGCTAAAAGAGAGATAGAAGAAATGATGGAAACAATGAAAAAAATCCAGGAGGAGCAGGAACTTGCGGCAAGGAATAAAGCAGCTGAAGAAATTAAGCAAAAGCTTAGAAGCAAAATTAATCAAATAGAAGAGTCCCTTTCTGAAACCATATTGCCAAGACAGGGCTATATAAAACCTCCTGAAAACCTGAAACCCGGGGATACTGTGCTTATTATCAACCTTAATCAGAAGGGCACTGTGTTGGAAGTACCTGACAAGGATGGGCAGGTGCTTGTTCAGGCAGGCATTATGAAGATAAATGTCCATGTAACGAACCTTAAACTTGTTGATGAGCAGGTATTGGAAATTCATAAGAACCAGTCCAGGAATGTGGATGTAACAAAATCAGCAAATATATCTACTGAATTGGATTTGAGAGGGTTTAACCTGGACGAGGCAATTGCAAGCGCTGATAAGTACCTTGATGATGCAAGCATTTCCGGGTTAAAGGAAGTTACAATTATTCACGGAAAAGGTACGGGTACTTTGAGAAGCGGTATACACCAGTTTTTGAAATCACATCCTCATGTGAAGACTTTCAGGCTCGGCAAATTTGGCGAGGGAGAGGCCGGAGTGACCATAGTTCAGCTTAAATAGACATGTACAATAAACATGGGGACGATTCTTCCGTCTTGCCCAAAGAGCCAGACAGAAAAACTGTCCCCATGTCTTACCGTGACTATTTCCTATATCCCAATCAAGCGTTTAATGTCATCTGCAGTCAGGCTTCTCGATGTTATGCCCATTTGTGCAAAATAACTGATATCGAATATTATCAGTTTAAACGTATCCAATCTTTCATCATCAGTCAGTAAGTATATATCATCCATTGCTTGCCTGCCCTGTGAATTGTCTTTTGTAATGTAGTACTTCACTCCGTATGCCGGTATTATATTGTATAATTCCCCTTTTTTCCAGGATTCGTCGGGAATATATACCAGTATTTCGTGCGCCTGGGCATTCTTTTTCCCAAGTCCTAACAGCTGGGAAAAAAACGATTTGGAAGACGCAGGAACTTTTCGGTAAAGGTAATCAAACCCAATACGCCTTATATCTTCTAAAAACCCGGCAACAAACTTGTCTTCAGGCAATTGGGGCACGTTGAACAAAGATGTATTGACTTCAAGAACAACATCGCTATCTCCTTTAAGTGCGGATATTAACTCAAAACTTGTCTTTCTGTTATCAGTTTTGGTGCTTTTGGACATGTATGACACGGAATATTGCGGTAAATCCGTATCATTTGAAACCTTGTTCACTTTGAACTTAATGTGTTTTTTCAAAGCTTTTTCCATAACCAGCACTCCCTAAATATATTTTAACATAATACTTGACATTCTAAACACTATTTAGACTAAGCATATCAGTTAATATCCGCAAAAGGCGATATTTTATTATGAGTTTGATTCTTTATCTTCATCGTTTTTTACTGGAAAAAGCCATCCAAGAAACCTTATCAAGATGAAGAAAATAATCAGGACAATGAAAACCCCTGTAACTCCAACTAACATTACGAAAAACCCTTTTTGTATATCTGGTGCGCCAATCAAATTCTCTATACTAAACATAAGCGATTACCTCCAAAACCAGTTAAGAACTCTTTTTATTAACGTACCAGCAATGGCACCAGAGCCAGCACAAGACCGCCGGCTATTATGGAACCAAGCTGCCCTGATACATTTGCACTTACAGACTGCATAAGAATAAAGTTTGTAGGGTCCTCTTTAAGCGCAAGTTTATGAACTACCCTTGCAGACATGGGAAACGCGGAAATTCCTGCTGCCCCTATCATGGGATTAATCTTCTTCTTGAGGAACAGGTTTAATACTTTTGCAAAAAGAACTCCGCCTGCGGTATCAAATACGAATGCAACAAGACCCATAATCAAAATTAAAATGGTTTGAGGCTGAAGGAACTTGTCTGCTTCCATTGTTGAACCGATGGTTATTCCAAGCAGTATTGTTACCAGGTTGGCAAGCTCATTTTGAGCAGAACTTGAAAGCCTTTCAAGTACTCCGCATTCTCTTATCAGGTTGCCAAACATCAGGAAACCAACCAACGGTACGCTTATAGGAGCAATAATGCCTGCAACGATAGTGACAGCTATAGGGAAGAGAATTTTCACAGTTTTAGATACCTTTTCTTCCTTATATTCCATCCTTATCAGACGTTCCTTCTTTGTAGTAAGAAGTTTTATTATAGGCGGCTGGATAATTGGCACAAGAGACATATAGGAGTATGCCGCAACTGAAATGGGACCAAAGTAGTCGCGCGCGAACTGCCCTGCTACATAAATGGCAGTCGGGCCATCGGCTGCGCCGATTATTCCTATCGCTGATGCTGTTTTAAGGTCAAAACCCAGGAGCACAGCAACAATCAGTGTTGCAAAAATCCCAAACTGGGCAGCAGCGCCAAAGAACACCATTACGGGATTTTTGAAAAGAGGTGTGAAATCTATCATTGCACCGATTGCAACAAATATCAGCACGGGGAAAAGCTCTGTCAGTATACCTCCGTTCAACAATATCTCCAGGACTCCGGGTTCTACTTTGTAAGCCTGGCCTGTTGCGCTGTCGTACACATAATTCAGCTTTTCGAAAAACTCTACCGAATCAGGATTGTTTTTAATAATATTTGTAACAAATGGGTCAAATACTTTTGAAACATGTTTCACTACAGAAAGGGGCATATTTACCAGAATTGTCCCGAATCCTATAGGAAGGAGCAGCGTTGGCTCGTAATTCTTTTTAATAGCGAGATAAATTAGAATAAATCCAATTACAAACATTATTATTGTCTTATAGTTTAGTGATGTGAACCCCACAAATAGATCGTTCATATTATCCTCCAACAAAAATGTATTTTATATTTTGCTACATATTTTGCGGTATGGCCGCTCAAAGTGTTTTATATCTGATACACTCTAAAAGGAAAGGAATATGCCTTCTCTTAAAATGAAAAGGGAAGGTACGTCCATCTTTCCCTTGGTAGTATAACTGATTTTATTTTTTTAATCAATATGTTGCTTGAAGTTTTTTGTAAGTTGTTCATTTGCATAAAATGACATTAGAAGAAAACATACTCTTCAATACCAAACAGTACTTATAAATCTTATTAGGCATGAAATTTACTTATTATTAGACGGTTTGCCGATAATTTCTTTCAGGCTTCTGTTTTTGAATAATCCTGATAAGATATTCTTAAGTAAAAGGAATGTTATTGGTCCGAGGAACAGTCCCAAAACACCCAGCAGCTTAAGACCTACATACGAAGCCATAAGTGTTAACAACGGATAGACACCTATTTGCTGGCTGACTATTTTAGGCTCTATTACCTGCCTTACTATTGTCACTACAACGTAAAGTATCAGGATTGATATGCCCATGCGTATATTCCCGGTGAAAAATGAATACAGAGACCAGGGAATAAGTACAGTGCCTGTGCCCAAAATCGGAAGAATATCTATTATGCTTATTATTATTGCAAGCAGGAGAGAGTATCTCACACGGATGATGGTCAGTCCTATAAAAATTTCGACAAATGTTATGGACATTATTATCAGAAAAGCTTTTAAATACCCAAATATTGCAGAAAACAGATCATTTTTTACTGCAGCAATTTTATTAACCCAGGTATCAGGCAATTGGGATTTAATATAATTATGAATTTTTTCTTTGTCGCTTGAAATAAAATAAGTTGCAAGGATTGTAATAAGCAGGAATATAAGAACTTCAGGAAGAGATATTGCTGTGGCAAACGCTCCTCCCACAATCGAATTCAGAATGCCAAGTAATGTGTTATAGAGGTTTGATATAATGCTCCCTATATTGTCCGTAATCGTTGAAGGCAACCATTCATATATATCCATCAATTTTTCGGCAAGGTCAATTATATTATTGTAAAGCTCTGCAAAGTATCTGGGAAGAGTGAGAACCATGCTCTTTATTTCGGTGATAAGCTTGGATATTATCAGACTTAGCACAAGTCCAAACACAACAAGCAGCAGAAGCAATGAAATCAACGCCGCAATTTTTCTTTTTAGCTTAAGTTTGCTCACTAAAAAACGTATGAGCGGCTCCATGATAAGAGACAAGATGTATGCAATTATAAAAGGCATGAAGTAATTGCTGAGTCTAAAGCATATATATGTACATAGCAATACAATTATAACAGTTAAAACGAATTTTATTATTCTTTTCGCTTTTGAGCTCAGATATCTGTTCATCAGCTTCTGACCTTTTCATCAAAATTTACAGATATATTCCTCCTTTTAAATAGTTTAAACGAGAGCAATGTTGTCCGTCAACAAAAATGTTATACAAAAATATAAATATACTTTGTTAACAAAATGAAAAACATATGCTTAAAAGTTAATCAAAACTGTTGATTAAAAAAAACCCATGTGTTATACTACTACTCGGAAAAAAAACACACATGCCATGATTCATGAAAAGGTGCCTTAACAGGGTCTTTCATGGAGATGAATGACATGGAGGTATAAAACAACAGGAGGTATATTAAATGTCAGTAATATCAATGAAGCAATTACTAGAAGCAGGTGTTCACTTTGGTCACCAGACCAGAAGATGGAACCCTAAAATGGCTGAGTACATCTTTACGGAAAGAAACGGTATTTATATCATCGACCTTCAGAAAACCGTGAAGAAAATAGAAGAAGCTTATTTTTTTATCAGAGAAGTGGCGATGAACGGCGAGGATGTACTCTTTGTAGGAACAAAGAAGCAGGCGCAGGATTCTATCAAGGAAGAAGCCGAAAGATGCGGACAGCACTACGTTAACGCAAGATGGCTTGGCGGAATGCTCACGAATTTTAAAACCATCTGCAAAAGAATCGAAAGGCTTAGTGAGCTCGAGCAAATGGAACAAAACGGTTTGTTTGACGTACTTCCCAAAAAGGAAGTCACCAAGCTCAGGGGAGAAATGGAGAAGCTTGAGAAATATCTTGGCGGAATCAAGGGCATGAAAAGACTGCCGGGCGCTTTGTTTGTAGTCGATCCCAGAAAGGAAAGGATAGCTATACTTGAAGCAAGAAAGCTTGGCATTCCGGTAGTGGCAATAGTTGATACCAACTGTGACCCTGATGAAGTTGATTATGTTATCCCCGGCAATGATGATGCAATAAGAGCTGTGAAGCTGATAGCTTCAAAGATTGCAGATGCGATTATTGAAGGCAGGCAGGGGGAACAGTTAGTTGATACATCTGCCTCGCAGAGTGAAGCAGTCGGGGAAGAGGAATCGGAAGAAGAAAAACCTGAAGTTAATATTGAGGAATTTGAAGTTCCCAAAGAGACAGAGACAGCGGAAGCAGAAACTGAGACTGCTGCAGAATAATGAAAAACGTCCGGTTTTCAGTCTCTTTGATGGAGCTGAAAGCCGGATGAAGAAATCCATTGTCAAAAAATTTCCCAAAAGTATAAATAAGGTGGTAGTGTTTAATAATATAAATATCTTTATGTCTGGAGGAGTATTTAATGATTACTGCTGAAATGGTAAAACAACTTCGTGAGAGAACAGGAGCCGGAATGATGGATTGCAAAAAGGCTCTTACGGAAACAAACGGAGATATTGAAAAAGCTATTGAAGTTTTAAGAGAAAGAGGGCTTGCTGCCGCTGCGAAAAAATCAGGCAGGATAGCTGCTGAAGGTATAGTTGATGCTTACATACACGGCGACGGCAGAATTGGAGTATTGGTAGAAGTTAATATAGAAACCGATTTTGCTGCAAAGAACGAAGAATTCAGAAAATTTGTAAAAGATATTGCAATGCAGATTGCAGCTGCAAAACCGGAGTATGTCAGCAGAGAAGAAATACCTGCGGAAGTTATTGAGAAAGAAAAGGAAATATTAAGGGCTCAGGCAATTAATGAAGGAAAACCTGAAAAAGTAATTGACAAAATAGTTGAGGGTAGGTTGGAAAAGTATTATAAGGAAGTTTGCCTGTTGGAGCAACCGTGGATCAGGGATCCTGATAAGACAATAAAGGAACTGTTGACTGAGAAAATTGCTACTATAGGTGAGAACATCAGGATAAGAAGATTTGCCAGATTTGAAAGAGGCGAAGGAATCGAAAAGAAAGAAGAGAACTTCGCCGAAGAGGTAATGAAACAAATTGGTGGCTGATGTAGTTTATGGGGAACATATAATCTATATGTTCCCCTTATTTTAGATAAGACATTATTTCTGTTCTTTGTCTACTTTTCTTTGTTCTCTGGAACGCAAAAGATAATATCAAATGGGCGGGGGTACAACTTAATGAAAACAGCCAAATATAAAAGGGTAATGCTTAAAGTCAGCGGAGAAGCCTTAGCTGGCGACAGTAAATTTGGAATTGATGTAGATGTGCTTAACAGCATATGCGATAAAATAAAAGATGCATATCAGCTAGGTGTGGAAATTGCCATCGTGGTTGGAGGAGGCAACTTCTGGAGAGGAAGGTGCGGCAGGGGAATGGACCGCACAACGGCAGATCATATGGGAATGCTGGCAACGGTAATTAATGCTCTTGCACTCCAGGATGCGCTTGAATCCAAGGGTGTGCCTACAAGGGTTCAGACGGCAATTGAAATGAGGCAAATTGCTGAACCCTATATCAGGAGAAGAGCTGTAAGGCATCTGGAGAAGAA
>DULF01000083.1 GCA_012840535.1 Clostridiaceae bacterium
GAACCAAGGTACTGGTGCATTTTGGAGGAGGTTCTGCTAAAAGATCAGGTCTTCTCGACAGGGTGGAAGAGTCACTTAAGGCTGAGGGAATTGACTACATAGAATTAGGAGGCGTAGTGCCCAATCCCAGAAGTGGTCTTGTTTATAAAGGCATTGACCTGTGCCGCAGGGAAGGCGTTGACTTTATTCTGGCTGTTGGCGGCGGAAGTGTCATTGATTCAGCAAAAGCCATAGCAGCAGGAGTTAAATATGACGGGGATTTTTGGGACTTTTTCGACGATAAGGCAGAAGTTAAGGAAGCACTGCCGGTTGGCACTGTATTAACCATTCCTGCTGCAGGAAGCGAGGGTTCACCCAACTCAGTTATCACTCATGAGAAATATATGAAAAAGAAAGGGATAGGCAGCGAATGCCTGCGCCCTGTATTTTCCATTTTAAATCCTGAACTCACATATACTCTGCCCCCCGAACAGACAGCATATGGTGCTGCCGATATAATGGCCCACGTATTTGAGCGTTATTTTACAAACACAAAAGGAGTAGAAATAACAGACAGGCTTTGTGAAGCTGTACTGCTTACCATGATCAGAGAAGTTCCAAGGGTTATGAAAAATCCCAGGGACTATGAAGCCAGAGCAAATATCATGTGGGCAGGAATGGTGGCACATAATAATATTTGCGGAGTCGGACGCCAACAAGACTGGAGCACCCATGCTCTTGAGCACGAGTTGTCAGCATTGTATGATGTGCCCCATGGAGCCGGTCTTGCAGTGATGTTCCCTGCATGGATGAAATACGTTATGAAGCATGATGTTAACAGGTTTGCCCAGATAGCCGTCCGTGTGTGGGGATGCAATATGGACTTTGCAGACCCTGAGGCAACTGCTCTTGAGGGCATTAACAGGCTTCAGTCTTTCTGGAAATCTCTTGGGTTGCCTTCCAATTTTAAAGAGTTAGGCGCAAAAGAAGAAGATATACCGGTATTGGTTAAAAATCTTGGACTCAAGGAAGGGCAAAGTATAGGAAATTTCATACCACTATATAACGAAGATATTGAAAAAATTTACAGACTGGCCTTATAATGAATAAGTTCTATTAATTTAAAAATTAACAAGCTCTTGCTTGTCAATACCCGTCTCTTAAACCGGAGTTTAAGGGACGGGTATTAGCATTATAGAACTACATTAACTTATCATCTTTTTGAATTCCTCTTCGTCAATGATCCTTATCCCCAGCTGGCGTGCTTTGTCAAGCTTGCTCCCGGCCTCCTCACCTGCCAGTACAAAACTCGTTTTCTTTGACACACTACCGGATGTTTTACCTCCGAAGCTCTCTATTATCTCTGTAGCTTCAGCTCTGGTATATGTGGGAAGTGTTCCGGTCAAAACAAATGTCAGCCCTTCAAACCTGTTATCTTTTATCTTTTTCTTTCCCGTACTTTGCAGATTAACTCCTGCCCTTCGCAGCTTTTCGACAGTATCATGGGTCTGCTCCTGCCTGAAAAACGTTACAACGCTTTTTGCCATTTTTTCTCCAAATTCGTTTATTTTCATAATATCTTCAACACTTGCTTTGGCAAGCTCATCAATAGATTCAAAATTCTCGCTCAGAAGCTGGGCTGCTCTTAAACCTATATGCCTTATTCCGAATCCCGTAATCAACCTGTCAATGTTGTTGCTTTTAGACCTTTCAATTGAAATCAGCAGGTTTTCAGTTGATTTTTTCCCCATCCGCTCCATATTTACAAGTTCATCTTTTTTCTCATGCAGATAATAGAGATCCGCCACTCCTTTAATAAAGCCCTTGTTAAGCAGTGCTTCAATAATTGCAGGCCCAAGCCCGTCTATATTCATGGCATCCCTGGAAGCAAAATGTACAATGCTTCTGAATAATTGTGCAGGACATTCTATGCCGATA
>DULF01000084.1 GCA_012840535.1 Clostridiaceae bacterium
AAGCGGAAATGGGCAGCATGGGCAGCAAGGACAGCAGGGACAGGAAACACAAAAGCCTGCGGCAAAGGACCCATGGCAAAAAATCACACCAATTATCAACACCCTGCATTATAAATGGAACAGTTTCATGCCGGCTGCCGTAAAATTGGGAGCTGATAAAACTCTTATTGACAACTTCAGCAATGCGCTGAACAGTCTTACCAACACCATTATCGAAAAAAACAAGACCAATGTCCTTCTGGCTGCAAGCTACCTGTATGCTTATATACCTGATTTCTACGCGCTTTACAGGACGCCCACCTCCCCTGAGATTAAAAGGATAAGATATTACACGCGAAACGCCATGCTTAACGCCATGACAGCCAACTGGGAACAAGCTGATTCCGATATCAACAATTTAAAGGAATCATGGGCTCTTTATAAAAACACAATACCGAAAGACTTACAGGAAGAAGCCAGTAAGCTCGATTTTTCAATATATGAGCTTGGAAATGTAATTGCTGAAAAAAATCAACCGTTAGTTGATATTAAAGGAAGAGTGGCAATGTCCAATATAGAATCCCTGGAAAAAGCAATGGAGGAAAACCAGCAGGGAGGAATGCCCTCCTAGCCTCTGCCCGTTTTAAATACCGCCTTTATTTCTCCAAAACACCGGCAAAATGTTATATAATATCATCATAGAATTCCAACGAGAGGATATTATATGCCTTTGGCGGAATAATGCAGGTGCGGAATTTTCATCTGACAGAGAAACGCACATGTGCGATTATATCATGAATTTTCTCAAATTCATGGTATAATAAAAGCTATCATATTGAGCAATATTTTACAGCAGTTGAAACTTTAAGAGCGGTGATTCAATGAGGGTTGCAGGTATAGTTGCGGAATACAATCCTTTTCATAACGGCCATCTTTACCACCTTAACCGCACAAGGGAATTGTGCTCCGCAGACTATGTAGTATGTGTCATGAGCGGCAATTTCATACAGCGCGGTGAACCTGCAATAGTAAATAAATGGGCAAGGGCTAAAATGGCTTTATTGTCAGGAGCGGACCTTGTACTTGAACTTCCTGTTGTTTATGCAATGGCAAGCGCCGAGTTCTTTGCCTGGGGTGCTGTGAAAATCCTTGACAGCATAGGAGTAGTAGACAATATTTGTTTCGGAAGTGAATGCGGCGAAGTTGCACCGCTTGAAGCGGTAGCCGATATTTTAGCTTTTGAGCCTGATTTGTACAAAGAGCTTTTAAGGGAAAAAATAGGCATGGGGATATCTTACCCGTCTGCCAGGGAGGAAGCATTAAAACAATACTGTTCACAAACTATGCACACATTTGACGCAGCAAGCATTGAAGAAATAATCGGCAGCCCTAACAATATCCTAGGCATCGAGTACATTAAAGCACTTAAGAAACTCAACAGCAAAATTAAGCCTGTTACTGTAAAACGAATCTGCAACTCTTACAATTCAGAAGAGCTTACAGGGGCTATATCCAGCGCAACATCAATCAGAAAGCATATATACGAAACTATTGACAGCAAAAACGGTTGCATAGATGTTGAAAACCACGAATTTCTGCCAGAAACAAGCTTCAATATCCTTGCCGAAGAATTTCAAAACCAAAGGGGTCCTGTTTCTTATAATAACTTTAGTGACATTCTTCTTTCCATAATAAGAAAAATGACGCTGGAGGAATTAAAGGATGTACCCTACGTTTCCGAGGGGCTTGAAAACAGGATAAAAGACGCAGCAAACAATTCAGGCTCCTTTGACGGGCTCCTCGATAAAATCACCACGAAAAGATATACAGGAACAAGGATAAAAAGGAGCCTTTTCAGCATTCTGGCAGGCATAAAAAAATCTGATTTTGAATGGTTTAACGCAAATGGAGGACCTCAATATATAAGGGTATTGGGTTTTAACGAAAACGGGAAACAGATTCTTGCACATGCGAAAAAAACATCACAGCTTCCGATTATTGTGAAGGCGGCAAGCTTCAAGAATTCAGATAATCCGCTAATCAGGCGCATGCTTGAGATAGAATCCGCTGCAACGGATATGTACGTTTTAGGTTATAGAAACCCTGAATTTAAAAAAGCAGGGCAGGAATTCACGCAGAATGTAATTAGGGTATAAGAAGTATCCCCTTACCTTGGCATGAGATAAGCAGTCTCCAGCAGCGTTTGAGTGGCGCGTTTTGCACAGAACAGAGCAAGGTAAGGGACACTCCATTTCTCTCCGATACGCGATGCGCCATGGAGTGTTCCTAAAGAGCACGAGATAAAGCAGGATACAGCAGCATGTGGAGGAACAGCTACAGGCTGTGAAGGAAGGCGAAGCTGGAATACGGTATCAGGAACCACGCTGCGCCACGGACGGCGCAGCCGCTGGTGTCTGAGGCACGGATGCCGAATCACCAGCGCCCGTATTGCAGCGAGCCTTACTTGCTACAGCCTGTCTGTGACGGAACTTAGCTGGTGGAGGCTGTTTATCTCGTGCTACCCCTTGCATAAATAAACTGCATATGTTAGAATACACAAAAACGAGAAATGCTATGAATGAGCCCAGTAGCAGGCCATGGTTACAATACCAGAGAGAAGTCCGGCTGGTGAAAGGATTTCAGCACATGGTCGAGCGAATTACCCTCAGGAGCATCATGTTGAAACAAAGGAGTAGACATCGACGGCAGCCGCCCGTTACAGCGGTGGAATTTATTGAGGTAAATTCAATTAAGCATTAAAGCCGTTTAAACTGCATCGGTTTTTTGCCTGGTTGAGTTTACGAATTAAGGTGGTACCACGGGCTCTCTCGTCCTTAAGGAATGAGAGGGCTTTTTTAATACAGATATCAGCAAAATGACAACATATAACTGAGGAGGTTTTGATATGAGCGTTTTTGAAACCCTAAAAGAGAGAGGCTATATTGCGCAGATGACTCATGAAGAGGAAATCAAGAAACTGCTGGAGAACGAAAAAGTCACTTTTTATATAGGATTCGATCCAACAGCAGACAGCCTGCATGTAGGGCATTTCGTCCAGCTGATGGTAATGGCTCACATGCAGAAAGCAGGCCACAGGCCGATAGCCATAATTGGTGGAGGCACTGCAATGGTAGGTGATCCGTCCGGCAGGACCGACATGAGGAAAATGCTGACCCAGGAGGAAATACAGCATAACGCGGCAAAATTCAGAAAGCAAATGGCCAAGTTTATTGATTTTTCTGACGGCAAAGCGCTTATGATAGACAATGCCGACTGGCTGTTAAAACTGAATTACGTTGAATTTTTGCGGAATATCGGGATTCATTTCTCCGTAAACAGGATGCTTACAGCCGAATGTTTCAAAACAAGGCTTGAAAGAGGCCTCTCATTTATTGAATTTAATTACATGCTCATGCAAAGTTATGATTTTCTGAAGCTTTTTCAGGATTATAACTGCAAACTGCAGTTAGGCGGCGATGACCAGTGGTCAAATATCATAAGCGGCGTTGACCTTATAAGAAGGGTTGAAGGGAAAGAAGCTTATGGCATGACTTTTGTACTCCTTACAACAAGCGAAGGCAAAAAAATGGGAAAAACTCAAAAAGGCGCTCTGTGGCTTGACGCAGAAAAGACATCTCCATATGAATTTTACCAGTATTGGAGAAACGTGCACGATGACGACGTTATTAAATGCCTCAAGCTTTTAACATTCCTGCCAATGGTTGAGATTGAAGAGCTCTCCAGGCTAAAGGGCGAACAGATTAACAAAGCCAAAAAAATTCTGGCTTATGAAGTTACAAAACTTGTTCATGGAGAAGCTGAAGCAAATGAAGCGCAAAAACTTGCCGAAGCGTTATTTGAAAAAGCCGGTGACGCCACTAATATGCCTAAAACAGAAATTTCTTCAGCTGATGTTGAAAATGGAATACCAATAATCGATTTACTATTAAAAACAGGACTGGCTCCATCTAAAAGCGAAGGACGCCGCTTAATAATCCAGGGTGGTATTTATATTGATGAAAAAAGAGTGAATTCCCCGGATTAC
>DULF01000085.1 GCA_012840535.1 Clostridiaceae bacterium
GGAGAATACCGAAATGTGCTTTTTTTAACATATATTTCAAAACAACACTTTAAGTATTTTTTTTGTTGTGATATAATCATTTTATAAATAACAGGAGGAAATTTATAATGGAAGATAAAACATTTGAGCTGTTGACGAAGATGTACAGCGAGTTTACAGAATTCAGGAAAGAGAAAAAAAACCATGTAAGTAGCTTAGAGAACAAAATTACTTCTTTAGAAAACAAGATAACTACCATGGAATTTGAACTGAAGAAAGACATATCTGATCTATACGATGGATATAAGCAAACTTACGAAAAGCTGGATGTTATCGAGAAAAAAGTTGACAACCTGGCTGAGAAGGATAAAAAGCATGATATAAAAAATCCAGGTGATTGAAGGAGGAAGAAAATAGATAATAAGTAATAAAGGCATCCCTTCCGTCATAAATGATTAGGGGGGGATTGTCATATGTTCCTAGTTAAAATTAACAAAAAACCTTTGTTTTTTATTATTATCGTTTTTTTATTAGGGTCCATTGCATTTAACATTTATAACTATATCCGCACCATGGAACTCCTGAAAAAATATGAGTCATTGGCCTGTAGCAGTTTTCAGTTGAATCAGGCCAGTCTTGTCGGGTTTTTGGTTTCGGCGGATATGCATGTACAGGAAGATGAAAAAGTTGAAATTTTTGATGTAAAGAAGGGTGAAATAATTAAAAGAGTTGAATTAAGCAATGATATACAAAGGGAAGCCGAAAAATTTTTAAAAGGCATTACCGGAATGTATGCAAAAGTAAAAGCTTTTCCCGAGGATGGTTACATTGTAAAAATTCCATTAAATCCATCTGTAATAGTAAAGAGCCAGTGGTTGAATAATATTGTTGATAAAGTTTTTGTAATATTTCCTAAAGAGGAAGCACCATATCTTTTGGTTCTTGATGAAAAAGAGAGACCGCTGTTTTATAATTTTGAAGGCAGTACGGATATGCTGCTGGAAAATTTAAGCTTCCAACCGGAAAATTAAGTAATATACAAGAGATTAAATTTTACAAGAGGTGATTTTACTTTCATGAAAAAAATTGTAATTGCGCCCGATTCATTTAAAGGTACCATGAATTCAATAGAAATATGTGATATTGTTGAACGGGGCATTAAGAACGTATTCCCGGAAGCGGAAACTGTAAAGGTGCCTATAGCGGACGGTGGAGAGGGTACTGTTGACGCGTTCCTTGAAGCTGTCGGCGGCACCAGGATTAATATAAAGGTTAAAGACCCGTTAATGAGGGAAATTGATTCTTTTTACGGGATACTTAATGACAAGAAAACCGCGGTAATTGAAATGGCTGCGGCATCAGGACTTCCATTGCTTTCCGATGAAGAAAAAAACCCTTCCCTCACGTCTACATATGGAACAGGCCAATTGATGCTTGACGCCCTTGAGAAAGGCTGCAGCAGAATTATACTTGGCCTTGGTGGAAGCGCGACGAACGATGGCGGTATCGGAATGGCTGCCGCTCTCGGTGTAAAATTTCTTGATAAAGATAATAATGAAATCCCGTTGAACGGCGGCGGGTTAAAGTATTTACACCGCATAGACGTGTCAGGAAAAGACCCAAGGCTTGAAAAATGCGAGATAATAGCGGCATGTGATGTGGATAACCCACTCTACGGACCTAACGGAGCAGCCTGTGTCTTCTCACCCCAGAAAGGCGCCGATGAAGAAATGGTCAAAATGCTTGATGATAATCTTAAGCATTATGCTGAAGTTATACAAAATGATTTTGGAATTACTGTGCAAGATATACCCGGGACAGGGGCAGCGGGTGGAATTGGCGCTGCGTTGGTTGCTTTTATGGGTGCAAGGCTTGAATCAGGTATAAAAATTATTCTTGACTGTGTTAATTTTGACAATCTGATTTCAGGGGCGGATTTGATTATTACGGGAGAAGGAAAGATTGACGGCCAGAGCCTTAGGGGGAAGGTCCCTGTTGGCATAGCCGGGAGAGCCTTGAAGCAAGGCGTTCCTGTAATAGCTGTTGTAGGAAATATCGGGGATGATATAGATGCTGTTTATGATAAGGGAATAAGCGCAGTGTTTTGCACAAGCAGGAAACCTGTTCCCTTTGATATTGCCAAGCTGCATTGCAGGGAAGACCTTCTGGCGACGATTGAGTCAATTATGCGTTATACAAAGGCGATACAATTTAAGAGGTAAGAGGTGCGAGGTAAGAGGTAAGGGGTAAGAAATTGGAGGTTGGATGTTAGAGGTCAGAAGTTAGAAGCTAGATGCATTGTATGGAAAACTGCGGTTTCACATCGATCGGATGTGCAGGCGATCAAAAACCGCCCCTATATTAGGGGACGTTATGCGGGCGGCCAGAGGTCACTCCTATCTCCTTCCAACCTGTGAACTTCATCGTCATTTGAAATGATGAGCTTCGTGCTCTCGATAGAGTGAGTTTACCCGACCGATACGCAACCGGTGTGTCCAACACCACTACTGATGAGCAGGATATACCTACTCCACACAGATACTTCAACATGTTTGTACCTTGAACATTTTACATAAACCCGGCTTTCATCCACCTCTTACCCATTACCCCTTACCCCGTACCACTTACCTGCCGTAAGGCATAAAAAAAGAGCTCGTGATGATCTACGCTGCAGCTGATGTAAATCTCTACATACCTATAGACAATCTCTCGACTGCCCACAAGCATTACGAAACCTACACCAACCTGTGCTCGACCATCAGGAGTACCTTAGAAGCCTGCTGCAATCGGTAGACTGCAACAGACCTCCAGTAAGTCAGGCAGAAGTTCAGGGACTCTCGGAATGAATGTTGTAGGCATACAGGTCAAGTATTTAAACCTGCCCGAGGGACTACAAACAAACCCGCTAGGCTTAAACTTCATGCCATCATACCTACGGAACCCCTGATAATCTTAGCTCGAATCCTATACATCCCTTTTGACCACACTGCAATGTGTGGGACCGGTTACATTTCTCTTTCGAGTAAATGTCCCCGAATCTGAAACACTGCAGTATAGCCTTACAGGACATATAAGACTCTTCTCACCGACTAATATCAAGCCCTAACCGTCATTAGACGAGACCTGATATTAATCTTTGACCGAATGTTATAAAGCCACCTGGACCTTATAACACTCTTGGCTCGACCATCACGAACCCTTGCACATATTATTGTGTCCGTCAAAAGAAGATATATTCAAAGAAATTATTAACAATTTTAATTGCGCACATGGTTCTTTAAAAAATTAAGGAAGGAATGTTGATTTTTTGTTACAATATGGTTAAGTTTTTTACATTATTTCCCCGAAATATTGAAGTAAAAGCTATGAAAGAATATAATATAAGTTGTGGTGTTGTTCAAGCATTATAGCAATTTGACAAAAGAGGAATGATTATGAAGTATTTAGCTGCATTTTCAATGGCTTTTACAATTGTATATGTTTTGATTCCGGTTTTAAGCAAGCTTTCATTTAAAATCGGTTTCCTTGATGTGCCAAATGAGAGAAAAATGCATAAACAGCCTATTCCGGTGGCAGGAGGAATAGGTATATTTATAAGTTTTGTCATTGTATTCCTTTTGTTTGTCAGGCATGAAGGAGAAAAAATACTGGCTGTACTTTTAGGGTCTTTGCTCATTATTGGTATAGGTATTCTTGATGACTGGTACAAAACTCATGGCAAGGATTTTCCGGCTCTGCCAAAGTTCATTGTCCAAATAGCCTCAGCAGTTTTAGTTTATCTGTCCGGCATTGTTTTTTGGGGCTTCCATAATCCGTTTACGGGCACAGATGTTGTTCTGCCTGTATGGATGCAGTTTTTTTTCACGATAATGTGGATTTTCGGAGTGACTACGGTAATTAACTTTTCGGACGGAATGGACGGATTGGCGGGCGGAATAACGTCAATTTCTGCGACTACGCTGTTTATAGTTGCGCTTATCAAGGGACAGCCGATTTCTGCGATGATGGCTATTATCCTGGTAGGAGCAGTGCTTGGATTTTTAAGATATAACAGGTACCCTGCGCGGATATTCATGGGAGATTCAGGAGCGACGTTTTTGGGTTATATTCTGGCGATAATTGCGCTTGACGGGACATTCAAGCAGGCAACCATCCTTTCAATATTTATTCCTGTGCTTGCACTGGGAGTGCCGATTTTTGACAATATTTTTGTAGTATTTAAGCGAATTAAAGAGAGAAAACCGATATATAAAGCTGATAACAGCCAGATACACTTCAGGCTTCTGTCTTATGGGCTAAACCAGAAGCAAGTGGTGGTTTTCCTCTACCTGGTAAGCTTGTGTTTGAGCCTGACGTCAATAATTGTGCTTTTGATTAGTGTTTAAACCCGATTAATCACCGTCTTCGTTTTTTAGTTTTATTTTATAAGCAGGGTCCGTAACAGCTCCGATTTTGACAGCAAACGAATTTTTCCTTGCAATGTCTTCATCGGTTATAATATGGACGTCAAGCATGCCGGGTGTGGTATAGCCTGTCTTTAAGTAATTGACTTCGGAAAGGCATATGCTCCAGCCCTCAAGCCAATGTACAAGGTCCTTTCTTTGTTCAGGAGTGCCATCGAAATGGATAATTATGTCGATATCGCTTGCAGGCCCGGCTGTACCGTTATTTGTGCTGCCAAATACATAAAAGCCTTTAACACCGAAACGTTTCGCATCCAAATTGGCTGCGATGCGCTCCGCCATGTAGTGCCTCCATTTCCAGTACCTGTCGTCCGGGCGGACTTCATTGTAGTCTTCTGTATTATCTGAATATTCGGGTTCCTCAGTTGAAGTTGAAAGATAAGCCACTGCTTCGTCAAGATCAGCGTTGGCAAGTATTTTCAAAGTTTTGCCGCCGGTTACCTTAGGCACATCAATAACATGAATAGTATCGGTAAGCCTTTCGTATTTAGGCAATATTTCAGGAAGCATATTGTCTGACTTGGTGAGGAATACCTCATTGAATACTATACCCTCGTCGTCAGGGTAGACAGGGATGTAACGTATATTTGATTCGACAAGGTCCTGGAAAAAATGTGTTCCAAAAGACAATTCAGGTATGTATCCTGACTTATTCCGGGCAATTTCAATCAGGGCTGCACAGTTGTTTATATCTGCATAACTGACCTGGACCCCCATTTTTATATCTCCCCGGCTGCCCCATCTTCCCGGGCCCATGAGGATAAACTGGCGCTTTGGGAGAATGGAATTGAGGAGCCCCACTGCC
>DULF01000086.1 GCA_012840535.1 Clostridiaceae bacterium
AAATTTGACAAAAAAATAAGCCGATATCAAGGCTTTTGGAGGTTTTTTCTTTATTCAAGTGTCAAATACCCGATTATTTCTTTTTTTTACAGTATAATACATTATAGCCTCACAAAAACAATTTTTTTCAAAAATTATGAAAAAAATATGATATTCTATTTATATAATAATGAAATTATTGTATAATGTAAAGGGAAAAATATCAAGTCTGAAAAGGAGACAGCAAATGTCGAAAAAAATCGTTTTTTATACCCATACAGTTGACATCGTGGAAGCAGAATTGACAGATATAAAGTTAAGCCATAAAGACGGAAGGCTTTATAAAGTTACACTTGATATATCTGTTGATTATGATACATATGAAATCATAAAAACTAACGGTTTTTTCCATTTAACCTTTGATGTTGTGCCCGATACAGTGGATTTCAAGCCTGATAAGGATGTAATAATTACACTTAAGGCAGACCCCATGCTGGTACAAACACTTGGGGAACTGGGAGACGATGAAGCGGTTAATCAGGTTATAATAGCTGAAGATGAAGCAGGTGAAATTATCAGGAAAGATATTAACTGGTATGCTTTAAGGGTGGTTCAGGAGGTTGACCTCCCAGAGGGGTTGGATGAGAAAGGTTCAGTGGTTGAGGGTTTTGAAACCGTTTATGCCTTTGAAGATGAGGAAGAAACTGAGTCAGTGGAATTAAATGAAAATATGGAGAATCTGATAGATGAGTTCAGGGATATTGAATATATATTAAAAAAGTACGAAATGCCTTATATCCGCACAGGTAATGAGTTTTCCGGCACGATTGATTACAAGGGACACAAATTGACCTATTTTATATATGAAACTGCAAGAGTATTTGTCATGTCCACCGCATACACCTTTTTTGTGCCTGAGGAAAATTATGATAAGGCATGCAGAGAAATTGCGAGAATTAATTCTGAGCTTACGGTTGGGAACTTTGATCTTGATATGGAGGAAGGAGTGCTTTCCTTCAGAACATATATAGATGTAGGTGATGAAATACTTATTCCTGAGCTTTTTGAGAGGATGCTTATTGGAAATATAGCGACCGCAGGGAAATATTATACTGATATATATGATGCGGTCAGATTGCATTAACCTGGCAGCATTAATTATACCGGGCAGTATAATTATTTGTTTGTGGAGGTATAAAATGGGAGAAAATGAATTGCTAAGCAGAAGTGATGAAGCGGTAAAGAGTATTGACATAACTCTGGACGACAAGGAACCTGAAGAACAAAGTCAAGGCCAGGAGACACAAACTGAAGATACAGAACAGCAGCTTGAAGAGGAACGGGAACAGGCGCAGGAGCAGGAACAAGAGCAGGAACAGGAAGAAAGACAGAATACGGACCTTATGGGAATGCTTCCGACGAGCGGTATATTGACACCAGAGGAATTTAAGAAGGTTACCTACGTAGCCATGGCAAAGAGGGGTAAACTTCTTTCAAAAATTGATGAAGCTTTGAAAGACTACACGGAGTATGTGGAAAACACCAGTGACAGGCAAGAAGATTATGAGGACAGTGTAAGTTTTGTGCAGAGCAGGATTGAAGCCCTGAAGAAACTGACAATCCTTTATGAAGCCTGTAAAGAATGGTTAAAGGCACACTCCGGGGACAAGTATATAATTTCTGTAAAAAAGCGGCTGCCTCACATAGTGAAGCTGCAGGATTCTGTGGGTTATGAGATTCTGAGGCTGCGTACAACCATCAGCAGTATGGGAGCTCATGATGAAGCAGTAAACATATTTGAGGATGAATCCTTTAAAGCGTTTGACAGGAAAGGGCTGGTTCCCTATGAAGAATTTGAAAAGGCAATAGACAACGTAAAGCTTATAGGCCTTATCGGAATTTCCGGTAAGATGAAAAAGAGAAGAGAAGAAGGTAAAGACAGGTACTTAATACACCTTTTAAAAATGTACAAGCGGTATGATGATTTAAGAAAAGATTCAGGCGATATGAGCAAAACTGTAGACAAAGATACCTACAAAAAGGTAACCAAGGTAAAATATTCAGCATTACTGGATCTTGAAAAAGCCTGCAATGATTGGCTAAGCGCCCATGAATCAAAATCGGGAATGCTGTATACGGTTAAGACATTGACCGCGACGCCTGCTACAGCGCGGAGAAATATTATTGGCGCCCTTGTGCAGCCCGGGGGACCCGTTGAAAATGAAAAAAGGATGCTGGAAGCTTCCTTCAACATCATGAGCAGCACGGCAAAAAAAGAAAAGGGACAGGAAACGGATAAGGAATCCCTGGACTTCGGAGGAATTAGGGGAACGCAACTGAAAGATATTTATACACCTGAGAAATTCAAGGAGTTAACCGATGCCGGAATGTTCAGCAAGCGCGGTGACAATTTGAAGAAGATTGACAGCCTGATTGCTGAATACCACGAAGCAAAAAAGGGGAAAGATACTTCCAGGATAACGGAGATACTAAAGCAGTTATATACCGCTATTTCATTCTGGATGAAGATACACGAAGAAGATGATACTTCAAGCTACCAGTACAGGCTGCCGGTTATCCGTGATGTCAGGGATGTCGTAGTGAGGATGCTGCAAGAAGCTAAAATGACGGAGGAACAAATAAAGGAACTGGATCCAAGCGAGAGTTATGAGACGTTAAGTGAGTTCAAGGATATTGAAAAATACAGGGGAACCCTTTTGTCCGCCGAACAGTTCAAAAAACTGACCGATGCTGGCAAGTTCAAGACAAGAGGCAAGTACCTCAAGTTGATAGATCAAGCGCTTGAATATTACAACGAAACGGAAGAACATTATGTCAAGGGAGAGACCCTTTCCTGGGAAACTAAAAAGCATCTTGCAGATAAAGCTCTTCATATTCACAGGGTTGCAAAATTGTGGCTGACGGTGCATGAAAATGATACCAAGGCCAGTGTACAATACAGATACCCCATTATCAAGGCTTTAGCGGAAGAAGCCTTAAGGGTTGCAAAGGAATTATACGAGGCAGAAGAAAGCACAGAAAGTACAGAAGGTGCGGAAAAAGGTAAGGGAGAAAATATACTTGAACCCCATGCAAAAGTCAGATTCCTTCCAACCGTTGATGAGTTCCAGAAAATGACGTATGCCGGCATAGCCAGCAGGCGCGGCAGTTACCTTCAGAGGATTGACGATGCTCTTAAGCAATATGACAAGTACAGGGTAAAGAAAGAAATTGACGAGGGCGAACAGGAAAATGTAGTAAATATATTGGGCAATATATACAGTGCGTGTGAAACGTGGCTTCAGAGGCACAAGGGTCATGGAAAAGGCAGCGTTCGTCGAAGAAGAATATATATAGAAAGCATGGTTGGCGAAGATGGCCTTATTGCCAAAGAAGCAAATTATCTTTTACAGAGCAAGATATTAAGCCAGGATGTAAATATCAGTGAAAAGATAGGAAGCATTACATCATCAACAGGCGGGCAAAGCCAGAGCATATTCGAAGCGATAGGCAGCCAGTTTTCTGATAAGCTTGGAAAGCAAAAAATTAATGTAAAAGTCGGATTAACTTTTTCGGTATCTTTTAACAAAGTGCCGGGAACCAGTGTTAATATCAGTATTTACCTTGAGTATGACGGGGATAAGAGCGGAGAAGTGGATGACCCGCAAAAGGAAGTAACAGAAGACAACATAAGGTCAAAAATTTATTCTGAACATAATTTTTCTTTAGATGTTTCCGGTAAGCTGTTATATTTATTATCCGGAAAACTGGGTGCAAAATTTGGCATGTATACGAGGGCAAGCGCCGGATCGCCCATGGACTGCGCAAAGCTTATGAAATTCTGTACATATAATAAGATCAGAAGCTCGTATATTTTTCCAAAATGGCTCACCAATTTGATTTATGGCAGCTCACCAACCAAAGCAGGATATATCAGAGCTGAGCAGTCCCAGTCAGAAGCTGTGAACGTGCTTTCAAAGAGCGATAGAAACTATATCGAGGAAGGCATAGCTGTTGCCGGAGATGCAAGTACGGGTTTGCCTTTAGGTCTTGCTTCGATAGAAGGAGCCGGTGCTTTAAGAACTAACAGAAAAAGGATTACCAGGGAAGTAATAAAAGAAGCGCTTAAAGAAATGGGAGCCGAAGACTTACCATATGAAAGCCTTGCTGAAGGGTATCTTAAGAGAAGTGGTATAGAAGACGGCGATGTAAAGGAAGCAAAAGCTGCAGAAATGCACAGGGAAATAAGGCAAAAAATGAAATCCAAAAAAACGAGCAGACATGGAAAAATCGTTACAAAACGCATCTTGAGGGCAGATTTAATAAGGGAGTATAAAAATGAAACGCTAAGGACAGTAAGACTTGAAAAAAGTTTTCCCATTGATCAGTTCATTGCCGGCAAAAACTTCTATAAAGGTATCATGGAAATGTTGAGATTACTTCAGGAAAGCTACCATGAGGAAAAAAATAACTATTTTAATATACGTGGAATTGATTTGGATTCCTTTAAGGATAAAATAATAGAAAAGATAGATAATTATCCTCCTTTGATACAGTTAAGAAACAATGGTGCTTTGGCAAACTTTATAATGGGAAGGTCTGTTAAAGCTATACTTGAACTGGATACAAAAAAGAAAGTGCTGAAGGTATATATGACGCGAATTAAGCTGGGTTCCAAGGTACTTGCCGGCGTACCGACATCGGCGATAGCAAAGGTTGCAAACACCGATACCATTCATAAAGGATATAAAGTTGTGTACAAGGTGTCAAATGCAATAGAAAAAGGCGTAATGGGACTTTTTGCTCAAACTCAAAGCCCCGCCTTTGGTTTTTCAGGAGCTCCAAAAATTGAGTTCAACAAATCTTCGGAAGAGTTATTGGGCTACTGGAATCTTCCCGGCAGCAGGTTCCCTGCAGCGGCCAAGAGCCTGAGAGCTGCGCAGCCTGAAACCGAAAGTTCTTTGTCAGGTATTGGAGGTGCAGTTGCAGGAAGTATTTCAGAAGCAGCACAAAATGTAAAAATAGAAAAGGACACAGAGCCTGCAACGAATACAGATGCAACTGAAGAAAATACAATAGAACCGGAGGATACAGGAGCAACAGGGGTCTCACAGGAAGATATCGAAAAAAGTAAAGGTCCCGGCGCGGAAAGGGCTAGGCAGATATACTTAAAAGAGGAAGTACTGAAGGAGCTCATGATAAAGGTTGCGGAAATGGAAAAAGAGAAAGCTAAAAAACGGAGTGTCAAACCTTCAAGTGCAAAATAGTAAAGCATAGCGCTGCAGGTTTTAATGCAATATAAATGAAATGTCATAGGTTTGATAGTGATAAATTTGATGTATGATGAGAAATATCGATATGCACAGAATTGCATCTGTGCATATCGATTTTCATTTAATAAACAATATATCATATTAATTTAATATAAAATAATACAACATGATTTAAATTCCGGTCCTGCGTTTTGACCTGCGGTGGAAAATGTCATAAAGGATTGGCACCACCACGAGTGTAAGCATGGTAGCGTAGAACAAACCTCCTATAGTGGCGACAGCCATTGGCTGGACCATTTCGGCACCGCTTCCGTATCCCAAGGCCATTGTGCTCATAGCAAGAATTGTGGTAAGCGCGGTTAAAAGGATCGGGCGCAGGCGGGTAACTCCGGCTCTTACGAGTGCTTCCTTTTGTTCCATGCCTTCTTCAATTAGTTGTTTTACATAGCTTACAAACACAATGCCGTTGTTTACGACTACCCCTGCCAACAGAAGAAAGCCCAGCAAAGATATAACTGACAGTTCCATATTACATGCCCACAGCAGCAAAAGTCCGCCGGTAAATGCCAAAGGTATGGTAAACATTACGATAAAGGGTGACAGCAAATCCTGGAACTGGGCAACCATTATGAGGTAAATAAATATCACTGCCAATAAAATCATTAAGGCAAGATCACGCATAGCGTCTTTTATTATTTTATTCTCGCCTTCAATACTAATATCATAACCGGCCGGAAGCTTGTAAGAAGCAAGTTTGCTCTCAAATTCACGGCTTACAAGGCCTATATTATAGCCATCAGCTATCTCTGCAGAGACAGTCATGTATCTCGATTGGTTTTCCCTGTTGATGGCCTTTAAGGAGTCAGCTTCATAGATATTGGCAATCTCGCTGAGCACAACCTGCTTTTCTGTTCCATCCTTCTGTTTTACCGTAAAAGTATAGTCAGCCAGGTTTTCGCGTGTTATACCGTACTGGTTGTGTTTTACAAGCAGTACGGGATAATTTTTATTGCCTTCGGTCAGTACCGTTGCCTGGGTTTCTGTCTTTAATGCCGAGCTGATTTCACTGTAAATTTGGGCTATGGTCAGTCCATCGCGCATGGCCTTGTCCTTGTCCACCTGGATTCTGGTTTCTTTCCCGGCGCTGTCAAGCCCGGTCTTGATATTGGTTGTGCCTTCCGTTGAGGCAAGCAGTTTTGCAATGTCCCTTGAAATTTCTGCAAGTTTATCTAAATTCTGTCCCTTTATATTAACCCTTATCCCGCTTCCGCCCAGCACAGAAATATCCATGTTGGAAGCAGAAACGGACATTTCAACATTAAGGTCCGAGGTTTTTTCATATATAAGGCGCTCTACATCTGTATTTTTCAGTGTGCGGTCATCTTTAAGCAGAATATAAAAGGTCATTTGATTATCAGAGCTTCCGCCGCCGAGAAATCTCATACCGGACTGTCCGCCGCTTATAGCTCCTACTGTTTCAACAGCTTCGATCTCAAGAATCCTTTTCATAACCTCGTCGCTCATGGCGTAAGTCTCATCACGGGTGCTGCCCTTGGGCATGGTCATGGTTACGCTCATCTGCGGGGAATCTACTTCACCGAGGAAAGCCGTGCCCATAACAGCAGCACCATATATGCTTAAAGCCAGCAGCAAAACCGACCCGGCCAATACAACGGCCTTTCTGCGCAAAGCAGCCCTGAGCACTTTTTCATAGAATCCGGCAAATGTTTCAAACCAACGTATCTTCTTTTCTTTGGAAGACTTGAGCAAAGTTGCGCCCATGGTTGGTACCAGCGTCAGGGCGACTATGAGACTGGCCATAAGGCTGTAGGCAATTGTCAGTCCCATGTCCGTAAAGAGCTGGCGTGACAGACCCTGTGTAAAGACAATGGGCAAAAATACGCATACAGTGGTCAAGGTTGAAGCAAAAATCGGGCCGGCAACCTCTCTGGCTCCTTCTACAGCAGCCTTGGCAGCAGGCAAGCCTTCGTTCCTTAAACGGTATATATTCTCTATAACAACAATACTGTTGTCTACAAGCATTCCTACCCCGAGAGCCAGCCCGGACAAGGAAATAACATTTATGGTTACGTTGGTAAAATACATCAGGGTGACTGCAAACGTGAGACTTATAGGAATGCTGAAAGCAATTACGATAGTTGGCTTAATGTCGAGCAGGAAAACAATGAGCAGCAGTATAGCCAGAATACCTCCAAACAGAAGGTTTTCAATAACACTGTCGGTGACCATCCTGATGTAATCGACCTGGTCCATCAATGTGCGGATGTTCAGGCCTTTATGCTCTTTCTGTAACCTTTCTATTTCTTTGTTGATAGCATTGGCTACCTTGGATGTGGATGCAGTGCTCTGTTTCTGAAAAGTCAGCAGCACGCTGTTATTACCATTGACTTTAGCATAGATTTCGTCAGAATTATCGGCAACAGCAACATCTGCTATATCAGATAAACGGATATCCCCTACCGGTTCAATACTCATCAGGACCATATTGTCTATTTCTTCACGGGAGCTGAAGGAATCTCCGACCTTTACAAGATGGCGGTCATTCCTGTCAATTATATAACCAGCCGGCATGCTGAAATTCTGTGCTCTTATTAAATTGGACACCAGTTCTTGTGTTATAATGTTGGACAAATCGGCATTTTTCAGTGCCTCATTTCTGACTTTTTCATATTCCTCCAAGCCTTTTTTGATTTCATTCTGGCTGTTTTCAAGCTGAATCTGAGCTTTTGCCAGTTCCACAGCCATTGTAATGCGGCCTGAATCAAGTTCTTCATAGGCTTTTTTGGTTTCTTCAAGAGTTTTTTCAAGCTGTGGTTTCATAGCGTTTAGCGCTGCCTGACGGACAGCTATGTTTTGCAGTTCAACGTCTATAGCGGCTATCCGCGCCGGAGCGGCTGCCGCCTTTTCGGCCGTTTCAGCCATTTCCTCCTGGGATAGGCTGGCAATCTCCTCAGGCAGTTGGCCTGCCAACTGCTGCATTACAGCCTGGTACATTTCAGGACTGAGTTCGGTTATACCCATGGGAAAAGCTTGTTCAAACAAGCTGTTAAGTTCGGCCAGTTGCTGCATGGATTTCTTTTCTTGCTCAAAAGCTTTTTTCTGCGTTTCAAGGGAAGTTTCTTCAGACAGAAGCGCATTGATGTTTGCTATTGCATTATCAAGCTGTATACCTGCCTGGGCCATTTGCGCTTTGCGGTCAGGAGTTTCCCGCTCCAGTCTGGCAAGACCTTCAGTAATGTCTGCCTGAGCTTTTTCAAGCGATTCTCTGTTTTCATCCAGCTTTTTTTCAAGATCAGCTCTCACTTGGTTATTCAGCTTTTCGATTTTTTCATTGTTAAGCACAACTTCAACCCGCTTTTCCAAAAGACCGTCGGCGCTGACTGATGCCACGCCGTCCAGCTTTTCAAAAGCAGGAATAATGGTTTCACTGGTAAACGCCGAAATTTCATCGATATCCATATCTTCATGATCAACGCTTGCAACTACAATAGGTAGCATATCCGGATTGATTTTTAAAAACATTGGAGTACCAATGCCTTCATCCAGCTGGGCTGCCACCAGGTCAATACTGTTGGACAATTCAATCATGGCGCTGTCCATGTTTGTGTCCTGGACATATTCCAGGATAATCACACTTGTATTCTCCCTGGAAATAGAGTTTATATTTTTTAATCCGCTGGCTGTCCCCAAGGTTGCTTCAAGGGGCCTTGTAACCATCTGTTCCACCTTTTCAGGACTTGCGCCCGGATAGGAGGTTATAACGATTATGTATGGCATTTCAATTTCAGGTAAAAGGTCCGTGGCCATTCTTGTAAAAGATACGATTCCCAAAACTATTATGAGAATAACTGCTACAACAATCGTATAAGGTCTGCGTACGCTGTATTCCGGCAACATTTTTAGTCCTCCTGATTATAAGCTAAATCATATTACTAGATTATACCATATGCACAAAAACAGTACAAGCTGGCGTAGTTCAGGAGTCAGCTCTGTTTCCGGCCTTTCTTTTTATCCTGTTTATCTGAGGGCGCAAAGTGATGTCATTTACTACAAGATTGTCCCCAGCTTTAAGCACATATTCTACCGCATCGGCTATTTGTTCAGGCAAAAGGGCTGCTTCCCGGTCATCATCGTAAGTAAAATCCAGATTGTCGTAAAAGCTTGTTTTGGTTATGTCCGGGTGGATGGCTGCAACTTTTACTCCATATTTTCTTACTTCTTCAAAAAGGCTGTTGAAAAAATGTGAAAGCCCGGCCTTGGTAGCCGCGTAAGCACATCCGTGGGTACTGATTTTTTTGGCTGTAACGGATGAAATGGAAATAATGGTTCCCCGGCTTTTTTTAAGGGACCTTAGCAGCAATTGGCACAACACCAGGGGAGCTTCAAGGTTTGTGCGCACCATTGCCTGAATGGCTTTTACCGGTATTTGCTCATGAGGTCCGAAATATCCCACTCCTGCGTTATTTATAAGGAGATGTATTTCCGGCTCTTTTTTCTCGATATGTTTTATGACTTCGGCAAGTTTGCCGGTGTCCTGTACATCACACCGGATATGTACAAAATTCTCATGAGAAAAACCTGTGTTCTCCCAGGAACGGGACAAGCCGTATACTTTATAATCTAAATTTATCAGCCTTTTTGCAATGGCAAGGCCTATGCCGCGGGAAGCCCCGGTTAACACTGCAACTTTCTTCATAGTGTAAATATCTTCTCCTTTTTAATGTATTTTTCCAAAATTTCAAGATGCTCAGTTTTTATTCTTTCCATAACAGGCTCCGGATACGATACAACGTTGCCTTTAACAAAATACTCTTTTGCATAGAGCAGGGAGCTGCTCCGTACCTTTTCAATCCTCTTGAAGAAGTCCACAGGCATGCGGAAAAATCCGTATCCTACATCCAGTATGCTGCCAGGGTCAATTTGTGTAAAAACATGATGGTAGAATTCTTTATAGGCATCTTCCATTTCAGGGTCTGCAAAAACGGGGTCAAAGCAGATTCTGACACTAAAACCGCGTGCTGTTGCTGCTTTGACTGCGTTAATCCGTGATTTAAGGGAAGGAGTGTGGCGTTCATACTTTTTTATAATTTCATCCGGAGCAAGAGTGAATGCAATTATTAGATTTTTGAGAGGCTGATAATCGTTATAGAAGGCTTGGTTTGCGCTTTTTGTACGCACTTCCGCCAGCATGTCCGGGTGCGACGCAAAAAAATCATAAAAATATTGAAGATACGGAATAATGTTGTGGAAGGCAATTAAATCAGTGTCGTAGGACACTGCCAGAAAGACTTTCTTTCTGGAGTGCAGCAAATCTTTCATTGCTTCCTTGAAGTCTTCCACATTCACAAACGCCACTATGTTTGCCGATGGATACATGCCCTGAAGGAAGCAGTATTCACAGTCGAACACGCAGTTAAGCAAAAAAGAGGTGTAATAGAAATTCGGATGGTCAAAACTCTGGCAAACCACAGGCCCTTCATACAAAAACTGCCCGTCTTTTACCGCCAGTATCAGGGACGGATACCGCTTCTGAACGGCCAAATTCTGTTTTGGCCGGTTGAAGACATCCTTGTAATGCCGGATGGTTACCACTTCTGAATCTACATACTTATGAAGCAGTTGCCTGGTTATATGGTATTCATAAGCTTTTTCCTCTATGTAAATTGTATTAAACATTTTCAAGTTTACTCCTTTGCTTGATTTCTTCAAAAAGTTTCTTCCCTTCGGCTTTGGAGCATGCCTTTATTTCCATAAACGGACGAAGAATATTTAAGGGCTCCATTCCTTTAAGTTTTGCAATTTTCATTTCTTTTAAAAGCATATTTTCCATTGATGAAGAAAAATGCAAATTTCGGCATATGTCATTGAATGCTTTCTTTTCTTCCTCTGTGAATGAAAACTCACAGGTACTGTCATTAAGATGTTTTAGCTCGTTTATTATGCTTTCCACCATTGGTACATGTTCCCTGATATAGTTTTTTAGCAGTTCCTGATTCAGATAATGAGGTTCCAGATAGTCGGAAATTATTTTTAATATAACTATATTATGGGCATAAACAAACTTTTTGGCAGTTTCAATAAAGCCGGACGATTCCATGTCACAAAAAATATCAGTTCCCTGGCTGACATCATCTTCACGGACAGCCCTGGAATAACAGCGCAGGCTTTCTTTAGGAAAATCCCGGCCGCAGAAAACATCCGGGTAGTAATCTTTCCCTGTGTCCATATCGGTTATTTTATTTATGAGGAGTAAAGTCCCAAGTGGGTGCTTTCTGCTGCCTGAGCCACAAAAACCTATATTCATTAATATATCTTTTTCAGTTACATGATAAAGTGCGCAAAGGTAAGCCAGTGCCGCTGCGCTTCTTATTTTTCCCACTCCGCTGACAATGAGCGCAATATCGGAATTGCGGTATACAGCGTATGCATGGATACCCATATCCTTTTTTAATTTGAAATATTCAATTAGAGGAACAGCTTCAGCCATAAGCGCCGTCACAAGAAGAACCATTTGCTATCAAGCACCAGCCTTTTTCAGTATATACAAATTGTATCAAATAAGAATTGCCGAATCAATGAATAAAGCAGTGCATGACGGCGTGCAGAAGCTTTTTTATGGTTGTGATTTGTCATTCAGTTTTATTTATATTGTTTTCCGGCGTTTTGTCAGAGACCGCTGCATTGGCGTTTTTTTCACCAAGCTTTGATTCAATTTCACTCCTGGCGCTTATTATCATGCCTTGCAGCCTGCTCTCAAGCTGTTTTAAGCGGCTGATTTCCCTTTCAAGCATATTTAATTTTAGAGAGTTTTTCACAACTTCTTTTTCAAGGTTCCGGAATAAGGTTTCAAGTTGCAGGATGCTTTCTTTCGCATTTATTCCTTCGTCCCTTAGTTCTTCAACATTTCCTTTCAGCATCTTCAAGCTTTCAACAATCATGTTTTTAAGTTCATTTGCTGAAAGATTTTCTGAATTGATTGGGCTTTCCTGGTAGAATGCAATCTTTAAGCCATTTATGAAGCTTCCCGGGATTGTCTTTGTTATCATTCTTTCGCTTTGATAAGGCTTGTTGACTTTATATCCTAAACAGATTAGCTGCTTTCCAACAGGGAAATTGTAGCGGGCAGGTTTGCTCCAGGTATTTCCGTTGTCATATGAGACACTAAAATAAATAGCGTCGCTTCTTACCCAAAAAATTATTATGTCTTTGTTTAACATTATTATCGAGGATTCGTCAAAAGGATAAACAGAAGTATGTATTACTGATTCTTCAGTCCACATGTTTTTGTCAGGTATTTTTTGCTGGTAAACAAGCTGGTACTGTTTTTCGGAATGCCTTTGGTAGATTAAATGGATAATATCTTTATAATCAATGATGGTCCTTGGCATTTCAGAATCAATGCTGCTTCTTGTAATGGGGATGAATTCCCCCCAGTTTTTTTGGGATGGGGTGTATTTTTTATATCCGATCTGCGTATATTTGTTATCTGAAAGCTGATAAAAAGCATACAAGTTCCCTGACCTGTCAAATTCCACTGAATAAGGATGGCTACTTTCTGAAATATAATCTATAACCCTGGGCGTACCGATGTTTCCGCTGCTCAATATCTGGTGCGACAGGATATTGGAATTATTGTATTTAAGCGCAAAGAAAAAGTGTATGGCATTTTTGAAGGCTACCAAATATAGGTGTTTATCGTATGATGATACTGATTTGCTGTTTAATATAGGCGTTGTCTTTGCTTCTTCGTTGTCCAGCTTAGTGTAATACAAATTGCCCTGGAGATCCTGGAAGAATACATGGAGTTGATCATCTTCATCCATATCTGCATAAAATGAATTATACACATTTTTGTGGAGGGATACAGGTTCCGTCCAGGTATTCCTCTTTGTAAGCATGCTGCAACACAGGCCGTACCTGTTGTCATGGAACAGGTTAATAACAGTACCATCTGTTTTTTTAAAAACATACTGTTTGTTTGCAGAACTATACATTTTTTTTCGCCCTTTCATCCAAATAATAGAAAATATAATAGTTGTTTTCTTTATATGTATATGTATCATAGCCAGTACTTAATTTCATAAATCCGCGCTGTTTGGAAATTAAATTATTTTCTAAATTGTGCCAACAAGTATTCACATAAGAAACAAGGGTTACATATTATGTAATTGAAAAAACAAATATTTTGTGAAAGGGAGGATTTTATATATGAGCGCTAACCAGGATAGGGTAGTGTCCGGCCTTATTAGTGATAGAGACTTATCAAGAATAAGGGAAGCTGTTTGCATTCAGGCTGAAAAAGTATATGACTCCTGTAAGGAAAAGGATTGTATAGAAGACGCAAAAGTGATATTTAAAAGGCCACAGGCAGTACAGCGCATCATCAATGCTGCAATTAACGTTAAATGCAGAAGAGCTGAAGTGCTGGATGTATTCATTGACGTTGAACCTGTGCCGTTTAAAAGAGGCTTCTATACAGTAGACGTAAAGTTTTTCATCAGAGTAACCCTTGATTTCTTCATTCCTAACGGTACAGGACCGGCAGGCACAACCATAGTGACTAAACAAGGCCTGGTTGTATTTGACAAGAAAGTTATTCTCTTTGGTTCCGAAGGAAATGTCAAGATATTTAAGTCCAAATTTGTTGAGCATGACATTGATACGCAGATAAAATCGCATCTCCAGCAGGATAACCTTCCGATTGCCAAAGTGGAAGTTGCTGAACCGATTTGTCTGAATGCGAGAATCCAGGATATTCTTGACAAACTGTTTGACGACCACTGCTGCGATCAGCTTCCGAGGGCTATTGTTGACGCTATTGATGACGGAGATGATGACGTCGAATTTGGTGCTGAGCTTGATGACAGGCATGGCGGACAGTTCCCTACAAGGAGAGTTGTAGCTACCATTGGGTTGTTCTCGATTATCAAGCTTGTAAGGTTTGTACAGCTTCTTATACCGGCATTTGACTTCTGCGTACCGAATAAGCAGTGTGTTGCTGCAACAGAAGAAAACCCGTGCGATTTGTTTGACACCATTGAATTCCCTGTGGATGAGTTCTTCCCGCCGCAGATACGCGATTTCCCTGGGGCAGCGGCAGAGCAGAAAAAGTTGCTGGCGCACATGGAGGATTAAAAGGCATCCGGAATTTAACAACATAATATACTGCATGAAAAACAATAGAGGGTATATGTGTGCATACCCTCTATTGTTTTGCGGATTTATACCGTTTTTCAGCTTTACATCGCTTTTCCGGGAATAATCAAATCTACTATTCCGTATACCAGTGCGCCTATCAGGGCTCCCCACAAGGACACTGTATACCCTGCAACAAAGAATTGTGTTATATATATTATTGCTGCTGCAAGTATAAATCCTGTTATTCCTCTCCCGAAAGGTGACGCGTTAACGCCTAAGATTTTTAGTGCAAGATAATCCAATAGTGCCAGGATGATTGCGGCGAATATAAGCGGCCATATGCCGGCTATGCTAAACCCGGGAGTAAGAGCTGCAGTAATTGCAAGCACTATAGCTCCCACAACAAGCCTTATCAATAAATGCGTAATACTAAATGGTTCATCTCTTGTAGCTTTATATTCCTCGGCCAATAAATCACATCCTTTCAGTTTTACTTTTATTATTATTAATAATTTCAGCAAGATTTATTCAAACTGTCTATGGACCTTTTTTCAATATTTACAATGTATTTTAATTTTGATAACATTTATCTATAAATTGGTTGTTAAACAAAACGCTTTTAAAAATCATAATATGGTGGTAGTAAAATAACAGCAAAATAGATATAATAAGTAGGTGTTGCGATTATATGATAAAAATGATAAAAGAATTGCTTGATGATGCAAAATCAATCGCGCAAAGGGATCCTGCCGCCAAGAGTGTATTGGAGGTAATACTTCTTTATTCAGGATTCCATGCTGTTGTTTTCCACAGATTTGCGCATTGGTTTTATAAAAAAAGGCTCTTTTTTATAGCAAGGCTGATATCTCAGATTTCCAGGTTTTTAACTGGAATTGAAATCCATCCTGGAGCGAAAATCGGGAGAAGATTGTTCATCGACCACGGAATGGGAGTGGTTATCGGAGAAACAGCTGAAATAGGAGATAACTGCACTATATACCACGGAGTTACTTTGGGAGGTACCGGAAAAGAGAGGGGTAAAAGACATCCTACAATCGGAAATAATGTCTTGATAAGCGCCGGCGCGAAAATACTCGGACCATTTAAAGTAGGAGATAATTCAAGGATTGGAGCAAACGCTGTCGTATTAAATGAAGTTGAAGAGAACACAACGGTAGTAGGTGTGCCCGGCAGAGCTGTAAAAAGAGGAAACGTCAGAATTGCTCCTTCAATTGAGCTTGACCAGGTTCACATACCTGACCCGGTATCCCAGGAACTATGCAAACTGCTAAGAAGACTGGAGCAGCTTGAGAAGTGCATAAAGACGGAGAATAAAGAAGAGGAAGGGGAAAACAAATGAAGCTGTATAACACGCTTACCAGGCGGAAGGAAGAATTTAAAAGCATTGATGAAAACGAGGTTAAAATATACTCCTGCGGCCCTACTGTGTACAATTATTTTCATATCGGCAACGCCAGGCCGTTTATCATATTTGATACCCTGAGAAGATATCTGGAGTATAAAGGGTATAAAGTTAAGTATGTCCAGAATTTTACGGATATTGACGACAAAATGATAAAAAGGGCAAATGAGGAAGGAATAACCGTAAAAGAATTGGCCGACAGGTTTATAAATGAATATTTTGTTGATGCCAGGGGACTTGGAATAAAAGAAGCCACAGTTCATCCGAAAGCTACTGAGAATATAGATGCGATTATTGAATTGATAAAAAAGCTTGAAGAAAAGGGGTATGCGTACTCCGTCGATGGAGATGTATATTTCAATGCAAAGAAATTTGCAGAGTATGGCAAGCTTTCCCACCAGAGCCTTGAGGACCTGGAGCACGGCTCAAGAGTGGATGTGGATGAAAGAAAACGCGACCCAATGGATTTTGCGTTGTGGAAAGCTCAGAAACCCGGTGAACCTGCCTGGGACAGCCCCTGGGGCAAAGGAAGGCCGGGCTGGCATATAGAGTGTTCGGCAATGGCTACCAAATATCTTGGGGAGACAATTGATATACATTGTGGCGGCCAGGATCTGATTTTTCCTCATCACGAGAACGAAATTGCCCAGAGCGAAGCCGCAAGCGGCAAGCCGTTTGCGAATTATTGGCTTCATAACGGATTCATAAATGTAAATAATGAGAAAATGTCAAAATCGGCAGGCAACTTTTTTACTGTAAGAGATATAGTAAAACATTATGATTATGAGGTTATCAGATTCTTTATGCTGTCTGCCCATTACAGAAGTCCCATCAATTTTAGCGCAGACCTTTTGGAGCAGGCTAAAAACGGCCTTGAAAGGATGTACAACTGCCTTGACAACCTCAGGCATCTGAGCGGCAATGCGGCTCATAGCAGCGGTACAGAAAGCGAAACTGAAACAGAACTGAAGAAATCAATGCACAATTTTAAACAGAGATTTATAGATGCCATGGACGATGACATAAACACTGCTGATGCGATTTCTGTAATGTTTGAAATGGTTAAGGAAATAAACAGCAAAGTTATGGGGTCGGGTGAAATTTCCAGGGAAACTATTGACTTTTGCTACAATCTCTTGAAGGAACTTGGAGGAGTCCTTGGAATACTGCAAAAGGAAAAACAGGACAAGCTTGATTCTGAGATTGAAAAGTTAATCGAACTGCGCCAGCAGGCAAGAAAAGAAAAGAACTGGAAGGTTGCGGACGAAATTAGGGACAGATTAAAAGAAATGGGAATCATACTCGAGGATACTCCACAGGGTGTGAAATGGTCATTTAAGAAATAATGAGAAGCAAGAATGGTTCTTCTGTCTCACCCAAAGGGTGAAACAGAAGAAATGCTCCCTTGCTTTCATGCGTCCCTTGCTTTTAAGGACGGAAATTTGGACTGGGAGGTACAAGAATGAATATATTGACGACGACTTCATCTTTTAGCCTTGATGATTTTCCTGCTTCATTGACTGTTATACATAACCCATATAAAAGACGGCTTACTGAAGAAGAGGTTATAAGCCTGATTGAGCAGTATCAACCTGTTGGGATTATAGCCGGAGTTGAACCGCTCACCCGAAAGGTTCTGGAAAAGGCTAAAAATTTAAAGATTATTTCAAGGTGCGGTATAGGACTGGATTCAGTAGACCTTGAGGCAGCCAGGGAATTTGGAATAAAAGTAGCAAACACTCCTGACGCGCCTACGGCTTCCGTTGCTGAATTCACTCTTGGGCTGATGCTTTGCATTTTAAGGCGCATACATACTCTGGATGCACTCATAAGAAACGGCGGCTGGAAAGGACCACAGGGAAACCTTTTAAAGGATAAAACAGTCGGAGTCATAGGATGCGGAAGAATAGGCACATATGTAGCAAAACTTGTGAAGGCGTTTGGATGTAACATGTTAGGATATGACCCTTTCATTAAGAATCACGATATCTGTAAAATGGTTTCTTTTGATGAGCTTATAAGCCATTCGGACATTATAACCCTGCATATGCCGTATACTGAGGAAAACCGTCATATGATAGGAAAGGAAGAATTAAGCAAAATGAAAAAGACTGCTTTTCTAATAAATACAGCGCGCGGAGGACTTGTTGACGAAGACGCGCTGTATGATGCGTTAAAATCAGGGCAGATAGCCGGAGCGGCACTTGACTGCTTTGAAAATGAACCTTATGACGGACCTCTGAAAACTCTCGATAATGTCGTGCTTGCAGCCCATATGGGAGCCAGCGCTGTTGAAGGCAGGGCTATAATGGAGCGGCAAGCCCTTGACAACTTGGTAAATGAGCTAAAGGCACAGGGGTTGATTTAGGGCGGGAAAAACAAAGAAGGAAGAAGATAGCAGGCTGAAGAAGCATGGACAGAAGGGGGACGGTTTATTTGCTTCCTTGGGGGAAGCAAACGGACCGTCCCCATGCTTATTTTAAAAAAACTTGCTACTGCTGTAGGCATGTGTTATAATTGTTATAACAATTATATTATAATATTTTTGAAATGGACTGTGGATGTGAAATGCATAGCAGAAGGACGGAATTGGACAGCAGTTTGGAATCATCCCTGTACAGCCAGCTAAAAGATATTCTGCTCAATAAAATACTGAGCGGAGAATGGAGCAACGGGGAAAAGATTCCAAATGAATATGAACTTTGCAAAATGTACAATGTAAGCCGCATTACTGTCAGGCAAGCTCTTGCTGAACTGACCAAGAAAGGCTATCTTGTGCGCAAGCAGGGGAGTGGTACGTATGTGTCCATACCTAAAATTGAGCACAATCTCACCAGCTTTTACAGCTTTACCGAAGAATTCAGGAAAAGAGGCTTTTCACCCTCAACGAAAGTGCTGGAATTCCACATGCAAATTGCAAGGAAGGAAATAGCGCGCAAGTTGGGGCTTGGTGAAGGAAGCAAGGAGGTCTACTACATAAAGAGGCTGCGTTTTGCTGATAATACCCCTGTTGCTCTCGAGTCGACTTATATTCCCGCAGCGCTGTTTCGTAACCTGAACGAAGAAGACCTTGAGGTGAAGGCCCTGTATGATATTATGCGGGAGCAATATGGCGTCGTTCCGTCTACTGCCGAAGAATCCATAAGCGCTGTGAATCTTGGGGAAAAGGAAGCTATTTACCTTGGCGTGGACAAAGGCGTTGCAGTGCTTCAAGTTGAAAGGTTTACATATAATCTTGAAACTTGTATTGAGTATACAATTGGATTCATCCGCAGCGATGTATTCAGTTTCCATGTGAAGCTGGACCGGCCGTGATTTTTGAGTATTTTAAATACAATTGCCAGTAACAAACGACCGGTTTGGACGAATTGTTATAACAATTTAAGCGTATTTTGCAATAAATAATCTGAAGGAGGTTAAATATGTTTAAGACAGGATATGAGATTTTAAACCAGTATGAAGCACTTAAAAAAACTTATGATTACATTCTTGGGAAAAAGAAAGAAATAAAGGATTTCCAAGCAAAAACAAATTATAAGAGTGTGACTTTCATTGGATGCGGTTCAAGCTATTGTCTTTGCAAATCTGCAGAGGTGAGCTATAAGTTAAGAAGCGGAATGCCTGCAAACTCAATTGCGGCAGGAGACCTTCTTGTGAATTTTCCAGCATATAAAAAACTTTTGGAAAATACGCTTTTAATTGCTCCTTCCAGATCAGGGAGCACAAGTGAAGTAGTATTGTCAGTTGAAATGGCTAAAGCTGAATTAGGTGTGCCTTGTATCTCAATTGCGGCAAAACAGGAGACAAAATTAGGAGAGATTGCAGATTTAAGCATTGAGATTCCGTGGGCTTTCGATGAGAGCGTATGTCAGACAAGGACAGTGACAAATCTTTATTTGGCAGACCTGCTTCTCATAGGAATAATGCTTGATGACACATCTCTTGTAGAAGAACTTGAGCAAGCGATAAAAGCCGGAGAAGAGCATATTAACCGTACAAGAGAGATTGCCAGGGAAGTAGTTGATAACGAAGAATGGCAAAAGGTTGTCGTTCTGGCTGATGCTGAGATCGCTGGAATAGCTGAGGAAGGTGCGCTTGCATTCAATGAGATTTGCCAGCTTCCGTCCAATTATTACCATATTTTGGACGTAAGGCACGGCCCAATGGTATTGATTAATGGCAAAACACTTGCTTTGGTGGGTTGCTCGCCTGATAATGAATCCTATCAGAAAGACTTAATAAAAGACCTTAAAGCCAAGGGGGCTGTTGTTGTTACAGTTAGTGCAAGAGATGCAAGTTTCTGGGACTCGGATTATAATGTAGAAATTCCCAGGTACAAAAACTTTGCAGTAAACGGTGTGCCGTTCATACTTGTTCCCCAGCTTCTGTCATACTTTAAAGCTTTAAAAGCCGGAGTAAACCCTGATGAACCTACAGGCCTTGATCCGTGGATTAAACTATAAGGCAGGTGTTATATTATAATGCAACATCCGTTGAAGAAAATTGTTGAGCAGCAAAAAAAGGGTATTCCTGTAGGGATATACTCAGTTTGCAGCGCTAACGACTATGTTATTGAAGCTGCGATGGAGCGGGCAATGCAAAAAGGGACGGAAGTATTAATTGAGTCGACTGCCAACCAGGTGGACCAGTATGGCGGTTATACGGGCATGAGGCCTGTTGACTTCCGGGAATTTGTACACGCTATAGCCAAAAAGGTTGGTTTTCCGATTGAGAATATAATACTTGGAGGCGATCACCTTGGCCCCATGACCTGGAAAAAAGAGAGAACCGAAACAGCTATGGAAAAGGCGGAAGAATTGGTGAGACAATATGTCCTTGCCGGATTTACCAAAATCCATATAGACACAAGCATGCATTTGGGTGACGATAATGCCGCTGAAAAGCTGGACACCTGCGTAGTAGCCGACAGGGGAGCAAGGCTTGCCGTTGTGGCGGAGCAGGCTTACAAGGAATTGAAAAAGGTTAACCCGGAGGCGCTTCACCCTGTGTATGTAGTTGGAAGCGAGGTGCCTATTCCCGGCGGAAGCCAGGAAGAGGATGAAGGGCTTACAGTAACAAAAGCTGATGATTTCGAGGAGACTGTTAAATGCTTCAAAGACAGCTTTATGAAGTATAATCTGAAAGAGGCCTGGGAGAATGTAGTTGCTGTTGTAGTACAGCCAGGAGTGGAGTTTGGGGACGAAACAATCCATGAATACAACCGTGAAGCTGCAAGAGAATTGTGCCGTGCGCTTAAAAAGTACCCGAATCTTGTGTTTGAAGGGCATTCTACCGATTATCAGACCGCTTCTGCCATGAAGGAAATGGTGGAGGACGGCATAGCCATTTTGAAGGTTGGACCGGGATTGACATTTGCGCTGAGAGAAGCTCTTTTTGCTCTCAACATTATTGAAAATGAGCTTCTTAAAGATATGAGCAACATGGAACCTTCAAGGTTCATGGATGTGCTTGAAAAAGAAATGCTTGAACATCCTGAAAACTGGATAAAGCATTACCACGGAGATGAAAGGAAGAAACGGTTGGCCAGAAAGTACAGCTATTCCGACAGGATAAGGTACTATCTGCCTCAAGCTGAAGTAAAACGCTCCATGGAGAAAATGATTAGCAACCTGAAATCTGTAGGAATACCTTTAAGCATGATTAGCCAGTACCTGCCAATACAGTACAATAAAATCCGTAAAGGCCTTTTGGCCAATGATCCTGAAAGTCTGATAAAAGATAGGATAATTAATACTATTGACGACTACTATTATGCTGTTATTCCGCAAGACAAAAGGTAGGAGAGGAAGGAGAAAAATTTTTTATGGAGAAGAAATATGATATACTTACCTTTGGCGACCTATGTGTAGACTTGATAATTAACGGCAAAGACGTTGTACCGGAATTTGGTCAGAAGGAAAAGCTCGTGGATGATTATTCTCTTGAGATGGGTGGTTCATGCAGCATATTTGCATGCCAGACGGCTAAACTTGGTTTAAGGACAGCATTAGTAGGCAAGCTTGGCAAGGATCAGTATGGCAGACTTATATATGAAACTTTAAAAGAGGCTGGAGTGTCAACAGATTACATTGTTTTTGACGAAAACCTGAAAACAGGTTTAAGTATTGCATTAAATGCCGTGGAAGACCGTGCTATATTAACGTATAACGGCACAGTTGATGAAGTTGGACCGGAAGATGTTAGTGATGAACTTTTACAGACAACCAGACATTTGCATATAGGAAGCTATTTCTTAATGAAAAAGATTCAACCCCATTATCCGTCAATAATAAAAAAGATTAAAGAAGCCGGTGCAACTGTAAGCCTTGATACAAACTGGGATCCTGAAGAAAAGTGGGACAGCGGCCTTCACGATATTCTGCCGCTTGTAGATATAATTTTCCCCAATGACAATGAAGCCAAAGCAATTACCGGTGAGAATGACCCAGACACTGCAGTGAAGAAACTCAGGGAAATTATCCCGATAGTTGTGGTAAAGAAGGGCAAGGATGGTGCGGTAGCCTATAAAGATGATAAAGTTTATGCGGCTCCAGCTATTGATGTACCAAAGAAAGATGCGGTAGGAGCAGGAGATTCTTTTGACGGCGGTTTTTTGTATGGGTTCCTTACAGGTAAATCCATTGAAGAATGCGTAATGATCGGCAACATATGTGGAAGCCTTAATGTAAGGTGTATAGGCGGCACAAAAGGGCAACCCAGGCTTGACGAGGTGTTAAAGTACCTTACGGCAGGTAAGTGGTAAGAGGTACGGGGTACGGGGCAAGGGGTAAGCCTTACGGCGGATTGATTTATCAAGCCCATCAGCCCTCTAACCTATTTCCTATAGCCCGTAACCCGTTACCGCTAGGTAATATAAAAAAGGAGGTTATAGTATGTCAGACAGGCCGATTTATTTAACGGAATATGTTCCAAGAAGTGAGCTGGTTGTAGAAAGCCATTATGTTAATACACCCAGGTTTCCGGCCATTGATGTCCATACCCATTTTGGCTCTCTTGTGTTGGGAGACAATTACGAAGAGCAATATGATATGGGTAGAACTGTAGAAATCATGAAAAGCTATGGATTAAAACAGGTTATCAATCTTGACGGCATGTGGGGAGCAGAGCTTGACAGGATGATGAAGAAAATCCATCCTTATGAAGACTTTGTTACCACTTTTGGAAGTGTCGATGTATCAAAGCTTGATGAGAGCGGGTTTGAAAAATATGTTGTTCAAACCATAAAGGAGTCTGTCGGCAAGGGGATTAAGGGCTTGAAGTTCTGGAAGAATATAAGTCTTGTGCTGAAGGATAAGAACGGAAAATACATACCTATAGACGACAAACGCTTAAAGGTCATATGGGAAACAGCTGCGGAATACAAACTTCCGGTACTCATACATATAGCCGACCCTGTGGCGTTTTTCAAACCAATTGACCGCTATAATGAACGTTATGAGGAACTCCAGGCTCATCCTGATTGGTCGTTTTGCAACCCTGAACTTTATTCATTCGAAGAGCTTATGGAGATGCAGGAGAATTTACTGGCAAGCAACCCCAACACTACTTTTATTGTTGCCCATGCAGGTTCATATGCTGAGAATCTGGCTTGTGTCGCAAAATGGCTGGATAAATATCCAAACATGTATATTGATTTTGCAGATAGAATAGCTGAGGCCGGAAGGCAGCCATATACAGCCAGGAAGTTTTTCATCAAGTATCAGGACAGGATACTGTTTGGAACCGATTCCACGCCTTTAGATATAAAACACCGCTTTAACTACCGCTTCCTTGAGACATGGGATGAATATTTTGATTATTCGGACAAGGAAATACCTCCTCAGGGAAGATGGAAGATATATGGCATTGGTCTTGAAGATGACGTACTAGAAAAAATATATTATAAAAACGCAGAGAAGGTAATATTCGGGAAATAAAGAGAAGCAAGGAGGATACACGTGATTTCCATAAAGGGAAAAACCGCTTTGGTAACAGGCGCCAGCAGGGGGATTGGCCGTTCAATTGCTTTAAAGCTTGCAGAGCACGGAGTAAATCTTGCATTAAGCAGCAGTTCTGATGATACCTTAAAACCGGTGCTTCAGGAAATCCGGCCGCTGGGTGTGGATGTACTGCCATGTGCTGCAAATCTTGTTGATCCTGAAGCTCCTGGCAGAGTAATAAAAAAAGTGGTTGAAAATTTCGGAGGATTGGATATACTGGTTAACAATGCAGGAATCGCCATTCCCAGACCAATATGCGAAACTCCGGCTGATGAATGGGATCTGCATATGGCTGTCAACGCAAGGGCGCCGTTCCTTTTTTGCCGCGAAGCAGTTCCGTATTTAAAAAAGTCGGAAATTCCAACTATTATTAACATTTCATCTGTTGTCGGCGTAAAGGGATATGTAAACCAGGGAGCGTATACAGCTTCAAAGCATGCGCTCATGGGAATGACCAAGGTCCTTGCACAGGAGGTGCATAAGGATAATATAAGGGTTCATGTAATATCACCCGGAGGCGTTGCTACGGATATGGCGACCAAAATGAGGCCGGATCTTGATATTTCCGAGCTTGCGACTCCTGATGAGATAGCGGACATTGTGATTTTTCTCATAGTCAGCAGAGGAAATGCCGTAATAGATGAGATAAATGTAAGAAGGTTCAGCAACAGTCCGTGGAAATAAAGTAAACCCTGTGGATCTAAATTTCGCAGGGTTTTCTTTTGGATTTACCCTTGTCCTTTTTTTAATTTTAATATAACTATCACAATATTCATCTGATGTGATATTATTATTGTGTAAAAGCAAACACTATATTAATATAAAGCTTAAGCGGGGTGGCAAATTGAAAAAGACGCCGTTATACGAAGTGCACTGTAAACTCGGAGGGAAAATTATAGATTTTGCAGGTTGGCAGCTGCCGGTACAATATACAGGAATTTTGGAAGAGCACAGGCAGGTCAGGAGTGCCGCAGGTCTTTTTGACGTTTCACATATGGGAAGAATCATGGTAGAGGGAAAAGATGCCGAATATTTCTTAAATAAAATGCTTACAAATGATATAACAACTGCAAAGGACAATCAAGCGGTTTATTCCCCAATGTGTTATCACCATGGGGGAGTAGTTGACGATCTCCTTGTGTACCGGTTTAATCAGGAGAAATATCTTGTTGTAGTCAACGCTTCAAATACTGAAAAGGATTTAGCCTGGTTCAGGGAGAATCTTGAGGGAAAGGTTGAAATTAAGGACATTTCCGACGAAACCGCCCAGTTTGCCATACAGGGGCCTAATGCGGAGAGAATACTTCAAAAACTTACAGATGAAGACTTATCAAAAATAAAGTTCTACCGTTTTTTGGACAAAGTCCAGTTGTCAGGTATAAACACCCTGGTTTCAAGGACAGGATATACCGGAGAGGACGGCTTTGAAATTTATTTGAGCGCAGGCGGTGCAGTCAAGCTCTGGGAAGAGCTTCTTGAAAAAGGTAAAGAGGAAGGCCTGGTACCTGTAGGACTTGGCGCACGGGATACCCTGCGTTTTGAAGCTGCCTTGCCGCTTTACGGGCATGAACTTTCAGAGGAGATAACGCCGTTTGAAGCCGGACTAGGGTGGTTTGTAAAGCTTTCCAAAGAAAACTTTATCGGGAAGAAAGCGTTGGCAGAACAGAAAGAAAACGGCGTGCCAAGGATATTAACAGGCTTTGAAATGATTGACCGCGGAGTCCCGAGAAAAGATTATGAAGTTTTCTCTGATGGAAGGAAAGTTGGCTATGTAACTACAGGCGGCTTTGCTCCAAGCCTTGAAAAAAATATAGGGCTTGCTCTTTTGGAAGCGGAATACTCAAATGAGGGAACCATGTTGGAGATTATTATCAGGAATAAACCTGCAAGGGCAGTAGTTGTCAAGAAGCCGTTTTATAAAAAGAAATATCAAAAATGATTTACAGGAGGTAATTTCTTATGAATATTATTGAGGGTTTGAAGTATTCAAAGGACCATGAATGGGTAAGAGCGGAAGGAAACAAGGCATATATAGGGATAACAAACTATGCGCAGCTTGAGCTTGGGGATATTGTATATATTGAACTGCCTTCGCCGGGCGATAAATTTGAAGCGGGTGATGTGCTGGGAGTTGTTGAGTCTGTCAAAACAGCAGCCGATGTTTATTCGCCGGTCTCAGGGACTGTTGTCGAAGTTAATGAAGAACTGGCGGAGTCACCTGAAAAAGTTAATGAAGTGCCATACGAAAGCTGGTTTGTTATATTGGAAATGGATGACCCTTCAGAACTTGAAAACCTCATGGATGAAGAAGAATATGGAAGGTATTGTATTGAGGAGGGGAAATAGTAGTGTCGAATTACATCCCCACTACCGAAGAGCAGCAAGCTCAAATGCTGAAAGAAATTGGTCTTAAAAGGATAGATGAACTATTTGAAAGTATACCGGAAAAAGTCCGCTTGAACAGGAAATTGAACCTTCCAGAGAAAATGTCCGAGCCTGAACTTGCGGAACATATGTACGAGCTTGCCGCGTCAAATAAAAACCTGGACGAATATGACTGTTTCCTTGGAGCAGGAGCATATGACCACTACATACCTGCCGTAATTGAACATATTACCGGAAGATCGGAATTTTATACGGCTTATACTCCATATCAGCCTGAAATCAGCCAGGGTACGCTGCAAGCCATATTTGAGTATCAGACAATGATTTGCGGGCTTACGGGTATGGACGTATCAAATGCATCCATGTATGACGGTGCTACCGCACTGGCGGAAGCCGCGGCGATGAGCTGCAAAGTAACCGGAAGAAAAGAGATTTTGGTGCCCTGTGCTGTTCACCCTGAATATAAAGAGGTCCTCAAGACATATGCCAGGTTTAATGGCAGTGTTGTTGTTGAGACGGAATATAAGAACGGGGTTACCGATATAGATGCATTAAAGTCAAAAATTTCAGCGAATACTGCTGCGATTATAATACAAAACCCAAACTTTTTCGGATCAATTGAAAATCTTGAAAGCTTTGCAGAACTTGCACACGGAAACGGTGCACTGCTTATTGCCTACGTGGATCCGGTTTCGTTGGGAATTCTCAAAGCGCCGGGAGAAGCAGGGGCCGATATTGTTGTTGGAGAAGGGCAGTCCCTGGGCAATCCCGTAAGTTTTGGGGGCCCGTATCTGGGCTTTTTAGCGGCAAAGGAGAAGTTTATGAGAAAAATGCCTGGCAGAATAGTCGGGCAGACAGTTGACAAAACCGGCAAAAGGGGATTTGTTTTAACGATGCAGGCAAGAGAGCAGCACATAAGAAGAGAAAAGGCGACCTCAAACATTTGTTCAAACCAGGCATTAAATGCCCTTGCTGCTACCGTGTACCTTACTGTAATGGGCAAAAAGGGCTTAAAAGAAGTTGCACAGCTTTGTGTTAAAAAAGCCCATTATGCTTATAAAAAGCTTATTGAAACCGGCAAATTCAAGACTGTTTTTACAGCTCCGTTTTTCAAGGAATTTTTGGTAAAATCGGAAATTCCAATTCAGGATCTGAACAAAAAGCTGTTAGATTATAAAATTATCGGAGGATATCCGATAGAGAAAAACTACCCGGAATTAAAGAATTGCTGGTTGCTTGCCGTAACAGAAAAGAGAAGCAGGAAGGATATTGACAGGCTGGCGTCTATTGCGGCGGAATTATCTTCGGTTGGTTCGGGGAGGCTGAAGTGATGGATAGAAAACTGATTTTTGAAATAAGCAAAGAAGGCAGAAAGGCATATTCGCTGCCTGCGTGCGATGTGCCTGAAACTGATATTGAAACTCTTATCCCTCCTGAATATTTGAGAAAGTCAGAACCGGATCTCCCTGAGGTCAGTGAGATAGATTTGGTACGGCATTTTATAGGCTTGTCAAAATTAAACCACAGCGTAGACACAGGATTTTATCCGCTTGGCTCATGCACTATGAAGTATAATCCAAAAATAAATGAAAGTTTGGCAAACCTCAGCGGATTTGCAAAGGTTCATCCCTACCAGGACGAAAGCGCCGTTCAGGGGTGCCTGGGCATTCTATATAATATGGACATGATGCTTGCTGAAATAACAGGCATGGAAAGGGTATCTTTGCAGCCTGCAGCCGGCGCTCACGGGGAACTGGCCGGTCTTATGATAATCAAGGCCTATCACGAAAGCAGGGGCGAATATAACAGAAATAAAATAATTGTGCCGGATTCCTCACATGGTACAAATCCTGCATCAGCTTCAGTCGCAGGGTTTGAAGTGGTGGAAGTGAAATCAAACGGGCATGGCTGTGTGGATGTAGATTCCTTAAGATCGGTTTTAAATGATAATGTTGCCGGACTAATGCTGACAAATCCAAACACGTTGGGATTATTTGAAGAAAGTATTGTGGAAATTGCTGATTTGGTACATGAGGCAGGAGGACTTTTATACTATGACGGAGCAAATGCCAATGCCATTCTTGGAATTTCACGTCCGGGCGATATGGGATTTGACGTTGTCCACCTGAACCTCCACAAGTCTTTCAGCACGCCCCATGGCGGAGGAGGGCCGGGTTCAGGGCCTGTAGGGGTGAAAAAGGAGCTTGTTCCTTTCCTGCCTACGCCTGTTGTGGAGAAAAATGAGGATGGTTATTATTATTTAGATTATGACCGCCCCAAATCCATTGGCAGGGTAAGGTCTTTTTATGGGAACTTTGGTGTTGTGGTAAAAGCATATGCGTACATTATGTCATTAGGGGCTGACGGATTAAGGAAGGTTTCTGAAGCCGCAGTGTTAAACGCCAATTATATGATGCACAAATTAAAGAAGTATTACCATCTTCCCTTTGAACAACCATGCATGCACGAATTTGTGATTTCCGGACAAAAACAAAAGGAAAAGGGTGTTTCAACCCTGGACATTGCAAAAAGGCTGATGGATTTTGGTTATCATCCTCCTACGATATATTTTCCCCTTATAGTTAAAGAAGCCATGATGATTGAACCCACAGAAACGGAAAGCAAAGAGACCCTTGACGGGTTTATTGAAGCTATGGTACAAATTGCCCGTGAGGTTGAAGAGGAACCTGAAACGGTTTTGAACGCTCCGCATGGAGCTGCAGTATCAAGGCTTGACGAGACAAGGGCAGCCCGCAATCCTATATTAAGGTGGAAAGATTAGAGAATAGAAGTTAGAAGCAGGGATGTTGCAGATGACCGGTGAATTATTTTTTGAAAATGTTTTAAATGAATTTAATATAAAGCAAAGCGATGTTGCCCAGTTGCCTCCTTTGGTTTTGGCATATATAGGGGACACAGTTTATGAAGTTTATATCCGTACAATGGTAATAAGCGAAGGAATTGCGCCTGTCCACAAGCTTCATAGGCGGTCCACCGAGTTTGTGAAAGCCAAGGCTCAATCCGATATCATTCATGGGATTATCGGTTTTTTGTCGGAGGAGGAACAAGATATTGTCCGAAGGGGAAGAAACGCAAAATCAGGTACTATACCTAAAAACGCAGATGTTACCGAATATAAGTATGCTACAGGCTTTGAGTCGCTGCTGGGCTACCTGTATCTTAAAAGGGAATTTTCCCGCTTAATCGAAGTATTAAAAATGTCGGTTTCTGTGATACTAAGCAGGGATAAAAAATAAAGTGTTGCAGCGAGGAATGGTTGACGATGAAAGACAGCAGAAAAAGAAAAGAAAAAGCTGATGTGACAAAAAAAAGAATATCAAAACGTGAAAACAATATAAATCCAGACAAATCAAGCGGTATGGGATTTGACAATATTGAAGGCAGAAACCCTGTTTTAGAGGCGCTAAGAGCGGGAAGGACAATTAACAAAATATTGATTGCCAAGGGTGAAAGGGAAGGCTCCATCAGGCAGATAATCGCCCTTGCCAGGGAACAGGGCGTTGTGGTTCAGGAAGTGGACAGGGCAAAGCTGGACAATATTTCCACGACCTATGCCCACCAGGGGGTCATAGCGCTTGCTGCCGCCAAGGACTATGTTGATGTGGATGAAATATTGAACGCTGCTGAGCAAAAAGGAGAGCCTCCGTTCATAATCATCCTTGACGAAATAAATGATTCCAGCAATTTGGGTTCCATATTAAGGACTGCAGATGCTGTCGGAGCTCACGGGATAATTATTCCAAAGAGGCGTGCTGTCGGGCTCACAAGCACAGTGTCGAAAGCTTCGGCAGGCGCCATTGAATATGTTCCTGTCGCCCGTGTAACCAATATTGCACAGACAATTGAATATTTAAAAAAGAAAAATGTTTGGGTGGTAGGAACTGATGCCGGCGGCGAGAAACCCTTTTACAGCAGTGACTTGACCGGAGCTGTCGCGCTTGTCATAGGAAGTGAAGGAGAAGGTATCGGCAGGCTGGTCAGGGAAAAATGCGATTTCATTGTCAGCATTCCCATGATGGGGAAAATTTCTTCATTAAACGCGGCTGTTGCGGCAGCAATTGTTATGTATGAAATACGCAGACAAAGAGGTTTTAGTGAGTGAATAATGGAGTATCTGGTGATTGATGGATACAATTTGATAAATGCGTGGAATGATGTATTCGATTTAGAGAATGATACTCTTGAGGATTGCAGGGATAAGCTTGTCAACATGTTGTCAAACTACCAGGGGTATAAAAACATTAATGTTATTATTGTCTTTGACGCCCATATGGTAAAGGGAAGCAAGGAAAAAGAGGAAACATTTGATAATATAAAAATTGTATTTACAAAAGAAAATGAAACCGCTGACAACTACATCGAAAGGTTTGTTTACAAACATGCAAATGACAATGTGATCAGGGTTGTGACATCAGATTACCTCGAACAAAGGATGGTTTTGATCAGCGGGGGCGTAAGGGTATCCCCGCGGGAGCTAAAAGAGGAGCTGTTCAGGGCAAGCAAAAATATGGAATCAAACTATAGCAAGACTGAAAGAGATGCCAATCCTATAATGTCCCATTTGAAACCGGATCTCTTGGAAATACTGGAGAAAATCAGGCGTGGGATTGATTCGGAAGAATGATGTTTGACTTAAGATTTCTTACAAAGGCAACCAAAGACAAGTATTAAACCGACAGCCTGGTATGATATAATATCTTTACAGGAGGGCTGCCGGTCTATGGAATACTTAAGCGGAGTTGTTGAGAGGATTACATATACAAATGAAGAAAATGGCTTCAGCGTTATAAAAATAAAATCAAAGGGACATTATGACCTTGTAACGGCTGTAGGTAACCTTGCTGCGGTAAATGTCGGCGCGAGCGTGGAACTGAAAGGCGAGTGGAAGCACAACAGCAAGTATGGAAAACAGTTCAACGTATTTGAATACCAGGAAACTGTGCCTGCCACTGTCGCAGGTATTGAAAAATATCTGGGAAGCGGATTGATTAAAGGTATTGGGCCTGTAAACGCTCAAAGAATAGTAAAACATTTTAAAGAGGATACCATCCGTATCATTGATGAAGAGCCGGACAGGCTTTTGGAAGTAGAAGGAGTCGGCCCCAAAAGAGTTGAGATGATAAAGAGGGGCTGGCAGGAGCAGAAGGAAATTAAGAATGTCATGCTGTTCCTGCAGAGCAACGGTGTTTCTACCGCCTACGCGGTGAAGATATATAAAACCTATGGAAATGACAGTATCAATATTGTAAAATCAAATCCTTACCGCCTGGCTGATGACATTTGGGGAATAGGTTTTAAAACTGCTGACAAGATTGCGCGTCAATTAGGTTTTGACGAGCATTCATTTGAAAGGTGCAGATCCGGCATCCTCTACGTTCTTAATGAATTGTCAAATGAAGGCCATTGCTACGCAGAGAGAGAACAGCTTTTATCCGAGGCTGAAAAGATCCTGGGACTTGATGCTGAACTGATTAATTCCACCATTGATAAGATGATAGAAGAAAAATCCATAATATTTGAGGGAGAAAATGCAATTTATCTTCCGCCTTTCTATTATAGTGAGACGGGCACAGCCAAAAGAATCAGGGAAATATTGTCTTCTCACAGTTTTTACAATAATCCTGATATGGACAAGGTTATAAAAAAGGTCCAGGAAGAGTGTGGCATAAAGTATGACGAAGTGCAGATAGAGGCTATAAAGACAGCCGCAAAATCAAAGTTCATGGTTTTGACGGGCGGACCGGGTACTGGTAAAACCACAACAACCCTGGCGATAATTAAGGTTTTTCAAAAGTTTGGGGCTAAAGTACTGCTTGCTGCGCCAACAGGGCGTGCTGCAAAAAGAATGTCCGAAACCTGCGGCATGGAAGCGAAAACCATACACCGTTTGCTGGAATATAAGCCGTCCGAGGGGTATAAAAAGAACGAAGAAAACCCGCTGGATTGTGATGTGTTGATTATTGATGAAACATCCATGGTGGATATAATACTGATGTATAACCTGCTTAAAGCCGTATCAGATAACACAATAGTAATACTTGTGGGAGATGTGGACCAGTTGCCTTCTGTAGGCGCAGGCAATGTTCTGAGGGATATTATAGATTCCGGAGCTGTAAATGTTGTCAGGCTTACAAGGATATTCAGACAGGCCCAAGGCAGCGCAATTATTATGAACGCCCATAGAATCAACAAAGGAGAGTTTCCCAGGTTAAAAAGCGGAAAGAACAGTGATTTTTTCTTTATAGAGGAGGAAGACCCCGAGAAAATAGTTGAGATAATAAAAGAGCTGTGTTCGAAAAGGCTGCCGAAATACTATGGAGTTGATCCGGTTAACGATATACAGGTTTTGTGTCCAATGCAAAAAGGGGAAACAGGTGCGCATAATTTGAACATTGTGCTGCAGGAAACTCTAAATCCTTCGCAAACATCCATAAAATACGGTGGTGCTTCGTACCGGCTGAACGACAAGGTTATGCAGATAAAGAACAATTATGACAAAAATGTATTTAACGGCGACCTCGGAATCATAGAAAGCATTGATACGGAGGACAGGACTCTAGTTATAAACTTTGACGGCAATCTGGTATCATATGATGCCACTGAACTCGATGAAATAGTGCTGGCCTATGCCACTACCATCCATAAGAGCCAGGGGAGTGAATACAAAATAGTGGTTGCTCCAATTACAACGCAGCATTATATAATGCTGCAGAGGAATCTTTTGTATACTTGCGTAACCAGGGCAAAAAAGGCGCTTGTGCTTGTAGGCACAAAAAAGGCCATAGGCATGGCAGTTTCAAACAACAAGATGCAAAAGCGCAATACTATGTTGGCAGAGAGGCTTAAGAAGGACTTATTAAGGGGGAATTGAATGGAAGGTCAGGTTAATCATAATCAAAACGGGACACTTCTTGACGTCATCAAACTTATTTCGTGGAACGTAAATGGACTTAGGGCATGTATTGAAAAAGGCTTTTTAGAACAATTCAAAAGGCTGGACGCAGATATTTTCTGCATACAGGAAACCAAGCTGCAGGAGGGACAGGTCCAACTCGATCTGGATGGATACCGGCAGTATTGGAATTATGCTTCGAAGAAGGGATATTCGGGCACTGCTGTATTTACCCGCATAAATCCTCTTTCAGTATCTTTTGGAATTGGAATCGAGGAGCATGACGATGAGGGACGTGTGATAACCTTGGAGTATGAAGATTACTATCTTGTCAATGTATATACCCCTAATGCGCAAAGGGGACTTGTAAGGCTTGATTACAGGATGAGGTGGGAGGACGATTTCAGGGCTTATTTAAAGCGCCTCGACCTGATTAAGCCTGTTATTGTATGCGGTGACATGAACGTTGCTCATAAGGAGATAGATCTTAAAAATCCGGAATCTAATAGAAGAAATGCCGGATTTACCGATGAGGAAAGGGGTAAATTTACGGAACTTTTGGAGGCCGGCTTCATAGATACTTTCAGATATTTTTATCCGGACAAGAAAGATGCGTACACGTGGTGGTCTTACATGTTTAATGCCCGTGCCAGGAATATAGGGTGGCGTATCGATTATTTCTGTGTGTCCGAAAGATTCAAAGACAGGCTCATAGATGCGGCTATACATGCAGATGTACTGGGCTCTGACCACTGCCCAGTTGAACTTAAAATAAGATAGGGGGTTTAAAATGTTAAATAATATAAAAAAGAGTGTTGAACTGAACAGAGACAAAATAATTGAAATAGGTGAATGGATATATAAAAATCCTGAAACAGGCTTCAAAGAGTTTAAAACATCAGCGTATGTCATTGAAAGATTTAAAGAGCTGGAATTAAGCTTTATAGAATTTGGGAACATACCCGGCGCCAAGGCAACGATAGATACAGGAAGGGAAGGGCCATCTGTAGCCGTACTCGGCGAGCTTGATTCGATTGTCTGTCCTGAACACCCTGATTCCAGCAAAGAAAGCGGCGCAGCCCACGCATGCGGCCATAATGTGCAGGTTGCGGCAATGTTAGGAGCTGCAATTGGAATACTGTCCTCAGGCATTGTTGATAAATTGTCAGGCAAACTCCACTTCATTGCGGTGCCTGCCGAGGAGTCCATTGAAATCGAGTTTAGAAAAAAGCTCAGACAAGAAGGGAAAATAAGGTATCTTGGCGGAAAAGCGGAGCTGCTCTCCAGGGGAATTTTTGATGACGTAGACATGGCAATGTTGGTACATGCTAAGGAAAGTGGCAAAAAGTTCATTATCGGCTCAACAACTAACGGATGCTTGATAAAGAGCGCAAGATTCATTGGCAGGGCTGCCCATGCAGGAGGAGCTCCCCATGAAGGGATCAATGCCCTGTACGCTGCAAATCTTGGACTTATGGCAATAAATGCAATCAGGGAAACTTTTACGGAAATGGAGTGTATCAGGGTTCATCCGATAATAACTAAAGGTGGAGATACCGTTAATGTAATACCTGACGATGTCAGGATTGAGACATTTGTGAGAGGTAAAAGAATCGAAGATATCGCCAATGCTAATAAAAAAGTAAACAGGGCGCTTGCAGGAGGAGCGATGGCGTTAGGCGCAAAAGTCGTGATTGAAGACATACCTGGTTATTTTCCAATGAAAGCGGATGAGAACTTCAATAAAACAGCAAGGAAAGTAATGGAGTGGCTTGTTGGAGAAGATAATATTGAATTTTCAGAGCACTCTACCGTATCCACGGATTTAGGGGACATCTCAACGGTTATGCCTGTTATCCATCCATATATTGGAGGAGTTAAGGGCGGACTGCACAGTAAGGATTTCAGGATTGTCGATCCTTATGATTCATATGTCCTTGGAGCGGAATTCCTGGCATGTACTGCTGCGGAACTTTTATCAAATGACGCAGCCGTTGCACGGGATATAATCAAAAACTATAAGCCGGTTTTCCCGTCAAAGGATTCGTATATTGAGTATGCCGACAAATTATTTGCATGCAAAACATACCCGGAAGATGAGTTTTACAAGCAGTTTGAGTAATGAGCCATATTTACCCACATTTGTATTAACATAAAGCGGTTTTGGCCTGATTTGATTTCAACATTTTTATCCACAACTGAAATGGGCTGGTATAAGTTATTCACAGCTTTGTCCACATTATCCACAGGCTTTATATGCACAAAACATAAGTTTTTCACAGGTTGCTTGAGGAATGTATTAGCTTATTTTCAAAAAAATGTATATTTAAGCAAACTAAACTAATAATATGATTAAACAATGCTGATAAAACAATATGGTTAAAACCAGGAGGATTTATTGATTGAGTATCGAATATTATTTATATAGGCTTTACTGAATAATGCAATTGCATTATTAAATTCATAAGTCGAAAGGAGCTGTTGAAACCATGAAATATGCTGTAAGCGGAAAAAATATTGAAATAACAGCTGCACTAAGGGAAAAAGTTACTAAGAAGCTGGAAAAGCTGGAGAGGTTTTTTAGCAAAGATGCAGAAGCCCAGGTGACAATGAGCGTAGAGAAAAACAGGCATATTATAGAGATAACGGTTATTTTTAACGGCACCGTGATGAGAGCGGAAGTAGAAAACGATGATATGTATGCCGCGATAGACAAGGCTATGGATATTATTGAAAGACAAATAAGAAGAAATAAAACAAGACTTGCAAAAAGGCTCCGTGAGGGCGCACTAAAGAATGAGAATTTTAATATGGACACTGAAGTGGATGAGGAACAGGAGTTTAAGATTGTGCGTTCAAAGAAATTTGCAATAAAACCCATGGCGGTAGAAGAAGCAATTTTACAAATGAATTTAATTGGACATGAATTCTTTATGTTTACGAATGCTGAAACAAACCAGGTAAATGTGGTTTACAGGAGAAAGGACGGAAACTACGGCCTGATCGAGCCGGAATACTGATGATGCCGGCAAATGAAGGCCTATGTAATATTCAAAAAGAGATATGGCATAAGCCGTATCTCTTTTTTATTGCAGGGAAAATTGCTTGACATGAACATACGTTTGACATATTATATAACATACATGATATACCAGGTTTTTACGTTACCTTTTTGAAATAAGTAGGGAGAGAAATATGAATTTGCTTGAAAATTTAAACGAACAACAAAAAGAAGCCGTCCTGCACACTGAAGGTCCGCTGCTTATACTTGCGGGCGCAGGTTCCGGAAAAACCAGGGTGCTTACACATAGAATTGCGTACTTAATAAAAGAAAAAGGCGTTTATCCGGGCAATGTCCTTGCTATTACATTCACAAACAAAGCTGCAAGGGAAATGAAGGAAAGAGTTGAAAAACTGTTGGGGGACCTGTCGGAAAATATTTGGGTTGGAACTTTTCATTCCGTATGCGTGAGGATTTTGAGAAAAGATATAGAGAAGATAGGATTTGACAGGAATTTTGTAATTTTTGATACTGAAGACCAGCTTAAGCTGATAAAGGATTGTTTAAAGGAACTCAACCTCAATGATAAAATTTTCCCGCCCAAGATGGTTCTTGAAATGATTGGGAAAGCCAAAGACGAGCTGATAGAACCTGAAGCGTATTCTAACATGTATTCATCAGATTTCAGGCTTGGCAAAGTAGCAGAGTTGTACAGCCTTTATCAAAAAAGGCTGAAGCTGAATAATGCCCTGGATTTTGACGATATCATCCTTTTTACTGTTAAACTGCTGGTGGACAACCCTCCGGTGCTGAAGTTTTATCAGCAAAAATTCAAATATATACATGTAGACGAATATCAAGACACAAATACGGCCCAATACCATCTGGTGAGCCTTTTAGCACATGCAAGCAGAAACCTGTGCGTTGTAGGTGACGACGACCAGTCGATATATGGCTGGAGAGGGGCGAATATAAGGAATATACTTGATTTTGAGAAAGAATTTAAGGACTGCAAGGTGATAAGGCTTGAACAAAATTACCGCTCTTCCCAGACTATTCTTAATGCTGCCAACAATGTTATAAAAAACAATACAGGAAGAAAAAAGAAAACTCTATGGACCCGAAATCCTGTGGGATGCAAAATCCAATATTACCATGGCGGCAACGAACATGAAGAAGCCATGTTTGTAGCCAATGAAATCAAAAGGCTTGTTTTAAACGAGAATAGAAGCTATAACAATTTTGCGGTTCTATACAGGATGAACGCACAGTCGCGTGTCCTTGAGGAAATGCTTATGAGGGAAGGCATACCCTACAGGATATACGGCGGGTTGAGATTCTATGACAGAAAGGAAATAAAGGACATAATTGCATACCTGAGAGTTGTGTTAAATCCTTCGGATGAAATGGCCCTGAAAAGAATAATAAATGTACCCAGAAGAGGAATAGGAAACGCTACGCTCGATACAGCGGAGCAAATTGCACGAAACAAAGGCTTAAGCATATTCAACATCATATCGTCTTCTGATGAGATAGACGAATTGCGTCGGGCATCTTCCAAGTTACAGAATTTTGTCGACCTGATAAATAGATTCAGGGCTTTGAAGGACAGCATTACAATATCCGAACTTATACAGGAAATAATTGAGCAATCAGGCATACTCCCTGAACTTGAGGCCGAAAAGACGGAAGAGGCGCAATCCAGAATAGAAAACATCAAGGAGTTTATTTCCGTTGCAATGGAGTTTGAAGCTCAAAGCGATGAACAGACCCTGGAGGCTTTCCTTGCAAATATATCACTTGTTACCGACATCGACGAGTACGAAGAAGAGAAGGAAAGCGTTGCACTGATGACTTTCCACAGCGCCAAAGGGCTTGAATTCCCTGTTGTATTTATGGTGGGCATGGAAGAAGGTATTTTCCCCGGATACCGTTCAATTACTGACGAAAATGAACTTGAAGAAGAAAGAAGGCTGTGCTATGTAGGAATGACCAGGGCTATGGAGAAACTATACCTGGCAAGTACACAGAGCAGAACGTTGTTTGGCAGCACTTCATACAATGAGGAATCGAGGTTTATAGGTGAAATACCGCCGGAACTGATTGAAAATCTTAGCGGGAATGCATATGTAGACGATTATTATGGAAGAAATGTAAACAGTTATTACAACAGGAATGTTGCAAATACACGGACTAATTCTTTTGCGTCCTCAAAAGACTTCGGAATCAGAATAGAAAACGTTGTTAAAAAGCCTGTTGCTGAATTTGATTTTAAGGAAGGCGACAGAGTGATACATAAAAAATTCGGTGTGGGTACGATTTCTTCCATTGAGAAAGACGGGGACGATTACAAACTGGAAATTCATTTTAAGAATTATGGCATGAAGAGGCTTATGGCCGCTTACGCAAACCTGGTAAAACTCGTTTAAATACGGCTGCCCGCTTCCTTTTGCCACTAACTTCTTACCTGCCGCCAGGCAGCTCTTACCACTTGCCCGCACAAACTGCTTCGCAGTTTGTGTTGAATAAATTTTCCTCCTCATACAGATAATAATCCTTGTAAAAAGGTGGGGAGGTTTATTTATGTTGGATTATCACAGTGATGAGCAATTGACGGCTGTGGGGCAATCCTGCAGACATTATGAATCCCTGGGCTTTGTAGGCAACAGGTATGGCGCAGGTGAGGGGAGCATATCATGCAGGACATGCAAAAACTGGAACGGCAGTACATGTGTGAGGCAGGCATTTGACAGTGTACTCAGCAATATTGAACGATCTTAAGGGTTTAAGTTTTAAGAAAATAGAAAATAGAAGACAATAGCCAGGAGACAGCGGCTATTGAAGAAATTCGGAAATAGGAAATATCAGAAATATTATTGATGTAAAAAGCCTTAAAAAAGGCTTTTTACATCAATACAAAATTTGCCTCTTTAAAGATAATTTAATAAATCCAAAGGGTGCTGTATGACCGCTTTTGCACCGCTTGACAATAATTCCTCCTTTGTGCGAAAGCCCCAGAGGGCGCCGATTCCATACATTCCTGCAGCAGTCGCGGTTATCATATCGGATTCCGAATCACCAAGAAAAATAAAGTTTTTTGGCTGTACGCCAAGTATATTGGCTATTTCAAGAGCGGCTGAAGGGTCAGGTTTTCTGGGAACATTTGAACGTTCACCAAAAACAACCTCGAACTTCCAGTGAGGAAGCAGCTCGGAAATAATAACTTTTGTAAAATCATCTGCTTTGTTAGACAGAACTGCCATTAATATCCCTTTTTCCTCAAGCTTTCCCAATAGTTCCGGTATACCCTCATAAGGACGGGTTTTATTGTTCCAGCGCTTTTTGTATTCCTGGCGCATAAGGTCTGCATGCTCTTTAATTGACCTTTCGTTCCGGAAATTTGCCGGGAGTGCACGCTCAACCAGCTTGTGTATGCCGTGTCCGATAAAATATTTATACTCTTCCACGCTATGGGTCGGAAAACCTTTCTTTTCAAGCACAGCGTTCATCGAGTCCGATAAATCTTCAATAGTATCAAGAAGTGTCCCGTCCAGGTCAAAAATTATTGCCTTGTATTGCATATATTCTGTTCCTCTTTCTAAAAATTTTTTGTCTGATAATAGTTAATAGTTTATATTATTATATAGTTTTTGTATTGCAGATACAATATTGGTTAAGATTGTTCGAATTGGTGTCGGAATATTCCATTTACATAATGCAGAAACTTCGCAAAACAAGTAACAGAGTTATCCACAGACAGAATGAGCTACAATAAGTTATATACAGGTTTATCCACATTATCCACAGGGTTTATATACACAAAACGCCTGTTTTATTGAAGAATTTGGTCGAGAACTGTAAATATCAGTAATAAACTGGGATTACAAGGTAAAAAGTGTCGATGTGTTTTTTTGTAAAGTGTCAACATCTTTTTATAATAGTAAATGGACAAGTGAAAAGGTCATTTCCAGTTTGCAAAAGCAATTTCCACACTTTTTACTATCCTTGGCTTGTAAAACTTATTTCCGCTTACTAAAAATTGGAGCAGAATTCCTTTTTCAAAAAACAGAAGCTATTTTAAAAGGGCTTTATAGCACGGTGAAAGC
>DULF01000087.1 GCA_012840535.1 Clostridiaceae bacterium
CGTCTTCCCTGACTATACTTACCGTACATCCTCCAAATCCTGCTCCTGTCATTCTTGAACCTATAGTCCCATCTATTTTTAAAGCTTCTTCAACCATGGTATCAAGTTCAATTCCGGTTACCTCATACAAATCTCTCAGAGAAATGTGAGAGTCAATCATATATCTGCCAAACTGCAATATGTCGCCTTTTTCAAGCGCATCAACCGACTTTAACACCCTGTCATTTTCGTATATTACATGCTCAACCCTTTTTCTTATAATGTCATCTTTTATCAGATGTTTACATTGCTCAAATTCCGTACATGAAACGTCCCCAAGGCAGGTTATGTGCGGAAGCGCTTCTTTTAAAATTTTAAACCCCTCTTCGCATTCCTTTCGTCTTTCATTGTACTTTACAGCTCCAAGGCTTCTCTTTTTCTTTGTATTTGAAATCACTATCTTGTATCCTTCAAGCTTAAGGGGAACATGTTTGTAGCTTAAATCCCTGCAATCAAGTAAAATTGCATGATTAGCCTTTCCCATGGCTGAGGCGAACTGGTCCATAATTCCACATTTAACGCCAACATAATTATGCTCCGCTGCTTGACATATCAAGGCCAATTTAACCATATCAATTTCACGTTCTATACCAAGAGCCTCATTACTTAGCGTTACAAGAGTTATTGCTGTAGCAACCTCAATAGCAGCCGAAGACGAGAGTCCGCTTCCAAGTGGAACAGTATCGTGAAAGAGCATATCGCAGCCAATCAGTGTATAGCCTGCTTTTTGCAATTCGTCCGCCACACCAAGCTGGTAATTGCCCCATCTTAATTTTTTAAGTTCCTCAAGCTGCAAGTTGTCAAGAGAAGCGCTCACCCTGTCATCCAAGTCAGTAACTGCCAGGTTAATCTGCCTGTCATTCCTGGGTCTTGCAACTACAGTAGACGATAAAGTGAGAGCTGCAGGAAAGACATATCCACCGTTATAATCAGTATGCTCACCTATTAGATTAACACGCCCAGGAGCCGAAAACACCCTCAAAGTGTCTTCCGTCCCCCCGTAAATACTGATAAAACGTTTCTTCAATTCGCCCAAATTCATAATATTTTCCTCCCTTTTGAGCTCTTATAAACATAATCCTGCGCATTTCTTAACATCCTTACTCTTGTCCCTTATCCTTTATAAACCTTTCATACGCCTGTCTCAGCTCAACAGCCTTTTCCTCAGGTTTGGTGGGATTTGCATGAGCCCATGCTCCAGTCTCGCTTGAAGCGTTAAACTTCTGTTTGTCTGCTGCACGCATCGGAGGGAAAAACTCTATGTGAAAATGGTAATACTCGCTGAAATCCCCCGAATTTACAGGATCCTGGTGCATGCACATCATGTAAGGAAACTGGAAACCGAAAAGCGAATCAAGCATGCCGGTCGTATCCCTTATCGTCCTGGCCAGGTTTAGTTTCTCAGACTCATTAAACTGGGCCAGATTCTGCTTATGTTTCCTGCTTGCAATATATACTCCATAGGGATACTCTGTAAAAAACGGCAGAAACACTATAAAATCTTCGTTCTCAAATATTACTCTTTCCCCGAAATCCTTTTCATTCTTTATTATGTCACAAATCAAACATGATTTATTTTGTTCGAAATGCTCCTTGCATGACGCAAGCTCCAGTTCAAGTTTTTTCGGGATATACGGATATCCGTATATCTGGCCGTGAGGATGGGGCATGGTTACTCCTACCATCTCTCCGCGGTTTTCAAATATAAAAATGTATTTAATCTTCTCGTCTTTCCTGAGCTCGGCAAATCTTTCAGTCCATAAATCAACAAGTTTCTTTACATGGCTTACAGGTAATTCCGGCAGTGTGATAGTATGATTCGGGGAATACAAAATAACCTCGCATTTTCCGTATGCTTCCCTTGTTTTATACAATTCGGTCTCTACATCGTCCGGCACAGGCGGGTTCTGTGATAAAACCGGGAAGTCATTATCATATTTGTATACATCATAATTATCGGGCACCCTACCTGAGCCCGGACAGAACGGGCACCAGTCTTTAGGCATCTGTGGCCTGTTCTGGCGATGGGAAGCAATCATAACCCAATCCTTGATTAGTGGATGCCACCTTAATTCAGCCATTGCTAAAACCTCCACATAAAAATTCCTTAATATAATTTTAACATTTCCTCACAGCAAGTAAATGGATACATGTTTTAAATATATGTTATAATGTTGTATGAAAAATTACTCAAAATTTAGTTAGGTGATATAAAATGCTCGAAAAAATATATATTAACAAACCTGCTAATACGGATTTAAATATGTACAGATGTGGTATGGAAGATTGCAAACCCGGACATTCCTGGGGTCCTGCCGTCAGAGATCACTACATAATACATTACATCCTCAAAGGAAAGGGATTTTATCAGGTTGGCGGCAAAACATTCAATCTCGAAAAGGATGATGGCTTCCTCATTTGCCCAAACACTGTCATTTACTACGAAGCAGACTTGGATGATCCCTGGAGCTACGCATGGGTAGGCTTTCATGGCATTAAAGCTGAAATATACCTGAATAGGGCCAACCTTTCCGCTGAAAACCCAATATTCAGGTATGACAAGGATGATTTCCTCACAGAATGCTTTAAACAAATGATATCCACAAAGAATCTCTCAAAAGCCGGGGAAATCAGACTTTTGGGATTGCTATATGTTTTTCTCTCACAACTTATTGAAGAATTCGAAACAAAACATGTTTTTGACAAGGATAACAAAAAAGAGTCTTACATAAAAAAAGCCCTGGAATTTATCGCAATGAACTACTCAAGAAAAATTACCATTACGGAAATCGCCAATTACGTTGGGCTGGACAGAAGCTACCTCTACTCAATTTTTAAGGAGCTCCTGAATGTTTCACCTCAGGAGTTCCTGGTAAGTTACAGGATCGATATGGCGTGCCAGCTGATGCGCAACATCAACCTTTCAATAGGTGATATTGCCCGTTCTGTCGGTTATGACGACCAATTGCAATTTTCAAAAGTATTTAAAAAGGTAAAAGGTACGCCGCCCAGGCAGTTCAGGAAAGAGCAGAGATGAGAGGAGGGACACTCCTGCATAATTTGCATAAATGGGGTAATAGGGACACTCCTGCACAATTAACATTAATTATTAATATACCTAAAAACTATAAAAAGTGAAGGACTGTCCCTCCTCCTAAAAAAATGAAAAAAGTGAAGGACTGTCCCCCAATCACAAAAAAATTGCAGAAATGCTATTAAACATTTCTGCAATTTTGTTGGTGGTCGCTACTGGAATCGAACCAGTGACCCCCACGATGTCAACGTGGTACTCTAACCAGCTGAGCTAAGCGACCATCATTATTTTAGCTGCCTGCAAACGTCATCACAAACGTCCGCGTAAATATATTATAATAGCTTGGCATACATATGTCAATTAAATTATTTTTGAACCAATTATAGTGTTAACAACCAGGCAAAAGTGTTAAAATTATTTTGGGAAAAAATAATAGATTACTACGGTGAGAAATTATGAAAATAAAAAATCTTCCATTAGAGGAACAACTCAAAAGGTATAAAAGAAGATTCCGTATCCTGCTGGCTCTTTTCGTTTTGTTGATTGCAGCAGTAGGCTTTTATATCTACCTGAATTTTGACTACCTTGTATTCAAGCATTTCATATCCCACCATTACATTTACACAGATACACTGGATCAATTATACAAGGAAGAACTCAAGAGGGACGTTAAAGGCAGTTATTTTTCCTATTTCGATAATATGGTCATTTCAGTGGTAACCAGGCAGATCAGAAGCATCAATAACGAAAGGTATACATATCTTTATACGCCCGAAAGCTATAAACAGACCAAAATCGAAGAAAAGGAAGAAGCAGCCCAGTCAGAAATCAAGGTATTGAACGACAGTACAATTTACATGCGTATTACCAATTTCTCAAAATATACAAAAAAATTCGTATATGATAATGTTGATCAGCTTAAGAAATATCCTTATCTCATTATAGATTTAAGGGACAACTATGGAGGCGACATCCCGGCAATGGCAGACATTTCGGATTTGTTCATCCCCAAGGGAAGCACAATTGCTACCGATAAAATGCGTATGTTCAACTGGGTATACAAAGCAAAAAAGGATAAAATACTTGACTTTAAAAAAATAATTATCCTGCAGAATAAAAATACTGCAAGCGCCTCAGAGAATATGATTGCCGCTCTGAAAGATAACCTGGATAATGTGACTCTTATCGGAGAGACAACCTTCGGGAAAGGAATAGGCCAGTTTACAATGCCGCTTAAGCGGGGATTTGCCGTAAAGGCAACTACTTTGCTGTGGTTTACGCCTTCAGGCGAAAACATTCAAGGCAAAGGCATAAAGCCGGATATATATTATGCCGGCGATGATTTTATAAACTATGCTTTGCTGAAGCTTACAGAGTAATCACTCCGAATCTCCGACGCTTGCTTTCAAACTCTCCAGCTCTTCACCGGTCAATTCCCTGAACTCTCCGGGCTCAAGGCCCTCATCAAGCCTGAGGCTGCCTATTTCCAGCCTCCTTAAGTATTTTACTTTTTTCCCAACTGCTTCAAACATCCTCTTTACCTGATGGAATTTGCCTTCATGTATTATAAGCTCAATTTCGGAACACATCCCGGCCCTCAATACATTTAACTCCGCAGGCAAAGTCTTGTAGCCGTCATCAAGCACAACTCCGCGGGAAAATTTGTCAACATCGGCTTCAGTAACTTCACCAATCACAAGAGCATAATACTTTTTGGGAATGTGCTTTTTAGGCGACAATATTTTGTGTGCCAGCTGCCCGTCGTTTGTAATCAGTAAAAACCCTTCAGTATCAATATCAAGACGGCCTGCAGGGAAAGGATTAAAATGCCTGTATTCATCCGGAAGCAAATCAATGACCGTTGGCAGTTGGCTGTCATATGTTGCGGAAATTACGCCTGCAGGCTTGTTCATCATAATGTAGATATATTTCCTGTAAACGAGTTCTTTCCCGCCAATCTCAATTACGCTGGCGTCAGGGTCCACGTGAATGCTGCTGTCCTTGACCACCTCTCCGTCTACTCTTACAACTCCCTGTTTAACAAGCTTTTTAATCTCTTTACGGGTTCCGTAACCGGAATTTGATAGAATTTTATCAAGACGCTGAGTGTTCCTCATAACTGGTTCTCTCCTTTTACCCTTTTATTCCTGTTCCTCAGCTCATCCTTCTCCATCCCTTTGGATACAGGTTTTTCAGCATATTCCCCATCTGCTTTGCCCACCCCAGGGTATATCCGTTGACACACACTGCTGTCAATCCTTTTTTTCCGCCTACCATAACAGTTTCTCCGCGCAGATAGCCTATTATTTCCCTGGATTCAGGAGAAAAATCCACGGTGTTTTTTATATCACCTTTTTTCAATGAAACTGCCAGCGAATGTGAAGGCTCAAATATGCCTCTTGCAAATTCGCCAAGATACCACCCAAACTTTGCAACCTTAATTCCATTTAGGTCAGGCGGCTCTTCAGGCAGGCAATATAGATTATTTCCTTTTTGTATAAAAAAGCCGTCTATGCTTAAATTGAGGTTCTCATTTACAAACACATTAAACGCTTTTCTCTGAGATTCATCAGCAATACTTCCTGAATTTTTCTTACCTTTCTTATATTCTTCGTCCTTTATTTGACTGCCTGAAGCATTATCCGAACAATTATGTCCATTCTTTTTTCTTAGTAAGGCTACAAAATGCCCTTCGCCTTTTACCTTATGCGGCCAGAGCCTTGCTGTTTTTGTCAGCTCCGGATTTCCGTCGGACCATTCAGGTTTTCCTCCTTCGATACCATTTAGCTTTGGTATCTCCATAATTTCATAATTACCGTTATTCCATGCCAGGAAATCCGATATGGCCTGTTCATTTTCCTCGGGCGAAAAAGTACATGTAGAATAAACCATGTATCCTCCAGGCCTTAGCATCCGGTCAACGCTTTTTAAAATTTCTCTTTGCATTGCGGCACATGTATCACATTTAAACTTCTGCCAGCTTCGAACCGCATCCTCGTCTTTTCTGAACATGCCTTCGCCTGAACACGGCGCATCCACCAATATCCTGTCAAAATATCCTGCAAAATTAACTGCAAGCCTGTCAGGCGGTTCGTTGGTTACAATGGCGTTTCTTGCGCCGCAAAGCTCAAGATTCTTGACAAGCGCTTTCACCCTGTCTGAATTTATGTCGTTAGCCACAAGTATTCCTTTTCCTTTCATAGACGCGGCGATCTGCACCGACTTTCCCCCCGGAGCGGCACAGAGGTCCAGTACATGCTCGCCGGGTTTAGCATCTAAAACAGCAGCAGGAAACATTGCACTAGGCTCCTGTATGTAATAAAGCCCTGCATGGTAATACGGGTGCTTGCCAGGGCTTTCACCTTCCTTATAATAGAAACCGTCTTCAACCCATGGAATTTTTTCAAGCTCAAACGGCGAAATTCTTAAAAATTCTTCTACACTTGTTTTAAGCGTATTCACCCTGAGACCGTAGTACCTTGGAATGTCATATGATTTGATAAATTCCCCGTATTCTTTATCGCCCAAAAGCCTCCTCATTTTATCAAGGAATTCCGCAGGCAATTTCATATACCATTCTCCAATATCCAAATTTACATACTTTCCATATTGCACTTCGCGATTATGCGTGTTATAATATCTTTTGCCACCACAATTAAATATATTTGCGGCCCATTGGTCAAGCGGCCTAAGACTCCGCCCTCTCACGGCGGCAACAGGGGTTCGAATCCCCTATGGGTCACCAAAAAGTCATCTCAATAACGAGATGGCTTTTTTATTACAAGACACACCATCCTCTCAAAAGTGCAGATGTCATGGAATATCCCCTTCTGACTCAAAGGGAGACATCCCTCAAAAAAATCTTTTTAAAACTTAAGGAGTGTCTCCCTGCATTGTTTCACTTTAACACAATATTTTCCCTACATCGATTCTTCCAGACGCAGCTTAATCTCCTTCAAGAAATCTTCCGTATTGACAATCCTCTTATCTTCTATCTCAGAAAGCTGTGCCAAATCCTTTGTCATTACGCCTTCATCAATTGTCCTGAGCGCTGCGGACTCAAGCCTTGAAGCAAATTCCACAAGTTCATTGATACCGTCAATTTCGCCGCGTTTCTTTAGCGCTCCGGTCCATGCAAACAAAGTGGCAATTGAATTGGTCGATGTTTCTTCTCCCTTAAGGTGCTTGTAATAGTGTCTCTGGACTGTGCCGTGAGCAGCCTCATATTCATAATAACCTTCAGGGGATACCAGGACTGATGTCATCATCGCAAGGCTTCCAAAAGCAGTGGCAACCATATCTGACATAACATCGCCGTCATAGTTTTTGCAAGCCCAGAGCATTCCGCCCTCAGATCTTATAATCCTCGCCACCGCATCATCTATCAAAGTATAGAAATATTCAATATTAGCAGCCTCAAACTTCTCCTTAAATTCATTTTCGTATATTTCCTGGAAAATGTCCTTAAATGTGTGGTCATAGGTTTTTGAAATCGTGTCCTTGGTGGCAAACCACAAATCAACCTTCTGGTCCAGGGCATATGTAAAGCACGCTCTTGCAAAACTTCTTATTGATTTATCGGTATTATGCATACCCATCAGGACACCTTTGCCGTCAAATTCATGAATGGTCTGCCTGGTCTCTTCTCCGCTTTCGGACGTGAAAACAAGTTCAGCTTTTCCGGGACCGCCCACGCGGAATTCTACATTTTTATATACATCGCCGTAAGCATGCCTTGCGATAATAATAGGCTTTTTCCATGTCTTAACAAACGGCTTGATACTGTTTACAATAATCGGGGCACGGAAAACAGTTCCGTCAAGAATAGCCCTTATTGTCCCATTAGGACTTTTCCACATCTTCTTTAAATTATATTCCTTCACCCTGTCAGCATTGGGAGTAATTGTCGCGCACTTGACGCCAACGCCGTATTTTTTAATCGCATTCGCAGCGTCAACAGTAACCTGGTCTTCTGTCTCGTCCCTCTTTTTAAGTCCAAGGTCATAGTATTCCGTCTTTAAGTCAATATAGGGCTTTAAGAGCAAATCCTTAATCATTCCCCATATTACTCTTGTCATTTCATCTCCGTCCATCTCGACCAATGGGACTTTCATTTCAATTTTGTTTGCCATCCTTCATTTCTCCTTTTCTTTCATTATTCTCTTTCGTCCATAGAAATGTATTTTTTCCTGCCGGCAACACTTTTATAGGCAGGCCTTATTATTCTGCCTCCGTTAATAAGTTCTTCTATTCTGTGAGCACACCAGCCGGCAATTCTTGCCACTGCAAAAATTGGTGTGAAAAGCTCTCTTGGAATATTAAGCATTTCATAAACAAAACCTGAGTAAAAATCAACATTTGCACACATAACCTTGCCTGCCTTTTTAACTCTATGGAAAACGGAAGGAGTCAGTTTTTCTATCGTAGTATATAGTTTGTACTCATTCTCCATTCCCTTCTCTTTTGCAAGCACTTCTGCCTTTTTCTTAAGCAGTACTGCCCTGGGGTCCGAGAGCGTATATACAGCATGGCCGATTCCATATATCAGGCCGCTTCTGTCATAAGCTTCCTTCCTTAATATCTTCTCAAGGTAAGCTGCAATTTCATCCTCGTCATTCCAATCCTTTACATGCGCTTTAATATCCTCCATCATTTCCATTACCCTTATATTTGCCCCGCCATGCTTAGGTCCTTTAAGGGAACCAATTGCGGCTGATATCGCTGAATAGGTATCAGTACCTGTGGAAGATACAACATGGGTAACAAATGTGGAATTATTGCCACCGCCATGCTCAGCGTGCAGTACAAGCGCAAGGTCAAGAGTTTCAGCTTCCAGCTTGGTGAACTTGTTGTCTGGCCTTATCATGTATAACAGGTTTTCCGCAGTGCTCAATTCAGGCTGCGGGCTGTGAATATAAAGGCTTTTTCCGTCGTGGTAATGGGCTTTGGCCTGATACCCGTAAGCAACCATGGCAGGGAAACGTGCAATCAGCTCAACACACTGCCTTAAGGTGTTTTCTATGCTTGTATCGTCGGGGTTGCTGTCATACGAATATGAAACCAGCACACTTCTGGCAAGCTTGTTCATAATATCTTTGCTTGGTGCTTTCAGTATCATATCGCTTACAAAGGTATCAGGAAGTTTCCTGTACTCGCCAAGAAGCCTGTTAAACTCGTCAAGTTCCCTTCTATTTGGCAATTTGCCGAAAAGCAGCAGGTAACAGCACTCTTCAAATCCAAACCTGTTATCTTTCAGGAACCCGTCTACAAAATCGTAAACATCAATACCCCTGTAATACAGTCTGCCCTCTATCGGCACTATTTCATTTTCGTCGATTATATATGCATGTACGTCCCCAACTTCGGTCAATCCTACCAGAACTCCTGTGCCATCGCTGTTGCGCAAACCTCTTTTCACGTTATATTTACTGTACAGCTCAGGGTCTATTTGATTATTTGACCGGCTGATTAAGCTTAATTTGCTTAGTATTTCCTCTTTGTTTATACTTTTTTTACCATTTACATTTTCCATATGGTTCCTCCTCTTATTAAGGCTAGAGTTTCTCAATTTCCTCCTTGTGTTTCAAGAAGTTGATGCTTGCATTTTTTATATGCTCATTTGTAAGCTTTTCAGCCTTTTCAGCATCTCTTTCCATTAGTGCCTTAAGGATCGCCTTATGTTCTTCAAGAACCTTCTGAGCCCTTTCCGGCGTGGACAGCGAAATGTTTCTCGCTCTCTGTATATAATGATGAAACATACTTAACATATGCATAAGAGGTTTGCTTTTGCTCGCCCTGAAAAGTATCTCATGAAACCGGGAATCAAACTTCAGCAAGTGGCTTGGATCGTTTTTTGTCGTATAAAACTCCTCAAGGTCAACAACCTCTTTTAATTCTTCGATTTCCTTTTCAGTTATCTTCTCCGCTGCCCATCTTGCCGCCAGGCCTTCAATCATCATCCTTATAGTATAAATATCTTCAATATCCTGTACCGATATTCCTTTGACAATAACACCCTTGTTTGGAATAGACTGTACAAGCCCTTCCCGTTCAAGCTGTCTTAAAGCTTCACGTATAGGAGTTCTGCTCACATTCAGTTCTCTGGATAGCTTTGTCTCAATAAGACTGTCTCCAGGCTGATACTTCCCATATAAAATGTCATTTTCAATCTGCTTGAAAATCCTGTCGGTTAAAGAGTTAAAATATCCGGAGTTTCCATCGAGATCCAACCTGGGCATATATCCTACTCCTTTCGGGGCCATCCTTTACTACCTCCGGCTCTCGTTCTGTTTTCTTGTATAATTGAGCAGACCGCCCGCAAGTATAATCTCAACCTGCCTCTCAGATAATGTTACTCTAACCTTTATATCCTTGTTTTTAGTCTTATTATGAATTACCAGTTCATTTCCGCTCTTAATCTGTTCTCTTGCATTATCAAGCAATAGTTCGTCCCCATTTTCAATTTCATCATAATCACTTTCATTGACAAATGTCATTGGAATTATGCCTGAATTTATCAGGTTAGCCATGTGTATCCTTGCAAAGGATTTTGCCAGCACTCCCTTAATGCCAAGTTGAAGGGGTGCAAGCGCCGCATGCTCACGGCTTGAACCCTGACCGTAGTTTGAACCTCCTACTATAAAACCGCCGCCGTTTTCCTTTGCACGTTTTGGAAAATCAGGGTCACAAGGTGTAAGGCAAAATTCAGCCAAATATGGTACGTTTGAACGGTACGGAAGCAGCTTTGCATTTGAAGGCATAATGTGGTCGGTTGTTATATTGTCGCCAACCTTTATCAATACCTTGCCGCTGACTTTATCAGCCAGTTCCTTGTTAACAGGAAACGGCTTTATATTTGGTCCCCTTACAACTTCCACCTCTTCGCCTTCAGGCGCAGGAGGCACAATCATGTTATCGTTTATCAGGAAGCTATCAGGCATCTTGACTGAAGGCGCCTCCCCAAACTCCCTGGGATCGGTCAATACGCCTGTAATAGCGCTCACCGCAGCGACTTCAGGGCTTACAAGATAAACTTTTGCTGATGCGGTTCCGCTTCTTCCCTCAAAGTTCCTGTTAAAGGTCCTGAGTGATACAGCATTGGAAGCCGGCGCCTGTCCCATTCCAATACAAGGCCCGCATGCAGACTCCAGTATCCTTGCTCCTGCAGCAACCATATCCGCAAGCGCTCCGTTTTGGGCCAGCATGGTCAGCACCTGTTTGGAACCGGGAGCAATCACAAGGCTGACATTTGGATTGACAGTCCTTCCCTTGAGAATTTTTGCAACCTTCATCATGTCCACATATGAAGAATTGGTGCAGCTTCCGATGGCTACCTGGTCCACCTTTATTTTACCTATATCCTTCACCTTAGCAACGTTATCAGGGCTGTGAGGCTGTGCCGCCAAAGGTTCAAGCTGCGAAAGATCGATTTCTATTTCCTCATCATATGAAGCATCGGCGTCAGGCAACAGCTCAACCCAATCCTGTTCCCTGCCCTGTGCCTTTAAAAACTCTCTTGTAATTTCATCGCTCGGGAATATGGACGTGGTCGCCCCAAGTTCAGCGCCCATATTTGTAATTGTAGCTCTTTCAGGAACCGTAAGGCTCTTGATTCCTTCACCGGCATATTCAATGATTTTGCCTACTCCGCCCTTTACAGACATAATCCTTAAAATTTCAAGAATTATATCTTTAGCGGAAACCCATGGCTTAAGCGCGCCCTTTAGGACAATTCTGCATACCTTGGGCATTGTTAGGTAGTATGGGCCGCCTCCCATGGCAACGGCAACATCAAGGCCGCCTGCACCGATGGCAAGCATTCCCAGACCGCCGCAGGTGGGTGTGTGGCTGTCGGAACCTAAGAGTGTCATACCGGGAACGCCAAAGCGTTCCAAGTGAACCTGGTGGCATATTCCATTTCCGGGTCTTGAAAAATATATACCGTGTTTTGATGCAACCGTCTGAATATATTTGTGGTCATCGGCATTTTCAAAACCTGCCTGCAGTGTATTGTGGTCAATATATGCAACAGATTTCTTCGTCTTAACCCTGGGAATTCCCATGGCTTCAAACTGAAGATATGCCATAGTCCCTGTCGAATCCTGAGTAAGAGTCTGGTCAATTCTTATTGCTATCTCCTTGCCTGGAATCATTTCACCGCTTATAAGATGTTCTTTTATAATTTTCTGTGCCAAATTCAAACCCAATTTAATTACCTCCTATGAATTAGTTTTAACATAAATTTCAATCTAATAAATTCAATGTATTTCCATTTTTGTTGTTACATTTTGCCTAATAATCTGATATAGAAAATGCACTTTGTATAATTGTATACAATTATACAGTGCTAAAATAATTCGTGTCAATAAAAAAACCATATTTTTATGTAACATTTGGCATAATTATAGCGTCTTTATTATTGAAGATATAACTGGCCAGTCAGAAGGAGCTTTGAGAGATGCTAGATAAAGGAAAGCGCAATAAAGCGCAAGAAGGTGATTTAAAGCTGATAGAAGAAATTTGTTCTTCCACATGGGAGTCTGTATACCGGTTTATATACTTAAGGGTGCAAAACCGCGAAGAAGCTGAAGATATTACCCAGGAAACCTACGTCAAGGCGCTCTCCCGTTTTCAAAAAAACGGCATAGATGATGTAGATAAGTATACAAGTTTTTTAAAGACCGTCTCTCTTAATATTTTACGGGACAGATGGCGCAAAAACAAACGCCGTGGAACAGGTGTCAGCCTGGAAAATACAGATCCGTTAAAACTGGCAACGGACGACCCCATCGAAACATCGACGCAACGCGCATTGATAGATGCTGCCTTAAAAAGCATAAGCGAAGAACAGCGAAAGGTTGTTGAACTAAGGATTATTAAAGGTTACTCGGTCGCTGAAACCGCAAAAATTATGAACAAAAAAGAAGGAGCCATTCGAGTTTTGCAATATAGGGCACTGCAAGCAATCGCCGCATTTTTGGAAAATAACAGCCTGCAAAAGGAGGTATGAAGAATGAATAATAATGAAGAAAAATTATCTCAATATATTGATACACTGAATTCTGAGAAAAAACCAAAAGAACATGAAAGCCCACCAAATTCACCGGAACTTGAAAAGCTTTTCGGCACCGTACGGCTTGTCCGCAGTTTAAAAGAACCGGCATTGCCGCCTGCCGATTATCCAAAAAAACTGGCTCACAGTGTTTCAGCCCAATTACGGAAGAAGACTTCGTCCGGCGCTAGGTACAAAAACTTAAAACAAAAATGGTTCACAGGAGCAACAGCCATAGCAGCAATTGCCATAATAGCAATTCTACTGAACATCGTTTTGCCCTCTGGGAGTCCCAACATTGTCCATGCTATGGAAAAAGCATTGCAGAAAATTGAAGCATATCATGGTATCCTTGAATTTGTGGAAATAAATGCAGAAGGAAAAGAAACCGTACAGGCAAAACTGGAAGTGTGGGCAGACATGCAGGAGCGTTACTATACCAGGAAGCTGGAAGGCGCTCAGGAAGGTGTAATAACGGTAAACAACGGCCAAAAAAAATGGCAGATCGTTCCTGATCAAAACCAGGTATATGTTTTTCCCGCTTTCCCTGATCCTTATAAGTTTACACTGGAGTTGGCCAATGAAGTCACAGAAGCAAAAAATTCTCTTGAGACTAAAGTAATTGGCAAAGAAACGGTTTCCGGCAGAGAAACAATTATTGTCGAAGTAATACCACAGGGTGGAAATCCTTATCATATATGGATTGACAAAAAAACAAACCTCCCGTTGCAAAAACAAAGCAGTATGGTAAACGCCCTTCAATACAGGGTTACTTATACTGATATAGATTTTTATGATTCCATACCTGAAGAATTACTTTCTTACAATGTCCCTGAAGGTTTTGACGTATTTGACACAAGTCCTGAGCTGTTGGTAAATAACCTGGATGAGGCTGCGGAAATAGCAGGGTTTGTACCTAAAATACCGGAAGATGTGCCAGAAGGATTTAAACAGGATAAAATAGCAGTGGCGGTCAATGAAAATATTACCAAACTATATTATGCTTCACAGGATAAAGAAACTGTCGCAATTGTTTTACAGGGAAAATCCAAGGGGGAATTTAAACCTGTTTCCAATGCTGTTCTGGGTAAGATCGGAGATAACACTGCCGAGATTCAGTCGCCGGTTGAAGGAGACAGCGGAATTCTTTCGGGGAGCGGGCTTTATGCAGGTATCACGGAAATAACTGCCATTCGCTGGCAGGAAAAAGAATTTGAATACGCAATAGTCGGCAATGCTTCACTGGAGGAACTGGCTTTGTTTGCAGAAGGATTAAGCGGAAATAAGCTTCAGATTCCTTCAAAAACCGAAGCGCATATTAAGCCCAAGGTAGAAGTCCCGGTGGATTTGGAAATAGAAGAAAACGAACAAAAAAGCGTGGATGCGGGACACTCACCCTGGAAGCTCGACCCGGTCTATGTCGCCCAGGTCTTTGTCAGCCTGAAGATTTCACCTGAAGGCATTCAGGGAGATTATCCAATTAATTATGAAGAAATAAAGATCGTAGAAAACACCGGAGCAGAAGCTATTGTGGAGGTAGCCGGTGATGAAACGCCCATACGCAGGATATATCTAAAAAGGCTTATAAGGCAGGACAGCACCGGAATATGGACCGTAGTCGGCTACGACCCGGTTGAGAGGGAATAGAAACATCTATTCCCTCTCTAGTGTACATCCATTAAGATTGTAACTGACCCCTGGACACCCTGATTAATAGTCAGGAATTGTTTCAACCCACGTACCCGTGTAGGGTGCAACCCATTGTTGTGAGTACAAATGAATTTCCCATATTGGTTTCAATCCACGTACCCGTGCATGGTGCGACAATAGCACTTCCGATATAAGGGTCTGCATAAACTAGTTTCAATCCACGCACCCGTGCAGGGTGCGACTAAAGTTATATTCAATCATCAATGCGGGATAATATGTTTCAATCCACGCACCCGTGCAGGGTGCGACGCTTA
>DULF01000088.1 GCA_012840535.1 Clostridiaceae bacterium
ATGCTGATGGTTGTTTTTTGCATGTTCTTTTTGATAATGTACAGGTATGCAATGATTACTGAATTGAACTACGAAATTGTTGAAGCTGAAAGCGACTATAATAAAATAAAAGATAATAACGCCAGGCTTATGGTTGAAATAGAAAAGGAAACGGACCTAAGAAAAATAAAAGAAATTGCAGAAGAAAAACTTAATATGAAAAAACCGGACAAATTCCAAACAGTGTACATATCTGTTCCGAAGAATGATTTTACTGTTGTTGCAGATGCTTACAAAGAAACGGGCGACAAAGAGAATACAAACATACTTACTGCACTGCTGGAAAAAGCAGGTAAATTTGCCCAGCTTCTTTACTAGGTTATAGACTACGGGATCTCTATGGTGCTCTAGGCTGTGGATGGGTGTAAAGTTTTTACACGGTCTATGGTCTTTTTTTATATAAACTTTGGCCCGGACGGGAGGACGTTGGTTTGGCAGGATCACGTATAATGATAAAAAGAAGGCTTTTAGCCCTGCTTATTTTTTTCACATTGGTTGTAACAGGACTTTTGGGAAAAGTTGCATATATTCAGATAGTCCAGGGGGAAGAGCTGCAGAAAATGGCTTTTATGCAACAGAATTCTTCACGTACAATCAGCCCGAGAAGGGGAACAATTTATGATAGAAACGGAAAGGAACTTGCAATAAGCGCATCTGTAGATACGATAAGCGCTTTTCCAAGTGAAATCAAAAACTCAGACAAGTCACCAGAAGCCATTGCAGAAAAGCTTGCTGAAATCCTGGAAATGGATAAGGAAGATGTGTATAAGAATATTACAAAAAACGTTCGTTACGTGCTGATTAAAAGAAAAATTGAAAAAGATGTTGGAGATAGGGTAAGACAGTGGATCCAGGAAGAAGGTATTGAGGGAATTTACATAGATGAGGATACCAAAAGGTATTACCCCGGACGGAATCTTGCCGCTCATGTTATAGGGTTTACCAATGTGGACAATGAGGGGCTTTACGGAATCGAAAAGGTCATGGATAAATACCTTAAGGGCACTCCAGGCAGAATACTAAGTGAAGTTGACGTTATTGGCCGTGAGCTGCCGTTTAAGACTGAGAAACGTATAGATCCACAGGACGGACTTAATGTAGTATTGACAATTGATGAAACAATACAGTATTTTGCCCAAAAAGCAATTGAAAAAGCTGTTGTTGACAACAAGCTTCAAAAAGGCGCTGTAGCCATTGTCATGGATCCGAGAAACGGTGATATCCTGGCAATGGTTTCATATCCCGATTATGACTTGAATAACCCATATGCTCCACCGCCAGGCCAGGATCCAAGTACATGGATAGGAAGCAAAAGCAGTGAAAACGTCAAGCTTCTAAGCGAGACCGTATGGAGGAACAAGGCTATTCAGGATACTTATGAGCCTGGTTCCACATTTAAAGTAATAACATCTGCCGCTGCGCTGGAAGAAGGACTGGTAAAGCCGGAAGATATGATAAGCGACCAGCCTGTGCAGATAGGAAAGTGGACGATACGTTCATACAGCAGTTACAGGTACCAGGGGCAGGTATCTTTCAGAACCGGCGTGTATAAATCGGTTAACCCGGTATTTGTAAGACTTGCCCAGAAAATGGGAATTGAAAAGTTTTACCAATATGTAAGGGCTTTCGGATTTTATGACAAGACCGGAATTGATCTTGAAGGGGAAGCCAGAAGTATTTTCCAGGCCAAGCCGGTAGAAGTGGATATGGCGGTAGCATCCTTTGGACAGAGGTTTACTATTACTCCAATACAACTCATTACAGCTTACACTGCAATTGCAAACGGTGGCAAAATGATGAAACCTCGCTTGGTTAAGGAGCTTACTGATCAGGAAGGCAATATCATAAAGAAATTTGAACCTGAAGTAATCAGGACTGTTATATCAAAGCAGACATCTGATACACTCAGAGAAATACTGGAGGGAGTTGTATCCGAAGGTACAGGTAGAAACGCATATGTAAAGGGCTACAGAGTGGCAGGAAAGACCGGTACCTCACAGACAACTCACGGGAGTGATGTATATACAGCTTCATTCTGTGCATTTGCACCGGCTGATAACCCTGTCATATGCGTCCTTGTCGCTCTGTTCGACCCGAGAGGAGATTCATATATGGGCGGTGCAATAGCTGCTCCTGTAGCAGGAAAAATCATAGAGGATACTCTTGAGTACCTTCAAGTTGAGAGAAGATATACTGAGAAGGATATGGAGGAAATCCGGGAAGAGGTTTATGTACCTGATGTCAGGGATAAAACCGTATCGGATGCAATCAAGGAGCTGGCTGAACGTGATCTCCGTTACCGCATTGAAGGGGACACGGAAAACAAAGAAGCTATTGTCGTAGAACAGACACCAAAACCGGATGCAAGCATTCAAAAGAAATCCGTAATTATACTGTATACTTATAAACCTGAGGAAGAAATTAAGGTTAAAGTTCCTGATGTATTGAATATGTCTGTAGATGATGCTACTGAGATTCTCCGTCAGGCTGGCCTTAATATAAAGGTAATAGGTTCGGGAACTGCATACAGGCAGTCGGTTGTGCCCGGCGAAGAAGTTACTGCTGGTAAAGTAATAGAAGTTGAGTTTAAGCACCTCGAAGTGGAAGACGGAGGAGAAATAGTCCTGGATTAAAACGAAGGGCGGTTTGGAAAATCACTTAGCAGATAGTTTTAAAATTTGATGGAAGAGTGGTATAATACAGAGAATAGAGAACAGAGAACAGAGGACGAAGAATAGAGAGCAATGAATGGGGAATGGAGAACAGAGAACAGAATATAAAGAAATAGGGGACAAAAGGTGAAGTATAGATAGAGACAAGATTATATAGCGAATTTTATACTGATGGAGGTGCTGAATGTTACTTTCTGCATTAATAAAAAACTTAAACCCGATAAGCATTAAGGGATGTACTGATATTGAAATCAAAAGCATTGCATATGATTCAAGAAGGGCCGAAAAAGACTCATTATTTGTGTGTATTGAGGGTACGGTTGTTGACGGCCATAAGTTTATTGCAGATGCTATTGTAAAAGGAGCAAAAGCATTATTGGTCCAGAAGGATGTTGAAGTTCCCGACGGTGTAACGGTAATCCAGGTTGATAACACCCGTTATGCTTTAGCTTGTGTATCCGCAGCTTTTTATGGTCATCCGTCAAATAAATTCAAATTGATAGGGATTACAGGGACAAAGGGAAAGACAACCACTACATATATGATAAAGTCCATACTTGAAGCAGGAAACCACAAGGTTGGGCTTGTAGGGACAATAGCAAATTATATAGGCAATGAAATGCTTCATACAGAAAGGACTACTCCTGAGTCTTTGGATCTTCAATCGTTATTTTCCGAAATGGTTGCAAAAAATGTAGACAGTGTTGTAATGGAGGTATCTTCCCAAGGGCTTGCGCTAAACAGGGTAAGCTGCTGTAATTTTGATATTGGAGTTTTTACCAATCTTTCCAGGGACCATATTGGTCCGCGGGAGCACAAAGATATTGACGATTACTTGAACGCAAAGATAAAATTATTTAAAATGTGCAAAAGAGGCCTGGTAAATATAGACAGTGAATATGCGAAAAGGGTGATTGAAGAGGCGGAATGCGATACATTAACTTATGGAATAGAACAGGACGCCGATATCAGGGCAGAAAATATTAAAAAGAATCCCGACAGTGTTGAGTTTGATGTAAAAACCCCATGGATGGCCGGTAGCCTCAAGGTGGGTATTCCAGGAAAATTTACCGTGTATAACGCTCTTGCTGCTGTCGGGGTATGCGGAATGCTGGGAGCCTCCTTTGAAAGCATAAAATCAGGTCTTGAAAAAGTCAGTGTTCCCGGAAGAGTAGAAGTTGTGGATATTGGCAAAAATTATACGGTCATAATCGACTATGCCCATACCCCCGATAGCTTAGAGAATGTGCTTACTACCATAAAAGGTTTCACGGATAACAGACTTATATGTCTTTTCGGTTGCGGCGGTGACAGAGACAGGACAAAAAGGTCGATTATGGGCCGTATATCCGGGCAAATAGCGGACTTTACCATAATAACCTCTGACAACCCAAGGTCTGAAGAGCCAGCTGCAATTATAAAAGAGATAGAAGAAGGAATAAAAATGACAAATGGGAAATATATAACTATTGTTGACAGGCGGGAAGCAATAAAATATGCCCTCCAAAATGCGCAAGCGGGAGATGTCATTGTTCTGGCTGGAAAAGGTCATGAGACCTACCAGACTTTTAAGGATAAAACAATACATTTCGATGAAAGGGAAGTAGTGAGGGAAGTGCTCAAAGAGCTGGAGGGCAATTCCCTGTAGTGGAGGTTATATATGCAAATGTTAAAATGCAAGGAAATAGTTGAAGCAACTAACGGAAAACTGGTATCAGGGAACATGGAAACTGTGTTTGCCGGTATATGTACCGACTCAAGAAAAATAAACAAAGGTGATATTTTTATTCCTATTATCGGTTCCAATTTTGACGGGCACGATTTTATAGATGCCGCTTTACAGGGAGGAGCCCTGGGAACTGTTACGGACAGGGATATTTACGTATCAGGAGATGCTGTTGTTATAAAGGTTGAAAACACAACGAGGGCTCTTGGTGATATTGCGGCATATTACAGGCAGAAATTCCACATCCCGTTTGTTGGAATAACCGGAAGTGTTGGAAAGACCAGCACGAAGGATATGGTTGCAAGCGTACTGGAGCAAAAATTCAATGTGCTTAAAACAGAAGGAAATTTCAACAATGAAATCGGACTTCCGCTGACACTTTTAAAGCTTGAAAGCTACCATGAAGCCGGAGTTATTGAGATGGGTATGAGCAACTTTGGCGAAATCAGCCGCTTAAGTTCAATTACCAGACCTGACATTGTCATAATTACGAACATTGGAATGTCCCATATTGAAAAACTCGGCTCCAGGCAGAACATATTAAAAGCGAAGATGGAGATTTTTGATGGCTTAAATAAAAATGGTTTAGTAATATTGAACGGAGACGATAATTTGTTATATGGCTTAAAAGGACTACTACCCTTTAGAACGGTATTTTACGGAATGGACGAAGGTATGGATTATCACGCATATAATATAGAAACAGCCGGTGAAAAAGGCACACGTTTCAGGATAACAATAGGAAATGACGACTGTGAGGTTTTTGTGCCTGTACCCGGAGTACATAATGTTTATAACGCCCTTGCCGCTATAGCTGCAGGCGTTGAATTAAAAGTGCCGGTGGATAAAATAATAAAGGGCATTGAAGCATTTGTTCCGGGTAAAATGAGATTGAATATAATATCAAGCCGCGGTATGAAAATCATAAATGATGTATATAATGCAAGTCCGCATTCCATGAAGGCGGCAATTGACGTACTGAAGGAAATTTCAGGTGATTCCAGGAAAATTGCGGTACTTGGTGATATGCTTGAAATGGGCGAGTGGGCTTCGGATGCCCATGCAGAAGTCGGTGAATATGCTTTTCTGAGTAACATTGACTACATAATAACAGTCGGAGAAAATGCAAAAAATATAGCAACAGGTTCCATAAATGCCGGTATGAAGCCTGACAGGATTTTTTCCTTTAGAAACAATAAAGAATCCATATCTTTTCTGAAAGGTTTTGTCAAGCCGGGAGACACTATACTTGTTAAAGGCTCCCGCGGCATGAAAATGGAGGAAATTGTAGAAAGCCTGTTGGAATAAACTTTGCCACTAAAGATGCATCATAAGGTTAACGTTAGGAGAGAGTGTGTTTGAACGGGTTATTTGATATTTCAGAACATGTTGCTGCTTTTATAATAACATTTATTCTGGCTCTGATTGCCGGACCTATATTAATTCCGGCTTTAAGAAGGTTAAAGTTTGGCCAGACCGTGAGAGACGACGGGCCTTCTACTCACCTGAAAAAAACCGGGACACCGACGATGGGGGGAATTATTTTTCTCATTCCATTGTTATTAGTGTCTCTTATTTATGCGCGGCAGTACCCACAGATACTTTCATTGTCTTTTGCAACTTTAGGTTTTGGATTGGTTGGTTTTGTTGATGATTTTATCAAGGTAAAGAGGAGAAGCAAGGACGGATTGTTCTGGAATCAAAAGATGCTGGGACTGCTAATAATTGCCGTAATTTTTGCCTTGCATGTAACTTATGGAATGAAACTCGGCACGGACATTATCATCCCGTTTAAGGGAATAGATTTTACTTTTACGTTGCCGGAATGGTTTTTCATACCACTGGTAATTATTGTGCTTTTAGCATCTACAAACGCTGTTAATTTTACAGATGGACTTGACGGCCTTGCTTCCGGAGTTACACTGATAGTAATGGTATTCTTTACTATTGTGGCGATGACCAGGAATGAATGGGACGCTGTGAGGATATTCTCCTCAATAGTCGCCGGCGGATGCCTTGGCTTTCTTGCTTTCAACGCTTACCCTGCTAAAGTTTTTATGGGCGATAACGGGTCCCTGGCTCTGGGAGGGGCGGTTGGAGCAATAGCAATTATCATGAAAATGCCATGGATATTGCTCATTGTCGGCGCAGTTTATGTGATGGAGACTCTGTCTATTATTATACAGGTTGCTTATTTTAAGAAAACCGGAAAAAGAGTATTTAAAATGGCTCCTTTACATCACCATTTTGAGCTGTCAGGGTGGAAAGAGACAAAAGTTGTAGCAGTATTTTGGACGGTCACAATAGTGCTGTGCATTATTGGCTTTATTACCCTCAGGGTGAGATTTTATTGAGGTTTCTTTAAAGTTGACGGAAGTATGGAGGTAATTAATGAAAGGGAAAAAGCCTTTTGATTTTTGGATATTTATGACGGTACTCATTCTGCTTTCACTTGGTACAATAATGGTATTCAGTGCAAGCGGACCTTATGCTTCCAACAGATACCATGATGTATATTATGTTTTAAAAAGGCAGCTCCTGTATGCAGTTTTAGGACTGATAGCAATGTTTATAACTATGAATTTTGATTATAGAAAATTGGGAAAGCTTTCCCCAATTGTACTTATTATATCCATAGTCCTCCTTGTACTTGTATTTATTCCGGGAATAGGCGGAGAAAAGAAAGGAACATGGAGATGGATAGAAATTGGTGGATTTCAGTTCCAGCCTTCTGAAATTGCCAAGTTTGCAATTATTCTGTTCTTTTCGTACAGCTTGTCTAAAAGAAGGGACCAAATTACCTACTTTTTCAAAGGTTTGCTGCCATATCTGATTATTCTTGGTATTTTTGCCGGACTGGTTCTGCTTGAACGCCATTTGAGCGCTACAATAATAATTTTGGCAGTTGCTTCTGTTATTTTGTTTGCGGCAGGAGCAAGGATAAAACATTTCATTTTGCTTGGCATTCCTGCAATAGCAGGACTTATAGTTATAATCCTGACTACAGATTATATGAGTGACAGAATTGCGTCCTATCTTTATCCTTTTGAGCATATGAGCGCCGAGGGATGGCAGACTGTACAGTCATTATATGCTATTGGTTCAGGAGGTCTTTTTGGGAGAGGTCTTGGAAGGAGCCTTCAAAAATTTCTATATTTGCCCGAGCCCCACAATGACTTTATTTTTTCGGTTTTAGCAGAAGAATTAGGCTTTGTTGGTGTTTTTGCAGTGCTAATGCTATACTTGATATTTATATGGAGAGGAATAAAAGTAGCCATGAACGCGCCTGACACGTTTGGAAGCCTGCTTGCAACGGGTATAACGTCATTGATAGCCATACAAAGTCTTTTTAATGTTGCCGTGGTAACAAATACCGTACCTCCGACAGGTGTGTCACTGCCGTTTTTCAGTGCGGGAGGAACAGCTCTTGTTGTTCTTCTGGCTGAGGTAGGCATACTTTTAAATATATCAAAATATGCAAATTATGAGAGAATCTGAGGTGGAATAAATTGAAAGTCATAATTGCAGGCGGTGGTACTGCCGGGCATATTAATCCGGGAATTGCCATAGCCAAGCAAATCAGGAAAGAGTATCCCGGTTCGGAAATTTTGTTTATAGGAACCAAAAGGGGAATGGAAACAAAGCTGGTTCCCTATGAAGGATTTGAAATTAAGTTTATAAGAGTCAAGGGGTTCAGACGCAAAATATCGTTGGATACCCTTATTTGGCTAAAGGAACTGTTCCTTGGGATTTGCGAAGCAAGAAAAATAATCAAGCAATTCAGACCTGACACAGTAATCGGAACCGGTGGATATGTTTGCGGGCCTGTTGTGTTTGTAGCGTCAATGATGAATATACCTACCCTTATACATGAGCAGAACGCTTTTCCAGGAGTCACAAACAGAATATTGTCCCGTTTTGTTGATGCTGTAGCTATAAGTTTCAGAGAATCAGAAAGGTATTTCAGGAGTAAAGAAAAGCTTTATTATACCGGCAACCCTGTAAGGCAGGAAATATTGAAGGCAGATAAGATGTCAGCGAGAGAAAAGCTTGGCATAGATATGAAAAAACCATTGGTTGTAGTTGTCGGCGGAAGTCTTGGAGCAGAGAGAATAAACGACACTATAGTTGAAATGCTGAAAAAACGGTCAGGTCAATATAGTTTCAATATGATATTTGCGACGGGCAATGGCCAATATGACAGGGTGATGCAGCTTTTGCAGGGCGTAAAAACGCCAAATGTAGATATAGTGCCGTACATATATGACGCGGCAAACGTATATGCTGCTGCGGATCTGATAGTGTGCAGGGCAGGGGCGATAACGTGCAGCGAGCTGACAGCGCTTGGCGTACCTGCAATCATGATACCGTCACCTAATGTGGTTGCCAACCACCAGGAATACAATGCAAGGGCTTTGGAGAAAAACGGCGCAGCAGTAGTAATACTGGAAAAAGACCTTAGCGAAGAAATCTTATATAACCAGATAATGAGATTGTTAGGAGATAAGAAGCAGCTTCGTAAGATGGCCGAAAACTCTAAAAAATCAGGTATTACCAATTCTGCTGAAAAAATCTGCTGGATAATAGACAAACTTGTTTTCGGTGGCAAATAACCCTGATTATGTGTATGTAACACTTTTTAACACCTCGCATAATATGGTAATGTAGTGCGAGGTGTTTTTTTATGAGCAGAATAATTGTAACAGGTGGGCAAAAACTAAAAGGTGAATTATCAATAGAAGGTTCAAAAAATGCCGTCCTGCCTATCCTGGCGGCTACTGTCCTTAATGGTGGCATTAATGTAATAAAGAATTGTCCAAAATTAAAAGATGTGCAAATTGCTATTGAAATATTAAAGAGGCTTGGGTGCAAAGTACATATAGAAGGAAATGTAGTAACGCTTGATTCCTCGACGCTTAATAAAACGGAAGTACCTGAGGACCTGGCGACTGAAATGAGGTCTTCGATCCTGTTTTTAGGTCCTATGCTTGCCCGTTGCAAAAAAGTGACTATAAGCTACCCGGGGGAGTGTGTAAGTTTATTGACACAGCCTGTAGCTGTTCCTTCACATGCTGGCTGTATCCTGCTTTATCTCGTGCCTTTTTAGGTTATAAAGAGTTTAATTCCAATAAATTTATGTGACATGGAAGCTTCTTTATCTCGGGCTTTTTTACGGCATCTAATTTAATATATAATATTTCTCATTTTCTGGTATAATAAATGTATTGCAAATTATTACAACTGAAATAATGATAGTAATAAAAAATTTTAGCTGATTCAGGAGAGAGGTGGTTTTGTTGGGTTGTCTTGATACCCTGAAGGAACTTACGCAGTATACTGCGGTTTCAGGACGGGAATACGAGTTTGCGGCTGTCTTGAAAGACAAGTTTTCTGAAATATGTGACAGCGTTGAAATAGATAAGTTCTATAATGTTATAGCCCTTAAAAAGGGGATGGGAATTAATGGGCCCCGTATAATGGTTCTCGCCCATTTGGATGAAATAGGTTTTCTCGTAAAAAGTATTGATAAGAATGGTTTTATTAAATTCACAAATGTCGGGGGCATAGATGCAAGAATCCTTTTGTCTCATGAGGTAATTATACACGGAAAAAAGGACATTACCGGGGTTATAGGAGCCAAACCGCCGCACATGCTTGAAGCTGATGAAAAAAAGAAAGCGGTAAAAATTGATGAATTGTATATTGACACCGGAATGGACGCAAAGGAATTGAAAAAATATGTATCAATCGGTGACGCCATTACTTTAAAATCCCATCCGTTTTTCCTTAAAGATAACAAATATAGTTCGAAGTCGGTTGATAACAGGTGCGGAGTAACAGTATTGATTGAAACCGCCAATGAACTTAAAAAATTAAAGCACAAACCTGATGTGTATTTTGTGGCTACAGTGCAGGAAGAACTGAATCTTGCGGGAGCGAGAATAACTTCTTTTAATATTGAACCTGATATTGCCATTGTTGTAGACGCATGCCATGGTGATGTTCCCGGTGCTCCAAAAGAAGTAGTTTTTCCTCTTGGGAAAGGTCCCGCAATAGGTATTGGTCCAATACTTAACAGAGAATTAACCGAAAGGATGCTTGATACGGCAAAGGAAAACAATATTCCGCATCAGGTGGACGTGGAACCGGGCAGCACCGGTACGGACGCATGGGCAACGCAAGTTTCAAAATACGGCATACCAACAGTACTTGTTTCTATACCTGTGAGGTATATGCACACATCAATTGAGACTGTACACGCAAATGACATAAAGTATGCTGGAAAATTAATCTCCCGTTTTATTGCGGAAAGGGTGTGATTTATATTGCTTGATATTCTGAAAGAACTAACTGATATAAACGGGGTATCCGGGGACGAAGGCGATGTGCGGGAATACATAAAAAAACAAATCGAAGGATATGTCGATGAGGCCAGGGTGGACCGGATCGGAAATCTAATTGCATATAAAAAAGGAAAAACATCCGGCTTTACCGTAATGCTTTCTGCACACATGGATGAGGTGGGTTTTATTGTTACCGGATTCAGCGAAAACGGAAACATCAAATTCCAGCCTGTAGGAGGAATTGATGAGAGGATTCTTCCCGGGAAGCGCGTGCTTGTTGGAAAAAGGAAAATACCTGGAATAATCGGATCAAAACCTGTACACCTTTTGGAAAAGGAAGAAAGGGAAAAAGTAGTAAAAATAAAAGATATGTATATTGATATAGGATGCGATAGTAAGGATTGTGCCGAAGATTTAGTCAAATTAGGGGACTATGCTGTTTTCTTCAGTGAATTTACCGAGCTTGGTAATAATACTGTTAAAGCAAAAGCTTTGGATGACCGGGCAGGATGCGCTGTTCTAATCGAAATACTGAGGCAAAGATTTGACTTTGATTTATATGCATGTTTTACAGTACAGGAAGAGGTGGGACTGAGAGGCGCGGAAGTTGCGGCATACTCAATCAGGCCGGATATTGCGGTTGTTATAGAAGGTACTACATGTTCCGATGTACCGGGAATCAGCAGGCAAAACTTTTCTACCGAGCTTGGGAAAGGAGCTGCCTTGGCCATTATGGACAGGACATCTTATTACGACAAGGAGCTTGTGGATTTCATATATAACACTGCAAAGAAAAACAACATAGACGTCCAGTTCAAGCAGACGACGACAGGCGGAAATGATGCGGGAAAAATACAGACTTCAAGAACCGGTGTAAGGGTTGCGGCAATATCCGTTCCATGCAGGTACATACATTCGCCTGTTTCAATAATGAATATAAAGGATTTTGAAAGCTGCTCAAAACTGGTTGCAGCAACATTGAAAGAATTGGAAAGCAGCGTAGATATGTTCAAAAAAGCAGGAAATGGAGGAGAGAAAAATGTTTGATCTGGTGAAAAAGCTTACAGGTATATTTGGAGTTTCAGGCAATGAAGAGGAAATCAGGGAAGTCATAAAAAGCGAAATAACCGGGTATGTAGATGATATATATGTTGACCCTATTGGCAATCTTATTGCGGTAAAAAAAGGAACCGGGAAGAAAATCATGCTGGCGGCTCACATGGACGAAATAGGAATAATGGCTACATTTATCGATGATGATGGCTTTATACGTTTTTCAAATGTGGGCTGGGTTTCGCAGTATTACGCTCTGGGTCAGAGAGTAAAGTTTAAAAACGGTGCAGTTGGGGCGGTGTTTTATGAGGAAAAGCTTGACGAAATGAAGAACCTCAAGTTATCAAAGATGTATATTGATATAGGAGCCAAAAACAGGGAAGATGCTGAAAAGAAAGTCAGAATTGGTGACACTGCCTGCTTTGTCGGAGACACGGTTCAAGAAGGAGACATGATTATTTCAAAAGCGCTGGATGACAGGTCTGGCTGTGCAGTGCTAATTAAAGTATTGAAAGAAATGCCTGAAACTGAAAATGAACTGTATTTTGTTTTTACCGTCCAGGAGGAGTTGGGACTTAGGGGTGCAAAAACTTCTGCATATAGAATAATGCCTGATATGGCAATTGCAGTTGATGTAACGGATACGGGGGATACTCCCGAATGCGAACTTATGGAAGTAAAATGCGGTGGAGGTCCTGCAATAAAAATTAAGGACAGGTCAATTATGGCACATCCTGATGTAAAGCGGCTTTTGGAGGAGAGTGCCCGTGAACTTGGAATTCCATACCAGTACGAGGTTCTTGAAAAGGGCGGAAGCGACCCAGGTGCAATACATCTTACAGGAGGAGGAGTACCTTCAGGCGCTATATCAATACCCTGCAGATATATTCACAGCCCTGTGGAAACGGTCAACATCAATGATCTCGAAAATGCGGCAAAACTGCTTAAGAAATGCATAGCAGCAAAAATGTGACGTGTATTCAAACAATTTGCAGTGATGGTGAAAAAGGCAGTTAATCGGCAAAAAAAGAGGTAAAATGGGGGTAAATGTCGAATTAAATGATAAGGTAAACATATTTTGTGAGGCGATAAACATGAAAATAACATTTTTAGGAGCTGCCAGAACGGTTACGGGGTCGTGTTATTTTATAGAGACAGACAGGTACAAGTTTCTGGTGGATTGCGGAATGTTTCAGGGGAGATCCAAGGAAGATGCGCAAAACGAGGAACCATTCCCGTTTAATCCAGGAGATCTTGACTTTATATTATTGACACATGCCCATATAGACCACAGTGGACGAATCCCCAAGATATTCCTTGATGGTTTTAAAGGAGAAGTTATAGCTACAAAGGCAACAGTTGAACTATGCGGGATAATGCTTCCTGACAGCGGGCATATCCAGGAGTTTGAAAATGAATGGAAAAACAGGAAAAGGCTTAGGGCCGGTAAACCACCTATACCTCCGCTTTATACTCACCAGGACGCTGTTGATTGCCTTAAACTTTTTAGGAAAGAACCCTACGGAAAAATCATAGTTTTAAATGATGAAATAAGCATACGTTTCAATGATGCTGGACATATGCTTGGTTCTGCAATAATTGAAATATGGGTGAAAGAAAACGGAGAGAAAACCAAGCTTGTGTTTACCGGCGACCTGGGAAATAGTGATATACCAATACTAAGAGATCCAACAATCCTGGAGAGCGCCGACTATCTTATAATCGAATCTACCTACGGCAACAGGCTGCATATCGACAAAAGTAATAAGACGGACCTTTTTGTGAATATTATAAACAGTACTCTGGATAAGGGCGGGAATGTAATAATTCCGTCATTTGCCGTGGGAAGGACCCAGGAAATAATTTATGAACTAAACAAGAAGCGTGAGAGGTATAATGGAACCTATGAAAAAATAATGAGCGTACCGGTTTTTATTGACAGCCCTTTGGCTATTTCTGCAACTGAAATATTCAGAAACAACCTTGATTGCTATGATGAAGAAGCAAGATCATATGTAGAAAACGGGGATAATCCTCTTGACTTTGCAGGCCTGCAATTCACAAGAACTCCTGAGGAATCAAAAGCGTTAAATGAAAGGACAGACAGTTCTATTATTATTTCAGCCAGCGGCATGTGTGAAGCCGGAAGAATCAAGCACCACCTAAAGCACAATTTGTGGAGGCCGGAATGCACCATATTGTTTGTAGGATATCAGGCTGAAGGAACGCTTGGAAGAAGACTGCTTGACGGAGCAAAAAAAGTAAAGATATTTGGTGAAGAGATTACCGTAAATGCAAGAATTGAGATGATCGAAGGTTACTCCGGACATGCCGACAGGGAGGGATTGCTTTCCTGGATTGGAAGCATGAGACGAAAACCCCGTAAAATATTTATTGTGCATGGCGAAGAAGACTCGATGCTCGATTTTGCAAATGCAATATCTGATGAATTCGGAATAGAAACCATTATTCCGTTCAGGGGCGAGTCCTATGTAATAAGCCGTGAGCGGGTATATGAAAGCACTGCAAAGGCTGAACTGGATGCCATCACCAGAAGGTTTAAGAGGCTTGAAATATTGGATATGCTTGAAAAACTTAAGGAAGAGCTTGATGAGGCTTCAGAAATTGTTATTAACGATTTGAAGCAGGAAACGGAAGACTCATTTGTGGACAGTCTTATGGAAAGGCTGAAGAGCGTAGAAAAATCAATAGTGGATGTGATAAGATAACCCGGGTGTAAAACCACCCGGTTTTTCATTTAAGTTTGACCGACATTCTGATGTTTGTGCTTGACAAAGAACATTTAGAAAAGTATAATTACGTTGGTGTTAACGTTTGCGCAAATTGTGATGTGAGATTTATTGTTGAAAGATCAAGAAATATTCTTGTTTTGCTGAAAGTGTAGATTTCTATAAGGATTTAGAAGAATTGACAAAAAGGTGCGGTATCTTTGTCCTTTAAATTTTGAATTAAGTTATATTAAAGGACTTGAGTATAAAAAAATAAACAAAAAACAATACAAAATAATTTAAAAGGAGCTTGCAGTGAAAGCGACATTAAAAGACATAGCAGAACACTTAAACGTTTCCGTCTCAACCGTGTCGAGGGTAATAAACGGCAAAGGAAGAGTCGGAAAGGAAACCAGGGAAAGAGTTTTAGAAGCAATAAAAGAATTGAATTACCAACCAAATGAGATAGCCAGAAGCTTGAAGCGTCAAAGCAGCCGGACCATTGGCGTAATAGTTCCCGATATTTCAAATGCTTTTTATGCAAATATCATAAAAGGCATTGAAAAAGTTGCAAGGGAGAACGAGAAGTCCATTATTGTATGTAACAGTGATGAGAATATAACACTGGAAGAGGAATACGTACAGCTTTTAGCCCAGAAGCAGGTAATCGGGCTTATTGTTGCATCAGTTGGCGGAAATGCCGAAGTTTTCAAACAATACAGGCAGCATGGCTTACCGATTGTTTTTATAGATAATTTGCCGAAGATAGAGGACAATTATGATTTTGTGGCTATCGATAACTATAAGGCAAGTTATAAGCTGGCAGAACATCTTATTGAGCAGGGGTACAGGAAATTTGCGATAATAACGGGGCCGCTGAATCAATCCACTGCTTCAGAAAGGCAGGAAGGTTTTATTAAATGCCTAAAAGACAATGGAATAGAAATAAACTACAAGTTTATAGCATCAGGAGAGTTTAAACTGGAGAGCGGCTATTCAATTATGAAAAAGTGGCTTAAAGGAATTGACAAACCCATGGCTTTATTTGCGGCCAATAACTTTATTGCTTATGGCGCTATAAAGGCAATAAATGAAGAGGGGTTAAAGATACCTGAAGATATTGCTGTGGTATGTTTTGACGCAGTTGATGTTACAGGACTTATTAAACCTCAGATAACTTCTGTCAACCAGCCTGCGTTTGATATTGGCACAATTGCAGCAAATATAATCATAAGGAAAGAAAAGAACAAAAAAGTAAAGGCATATGAAAAGGTGATTCTTGAACCTGACATGGCAATAAATGAGTCAAGCTTATTGAAAAAATAATTTAGGTTATGCGGAACTAAAGAAGTTCCTGTGTGAATAGGAGAAAGCTTTAATAGTTCAGGACGTATGAAAAACTTATAATAACTTATAGGAGGGTATTTATAATGGCAAGTAAAATCTTGATCCCTGATTACGAGTATAAGCAAAGGGTGGAAAGAGCTGCGCGCCTTATTGCGGAGAAAGGGCTGGACATACTGATAGTAAACTCCAATGAAGCGGACTATGCCAATGTAAGGTATTTTAGCGGTTTCTGGCCGTTGTTTGAGCGTGCGGGCGTGGCTATTACTCCGGCAGGCGATGCTGCATTAATGGTTGGACCTGAAAGTACGGTTTATGCATCGGATTTTGCAAAAATTGATAAAATCTTTACACTGATGGAGTACAGGGAATCGGCGGACCCGTCATATCCTGAGCTTAAACCTGACACTTACAAGGATGTTTTCAAGGCTCTTGGGGTTACCGGGAGCAAAATAAAAATCGGCGTTGCAAGTTTTCTTGATACGAACGTTATAATGATGGAAGGGCTTAGGAATAATTTCCCTGAAGCTGAAATTGTAAGGGCAGACGATATTATGGTTCAGTTGAGAAAGATCAAATCCGAAAACGAAATTGCGTGCTTAAGGGAAGGATTCAGGATAGTGGAACTTGCAACTGAAGAAGTCATCAAAGCTATTAGGCCTGGAGTTACTGAATGTCAGATGGTTGGTATTGCCCAGAAAGTTATTTATGAGAACGGAGCGGAATACGAAGGACTGCCAATGTATGTATTCAGTGAAAAATCAACAAGGCATGCTATTTCACGTTCTTCACCACATAGGGTAATAAACAAGGGAGATATTGTACAGTTAAATCTTTCTGCGAAGATAGAAGGTTATTCTCCCAGTATCGGTTTGCCGATAAGCCTTGGGAAGCTTACTCCTGAGCGCAGGGCTGTTCTGGAGTTTGGGTATAAAGCGCATGAGTGGACACAGAAGCAATTAAAAGCAGGGGTACGTGCAAGCGATATTGCAAAGGGATATTATCAGTTTTTTAAAGACAATGGATATGAGAAAAACTATTTGTACGGACCTTGTCACGGAACAGGCATGATTGAAGTAGAAGCGCCCTGGATGGAGACAACGTCAGACTATTTGCTTGAACCTAATATGACATTCCAGATTGACACATTTGTAACTACAGAGACATTTGGCATCAGGTGGGAAAAAGGAGTAGTAATCAGACCGGACGGATGCGAAGTTTTGTGCAATCCTGACGTCCTTAAAATTCATGAATTGGATTTCTGATGTAATTATTAATGTAAATTGACAACTTAACACAAGTGTTGCCGTAATTATCATTATAAAACATATGAAATTGATTAATCGGATGGGTTTGAAAATACTGAAGCTTTGATTAGCGACAGTCATTATTTCAGTATTTTCAGACCCAGATAAAAAATGTTCTTACATATAAACGAAGTAACTTACATTTCTGCGAAGTCAACACATATTAAGCAAATATAAGAGCAATCATATTCAGACTAATATTATCCATAATTCAACATATACGGAAAAGAATGCCGCACAAAATTGAAGAATATAAAAACAGGAGCAAAAAACAGCAATGTCATCAAAGTTAATTAAATTAGCATGTTCAGCTCACTGCTGAGCATTAATAAAAAAATAAAAAATGAAATCAAGGAGGGTAAAAACATGAAGAGGGCAATTGCATTGCTATTAAGTGTTTTAATGCTTGTTGCCGTTTTCACAGGATGCGGCAAAAAGGAGGCGGGCTCATCGTCAGATAAGGGTGATGACAAGCCATATATCGCAATAATAAGCATGGGTTTTCAGCACCAGTTCTGGCAGGCAGTAAAGCAAGGCGCTGAAAAGGCGGCAGAAGAATTTGGTGCGACAATAACTTTCGAGGGACCTGAATCGGAAACAATGGTGGATAAACAGGTAGAAATGCTGAAGACTGCTATCGCAAGAAATCCGGATGCAATTTGTATAGCAGCTATTGACAGCGCAGCAGTTCTACCGGATCTTGAAGCTGCTGCTAAAAAAGGTATTAAAATAATAGGTTTTGACTCAGGTGTAGAAGGAGATATAGCTCTTACTACCTGCGCCACAGACAATATTGCCGCTTCTGCCCTCGCAGCGAAGCATATGGCGGAACTTATCGGAGGCAAGGGCGAAATAGGCATGATAATTCACAGCCAAACTGCTGTTGATGGAGCAATGAGAAGAGACGGATTCAAAAACTATATCGAGGAAAACTATCCGGATATTAAAATTGTGGATATCCAGTATGCAGACGGTGACCACCTCAAATCTGCAGATGCTGCAAAAGCAATGATACAGGCATATCCAAACCTAAAGGGTATTTATGGTTCTAATGAAGGTTCAGCAGTAGGAGCTATGAACGGGGCGGATGAACTTAACAGGACTGATTTGGTGATAGTAGGTTTTGACTCAGGAGCACTTATTAAGAACGGAATCAAGAACGGGAAGATGGCAGGAGCTATTACACAAGACCCTATTGGTATAGGTTATAAATCAGTTGAATATGCAATAAAAGCGATAAAAGGTGAAGAACTGCCAAAGGTAGTAGATACCGGCGCATATTGGTATGATGCAACAAATATTGATAGTGAACAAATTGCCCCGCTTCTTTATGATTAATAACGGCTGAACAAATACAGTTTATTCCGGGGGTTGGAATTTACCAACCCTCGGAATAGTGAATGGAAGAGAGGTAAGTACATGTGGATACTGCATTAGTGGTAATGGAAGGTATTAGCAAATCGTTTCCGGGTGTAAAAGCGCTTGACAAGTGCCGCATTTCACTCAATAAGGGAGAAGTGCACGCCCTGGTTGGAGAAAACGGTGCCGGAAAATCAACACTTATGAAGATACTAACGGGAGTATATACAAAAGACGAGGGAAGGATACTGATTGATGGAAAAGAGGCAGTAATAAACAACCCGCGGGATGCACAAAAATACGGAATTTCAATAATTCACCAGGAATTAAATCTTATGCCCCATTTGACTGTAGCGCAAAACATTTTTATTGGAAGGGAGTCATTCCAGAAAAACCGTATTTTGTTAAATGACAAAGAGTTAAACAGGAAGACTGAAGAATTACTTAAACTGTTTAACCTTGATATTAAGCCTACCGTTAAGGTATCTGAGCTTACTGTTGCAAAGAGGCAGATGATTGAGATTATAAAGGCGATTTCATATAACTCCCGTATACTGATAATGGATGAACCAACCGCTGCCCTGTCAGAAACAGAAGTAGAAGAGCTGTTCCGCACTATAAGGCGCCTCAAGAATGACGGCGTTGGCATTATATATATTTCTCACCGACTTGCAGAGTTAAAACAAATTGCGGATAGAGTAACTGTAATGAGGGACGGGAAATATATTGACACAGTAAACATAGATGATGTGACAGTTGATGATATAGTAAAGATGATGGTAGGCAGAAATATTTTCGTATCTGCTCCTGAAGTAAATGCTTCGGATGATGCGCCGATAGCATTGGAAGTTCGGGGAATTTCCAGAGGTAAATTAGTGAAGAATGTCAGTTTTAAACTAAAACAAGGCGAGATACTAGGTATTGCAGGACTTATGGGAGCCGGGCGTACTGAGACTGCCCGTGCAATATTTGGTGCAGATCCACGTGATGCTGGTGAAATTTATGTAAACGGCAAATTAGTCGACATAAAAACACCAACTGATGCGGTAAATGCAGGAATAGCTTACCTTTCTGAAGACAGAAAACAATTTGGCCTTGCACTGGGATTGGATGTTGAGACAAACATTGCTCTTGCATATTTTAAGAAATTTACAAAGCTGTTTGGCTTTGTAGATACTAAAAAAACCAGCGAAAACGCGGAAGAAATGGTAAGAAAGCTGCAAATAAAGACTCCGTCAGTAAAACAGAAGGTTAAGAACCTTTCGGGAGGAAACCAGCAAAAAGTGGTATTAGGAAAATGGCTTACGCGAAATTGCAATATATTGATATTTGACGAACCTACCCGTGGTATTGATGTTGGGGCAAAAAGCGAGGTTTACAGTCTTTTGAATGATCTGGCAAAACAGGGCAAGGCAATAATAGTTATCTCCTCAGAACTACCTGAAATCATAAGGATAAGCCACAGGGTGCTTGTAATGTGCGAAGGCAGGATTACAGGGGAAGTATCAGGAGATGAAATTACTCAGGAAAACATTATGACCTTGGCAACTAAACATATCGATTAAAGGTGTGGGGTGGTTATAAATGAAAACAGTTGAAGTTACTAAAAGCAGCATGATTCCAATTAAAAAGGGCAGTGCGGCAACCCAAAAGCTTCTTGCTCTGGTAAGTCTTGTGGTAATGGTAATTATTTTTTCTGTTTTGAAACCTGTTTTCATATCTTTTAACAATATTATGTCCGTTATGCTTTCCACATGTGTATACGGCATTTTGGCACTTGGTGTAACATTTGTTATTATAACCGGCGGAATTGACCTTTCGGTTGGTACGGTTATGACGTTTTCATCTGTAATTGGTGCTCTTGCAATATCCAAGTGGGGTATTCCGATTATACCTGGAATTTTACTGGCATTGGCCGCAGGAAGCATGTGTGGATTTATTAATGGTGTAGGTGTGTCGAAATTAAAGCTTCCGCCTTTTATTGCCACTCTTGCCATGATGATGGTTACAAAGGGACTATCCCTTATTCTTACAGGGACAAAACCTATTTACTTCACCAATACACCCATGTACAGGGAAATTGCTTTAGGTTCTATTTTTAAGATAGAAGGCTTTTATAATGCGATTCTGATTTTCGTTGTTTGTATAATTATTGCAGTAATAGTGTTGTCAAAGACTATTATTGGCAGATACTGCTACGCAATAGGAAGCAATGAAGAAGCTGTAAGGCTTTCAGGCATAAATGTTGACAGATGGAAAATAGTCATATATACAATTTGTGGATTCTTTTGCGCTATTGCAGGTGTAATCATGTCTTCCCGTCTGGACTCAGCCCAGCCTGCATTAGGACCGGGTTATGAAATGGAGGCAATTGCAGCGGCAGTTATTGGAGGAACATCCTTAAGCGGAGGAGAAGGGGGAATGTTAGGTACCGTAATAGGATCATTTATAATGACAGTTTTAATTAATGGATTGCGTATTCTTTCTGTACCACAGGAATGGCAGCTTGTAGCAACCGGAGTTATTTTGGCATTTGCTGTATATATAGATCTTTTGCGCAGAAGAAAGGCTTAGTTTCAGTTGCTGTTTGCAGCAGTGTCCTGTTTGAGCAATCATAAAATGAAAGAAAAGGGATGTTTTATGAAAGCACGTTTGGTTCCATTATATTTTAAGGAGAAAAAGAACAGTGAGTTTGATGAACGATTGTTGAGAATAAAGAAATTGCTGGAGAACGAGGCTGATTTTTTAGAGCCGGTTGAGTGCGGAACCCCCATACCAGAAGCGGATGCGGTTGTTTTCCCGAAACTTGTGCGGGATGCTTTTAAAGAGGTTGAAACAATTAAGAAAATAAATCTTCCCATAATAATCCTTACTTCGCTTTTTGGCACAATAGAAATGTGGGACTGGGAAATTGCAACTTATTATAAATCAAAAGGTATAAAAGTCTTCACGCCTTATAACCTGGAGCTTAGCAAGACAATTTGCAGAGCTCTTGCGTTAAGGAGGGATATTGGACAAACAAAATTTCTGGTCTTTCAGGACAATCCGGGAGAAGGCGTAGAAGGCATAAGTACAATGGAAGGTTTTATATTTAAGCGCTTTTACTGGTTTGAAGATGAATGTGTACAGCTCATGAAAGATAAATTTGGTGTGGAAATTATTAAAAGGAGCTTTAGAAAACTTGGTGAAGACGCAAGAAACATTTCTGACAACTTAGTGGAAGAAGTATCCAGGAACTGGAAGTTTAGTGTTGATGGAGTTTCAAGTAAAGCCCTGAAAAGCGCCATTAGAATGTATATTGCTGTGAAGAGGGAAATAGGCGACGATGATTGTATAAAAGGTATAGGAATAAACTGTCTCAATGAATCCTTTTTTACGGATACGACACCATGTCTTGCATGGACAATGTTATTTGAGGAAAAGGGAATTATTTGGGCTTGTGAAGCTGATATAATGTCACTTATAACGAAGTATATAATAAACAAGTCGTTGAATGCATCTGTGATGATGAGTAATTTATATCCATTTCTAATGGGAGAGACTGCATTGGAGCATGAACGTATGGAAAGATATCCGGTGGTTGATGAGCCGCAAAACCATATTCTTGTGGCGCATTGCGGCTATTTCGGCCTGATTCCGAGGCCCCTTGCCGAAAAATGGGTGTTAAGACCAAGAGCTCTTGCAATGGTAGACGAAAATGCCATTGCTGTGGATGCTTACTATCCGGTTGGTGATATTACTCTTACAAAATTGCACCCATCTATGAGCAGAATCCAAGCAATCGATGGAAAACTGGTCTGTTATGCAAATTTTCCTGGAACTGACTGCAGAACAGGTGCAGTTATAAAAGTCAAAGATGGATACGACGTAATGAATTCGCTTTATTCCCACCACAGTATTTTGGTCTCAGGCAGAAAGAGTCCTGAAATTGAGATGGTTGCTAAAGTTTTTGACCTGGAGTTTGAAAAGCTTTAAATTTTATTGTAAATAATTTGTTAAAATAAAGAAGTTGAAAAACTTCTTTATTTTTTGGGCATTTTATAGTAAAATATATGTCACTGGGTAGAAAACCCACTTATTAGTTAATACATGAATTATAAGTGGGTAGTACGGTAGGAAAAACAATATTTTAAAACAGCATGTAAAAATCTTATTATGTAAAATGGAAGGATGGTAGGATTATGAAGTATTTGTTTCTCGCCCTTTTTATTGTCATTATGATTTCTGTGGGTATTATCAGCAGAAGAAAAGTCAATAATGTACAGGATTTTCTTCTTGGAGGAAGGAAAGTAGGCCCGTGGATTTCAGCTTTTTCCTATGGTACTGCATATTTTTCCGCAGTAATTTTCATCGGCTATGCCGGGAAAATAGGATGGGGATTTGGAATATCCGCAACATGGGTTGGTATAGGCAATGCAATTATAGGAAGCCTTTTGGCCTGGCTTGTGCTTGCAAAAAGAACACGTAAAATGACAAGAGAATTAAACGCGTCAACAATGCCTGAGTTCTTTGAAAAGAGATATGGCAGCAAGGCTATGAAGATTGTTGCTGCATTAATTATTTTTATTTTCCTTGTGCCGTACTCAGCTTCTGTATATCAAGGATTAAGCTATCTCTTCGAAAGAGCTCTGGGAATTCCGTTTATATACTGCATGATGACTATGGCTATACTTACAGGCCTGTATTTACTGCTTGGCGGTTATATAGCTACTGCTGTAAACGACTTCATACAAGGTATTATAATGATAATCGGCGTAGTCTTTATGATTTACTTTATAGTGGCAAATCCTGCTGTCGGCGGATTGGCAAGCGGCATCGACAAGCTGTCCAAAATACCTGAAACAGGCGGGGATCTTGTCAAGGTTTTCAGCGGCCAGCCATTAAATCTTCTTGCGTTAGTAATATTAACCAGTCTTGGAACCTGGGGTTTGCCACAGATGGTACACAAGTTTTATACAATCAGAGATGAAAATGCAATAAAAAAAGGTACCGTCATATCAACAATATTTGCCACCTTAATTGCGGGAGGAGCATATTTTGTGGGATCGTTCGGACGGTTGTTCCTGAATAATGAGCTTCCCACGGTAAACGGAAAGGCCAATTTTGACATGATAATGCCGCAGGTGCTTGAAAAAGCCATGCCAGATAGCTTGATGGGAATAATCATAGTACTTGTGCTTTCTGCATCGATGTCAACACTTGCATCATTGGTACTTGTATCAAGCTCTGCTATCTCGCTGGACCTGGTAAAAGGAACTCTCTTCCCGAATATGAAAAAAGAAAAGGTCATGTTTCTAATGAGGATATTATGTGCTGCATTTGTTGCCCTTTCATTTATCGTGGCAATTACACCAAATGCCATACTTACGCTTATGTCTTTCTCATGGGGCACTATTGCCGGATCTTTTCTGGCTCCTTTCCTGTACGGGCTATATTGGAAAGGCACTACAAAGGCAGGCGCCTGGGCAGGAATTATTACCGGCTTTGGATGCTCAATCGGAGGTACCCTAATTTACGGAATGAATGCTCAATATGCGCCTAATATCGGCGCTGTGGCGATGCTTGCTTCACTTGTGGCAGTGCCGGTTGTCAGCCATATGACCGCTAAGCTCCCTGAGGAGCAGGTGGAAAAGGTATTTAACGGCAAGGTAGATGAATCCCAGTTGTCATTGGACAGCTGAAGCCGGCAAAAGACAATTGGTTATCTGTAACCGTTGGTAAAAATATACAGGAACGGTTAAGCCGTTCCTGTTTTATTGAGCAAAATAGTTGAGATAATTGAAAAGGATCTGTACTAAAGGAACTGTTGAAAAATTCATATTTTGTACAGTCCTTTTTATACCCTGAAAAGTAAATGTGAATTATAAAAGGATGAACAAATGTTATGCAATTTAATTAATAAAGAAAACAATTTACAAAACCTGCTTTTGAGTTTAAAATAAGAATAATATTAGCTTTATATGAAAGATGGGGGTTAAATTTAATGAAAAAATTAATGCTGGGGAACGAGGCTGTTGCCAGGGGCGCATATGAAGCCGGAGTGACTGTAGCCACCGCGTATCCTGGTACGCCAAGTACGGAAATTACTGAAAACATAGCAAAGTATGATGACATATATTCAGAATGGTCACCAAATGAAAAGGTTGCTCTTGAAGTAGCTATAGGAGCCTCAATAGCCGGATCAAGGGCAATTTGTTCAATGAAGCACGTGGGTTTGAATGTAGCGGCAGATCCCTTGTTTACAGTATCATATACTGGGGTTAATGGCGGGCTGGTTATAATGGTCGCAGATGATCCCGGTATGCACAGTTCGCAAAACGAACAAGACAGCCGGTTTTACGCAAGGGCATCAAACACCCCGATGATTGAACCTGCAGACAGCCAGGAATGTAAAGATTTTGTCAAAGAAGCCTTTGAAATCAGTGAAAAATTCGATACACCTGTACTTGTAAGGCTCACCACCAGAATTGCCCATTCACAGAGCATTGTGGAGCTTGGAGAAAAAGTTGAATATTCTTTGAAGGAATATAAAAAAGATTTCAATAAATATGTAATGATGCCTGCAATGGCAAGAAAAAGACATGTTGAAGTCGAAAAGAGAATGTCCAAGCTTAGGGAATTTTCCGACAATACAAGCATTAACAGGATAGAGTGGGGAAACAAGGCCATTGGAGTGATAACGAGCGGAGCCGCGTATCAGTATGCAAAAGAGGCGCTGGGAGATAATGCTTCTTACCTGAAAATCGGTATGGTATATCCGCTTCCTGAAAAACTTATACGGGAATTTGCAAAAGAAGTAGATAAGCTTTACGTAGTGGAGGAACTGGAACCATTTATAGAAAATCAAGTAAGAAAAATGGGTATTAATGTAACAGGCAAAGAAATATTCCCTGTTATTGGAGAGTTAAGTGCCCATATAATTAGAGAAAAGATACTTGGAAAAACCACGGATGTAAATAAGGTATCAAGCGGAGAGATACCTGGAAGACCTCCTGTACTGTGTCCAGGATGTCCGCACAGGGGTATGTTCTATGTTTTAAAGAAGCTTAAGCTCACTGTAACCGGTGATATTGGATGTTATACTCTGGGCGCGCTTCCACCGACAGAGTCGATGGATACGTGTATTTGCATGGGTGCAAGCATAGGAATGGCTCTCGGAATGGAAAAAGCAAGGGGAAAAGATTTCAGCAAAAAGACCGTTGCCGTTATAGGAGAATCGACTTTTATCCATTCAGGAATTACCGGTCTGATTGATGTTGTATATAACAAAGGAAACTCTACCGTAATAATTCTGGATAACTCTACAACCGGAATGACAGGACATCAGGACAACCCGACAACAGGTCGTACTATTAAGGGCGAGCCGACGAAACAGGTGGATCTTGTGAAACTTGCAAATGCTGTTGGCGTTGACAGGGTAAAGGTGGTAGATCCTTTCAACATTAAGGAATTCGAAAAGGTCCTGAAGGAAGAATTACAGGCAGAGGAACCTTCAGTGATAATTTCTCAGCGTCCTTGCGCTCTCTTAAAGAGTGTAAAATATGAAGGCGTATTGAGAATAAACAACGAGAAATGCAGAATATGCAGGCGTTGTATGAGTATTGGATGCCCTGCTATAGTCGACAAGGGTGAATACATTGAAATAAACGAAGCGTTATGCAATGGTTGTGAATTATGTACGAAGGTTTGCAACTTCAATGCTATTGAGAAGGCAGGTGTATAGGATGGAAGCACTTAATATAATGATAGTTGGCGTTGGCGGCCAGGGAACTTTACTGGCTAGCAGGGTTTTAGGAAATGTTGCCCTTAAAAAATCATATGATGTAAAGGTATCGGAAGTTCACGGAATGTCCCAGAGGGGCGGCAGTGTCGTTACTTATGTAAAAATGGGGGAAAAGATTCATTCACCGCTTGTTGAAAAGGGAGAGGCGGACATAATATTGGCTTTTGAACTGCTTGAAGCTTTAAGATGGATAGAGTATCTTAAAAAAGACGGGAAAATTCTTATTAACACTCAGAGAATTGACCCCATGCCTGTTATTGCGGGGAAAGCAAAATATCCTGAATCCATATTGGAAAAAATCGGTGTAGCTTTCGAAAACGTCATAACAATTGATGCACTGGGCATTGCGAAAGAATGTGGAAATATAAAAGCTGTGAATATGGTTCTAATAGGATTGATGGCCAAATATACAAATATAGAAAAGGATATCTGGATAGAGGCTATGAAAGAGACTGTTCCGGCAAAGTTTCTTGATGTAAATCTTAAAGCGTTTGAGGAAGGTTATTCTTCTTGAGGAGTTTGCAAGAGACCGGATGAAGAACTAGATGAAGAACTATAAGAACCAGGTAAAAGATTAAATGATGATGTGTAAAATAATAGTCCATGTTTGCTTTTGTGTGGGGCGGTATAGGTCCGTAATCCCTAAAAGCTATTCTCGCGGGAGAATAGATGGGCTTTAAATAATATGCTTAAATTTTAGGGAGGGAACCAGTTATGCAGTATTGGAATCCGACATTTGAATGTATGTCAAGAGACGAGATGACCAAGGTACAGAGCGAAAGGCTGATCGATACTGTTAAACGGGTCTTTCATAATGTACCGCATTTTCGTGACAAAATGCAAAAGATAGGTATTGAACCAGGGGATATTAAATCCGTTGAAGACCTGAAGAAATTGCCGTTCACTTACAAGCAGGATTTAAGAGACACTTATCCTTTTGGCATGTTTGCAGTGCCCATGAGTGAGATAGTAAGGATACATGCTTCGTCAGGCACAACAGGAAAGCAGACTGTTGTCGGGTATACGAGGAAAGATATTGACACATGGGCGGAAGTTATGGCAAGGGCCATTGTATACGCAGGCGCGGACAAGAATTCAATTATTCAGGTTGCATATGGCTATGGGTTGTTTACAGGTGGTCTGGGAGCCCATTACGGCGCGGAAAGGATAGGCGCATCAGTCATACCTGCATCGGGCGGCAATACGAAAAGACAGATTCAAATGATGAAAGACTTTGGAACCACCCATCTTGCCTGCACACCGTCATATGCTCTTTATATGGCTGAAGAAATGGAAGCTATGGGAATAAAAAAGGAAGAATTGAAATTAAAAGCAGGGATTTTCGGAGCAGAACCCTGGTCGGAAAATATGAGAAAAGAAATAGAAGAAAAACTTGGCATTATGGCAATAGACATTTATGGTCTGAGTGAGGTTATCGGACCCGGTGTTGCATGTGAATGCCAGTATAAATGCGGAATGCATATTTCCGAAGACCACTTTATTCCTGAAATAATCGATCCTGAAACCGAGGAAGTTTTACCTCCAGGCTCAACAGGAGAGCTTGTATTTACAACAATCACAAAGGAAGGATTGCCGCTTATCAGGTACAGGACAAGAGACATATCCTCCTTAAATTATGAGAAGTGTGAATGCGGAAGGACATTCGTGCGAATGAACAAGGTTACCGGGCGAACTGACGATATGCTGATTATCAGGGGAGTTAATGTATTTCCGTCGCAAATTGAGTCCGTGCTGCTTGAAGTGGGTTATACTGCTCCTCATTACCTTCTAATTGTTGACAGGGTTGGGAAATTGGATACTCTTGAGGTATGGGTTGAAATGACACAGGATATGTTCTCTGATAAAGTCAGGAACATTGAAGATATTGAAAGGAAATTAAGGAAAGAAATTGAGCTGACGCTTGGAATAAGCGCAAAGGTGAAACTTGTGGAGCCCAGGACGATAGAAAGAAGCGAAGGAAAGGCAAAACGTGTCATTGACAGGAGGAAAAACCTATAAAAAGGAGGCCATGTCAAATGTTAGTCAAGCAAATTTCCGTGTTTCTGGAAAACAAATCAGGAAGGCTTGCAGAGGTGACCAAAACTCTCGGCGACCACGGTATTGACATAAGCGCGCTTTCAATTGCTGATACTACTGACTTTGGAATACTGAGACTTATTGTTAACAAACCTGAAGAAGCTGAAAAAGTCTTAAAAGAAAACGGATTCACTGTAAGCTGTGCCGATGTTATAGCTATTGCTGTGGCAGATGAACCCGGAGGATTGGCGGTTGCTCTTGAAGTTTTGGCAAGAGAATCTATAAGCATAGAATACCTGTATGCTTTTGTTGGAAAAGCAGAAAAAGAAGCTTTGGTGTTATTAAGGGTCGAAGAACCGGAGAAAGCTGTAGATGTCTTAACCGCCAGTGGCATAAAGGTGTTGTCGGCGGATGAAGTGTACAATCTTTAAGAGAACAGAGAACAGAAGTCAGAGAACAGATTAAAGGAGGGCTTCAAATCACTACCTGAATTCTGTTCTCTTTTTTTTTTCTGTTTGCTGTCCTCTGTTATCTGTTCTCTGGAACTCATATTATTCCCAAAACATATTTATATACCCAGAATCTTATTGCACCCAGGTTTTCTTTTGTTTCAAGCATAAGTGGTTTATAAAAATCAAGTGCTTCCTTCTTTTCCTGATTACTAGTTTCAGCTGCGCTGTATCGTGCTTTGATAAAAATGTTGGTGATATGCTCAAAGGTATTTGGTCTGAAATAGAACAAGCAGTCGATTCTTTCAGAGTAGGAAAGTGGAGTTTCACCTGGTTTTATTCCATGCTTCTGAACCCTTAATATTTTCAAATAATATTTATATATTGACAAAATGCTCTTCTTTGGAGACATTCTGGAAATTTTCAAAATTTTGAATTTATGTTTTGAAAAATTGAAAATAATAATGCAAATCAAAAGGACAGGAATCAGCAAAAATGCCCTTGTTAAAGGAAATGCCGGCTTTACAGGGCTTTCAACAGTAGTATCTTTGCTGCTGTCGGGCAAGTCTATGCTTGTATTTCCATAATCATATAGGTTTTGTAAATAATCGTTGTAATATGGATCGTTTATGAAACTTTCGGTTATTTCGGGAATGAATTCTTCTTCTGCATAAAAACTTGAAACAAAAGGCGACGTAGGCTCAAAAGGTATCCAGCCAAATCCCTCAAAATAGACTTCTGTCCAGGCGTGGGCCTGGTTGTTTGTAACAAGGTAGGTGCCGTCAGGTTCTGCTTTAGGTGGTAGCATATATCCTTCCACGTACCTGGCAGGTATTCCTGCGCACCGTAATAGAACAGCCATTGCAGTAGCATAATAAGTGCAATATCCTTCCTTAATATCAAACAAGAAACTATCTACAAAATCGTTGTCCTTCATGACAGGCTCAGGATTGAGCGTATAGGGATAGTTTTTGGCAAGATACTGTTCTACGGCCTTTGCTTTGTCATAATTGTTGTTATATTGCGATGTAATTGACAGCGCCAGTTCTTTTACTCTTTCAGGCAGGTTTTCAGGAAGCTGGAGATACCTTGAGTATATTTCTTTCGAATACTCAGACAACTGGATGATATTTTCCAGTATAACCCGGTACAATGCACGACGGAATATGGCAGACCTGGTTAATGTATTTATGAGCTCTTCGTATAATCCTTTACGGCTTTTTCTAAGCAAATTAGTAAATTCTTCGTTATAAGTTCTTGGATTGTACATCTTTACAGTATACGTAAAATCTTTTTTTAATACGCTTTCACATGAGAGTATTCCTTCCGAATCAGTTGAAATCCCAAGCTGTTCAATATCTGCGGCTTCAATTTCAAAAGCTTTAATGGGGACAAACAGGGTTCTTGTCCTTATATTTTCATATTTTATTTCAATGATTTGCTCTTCAAAAAGTTGTTCGAGAGTGTCACGGTTGAATTCGAACAGCCATATTCCTGTTATGTATTCGTATAAATCAAATGAAAAGCTGTCAATGTCTTCATTCAATGGTGAAGTATTGTCACTGCTTTTGGTCCAGCCGCTTCCTGTATATATGTCGCCGCAGAAGCCTTTAAGATATACCCTGACAGGAGATTTAACCTTTAGAACTACGGTGTCGTCCATCACTACTTTTCCGCCTAAATTCCTTATACTTCTTCCAAAACCGGTTTCCTTTAAGGAAAAGAATTTGGAATTACTATTGCTGAAGTTTTCTTTAATTGAATTATATATTGCATTATATGCAGAGGAAATTTTGGCATCCATCCATTTCCACTCGATAGGCTTGCTACTGGCCGGTATTGAAAAAGCAATAATTGTTATTGCCATGGATAAAGGAATTGAATAGACAGTAAAAACAGCCGAATTAAGTTTGTCATGCTGGCCATCGGGAAATCTTTTCAGATGGATATATTTTAGGTAATATATCAAAAATATTATAAGAGAAATATAAAAGGGCTTTAAAGTGGTAACATAATTCATAATATGTTGTATACTGTACATGGAAGCAGTAGCTATAAAAAGAATGTAAAAATTGAATCTCCTGATTAAAGTAATATAAATGGCTGTGGAAATGACTATGCAAATCAAAAACACAATGAATTTTTCATAATCAGGGTTCATGCCTTCATTTCCGCTGATATAACCGATAAACCAGTTTAACGGCAAATATATATAGTTAATTGCTTCTCGAATTCTATCGGTTAAAACCAGATAAATAATTGTACAGAATGACAGAACTCCTACAGTTATGCAGGTTATTAAAAATGAAAGCTTATTTATAAAAACCAGTGAATAAAAGACAATTACAGCCAGCACCAAAACAAAAATCCCGGTAAGAGGATAAGAAAAATTCATTGAAGAAGTTAAAGCATAAACAAAGCTGAAGCCTGCCACTGATGCAAGCAATATATCAACTATATGGTTAAGCAGCTTCTTTACGCTCATGATTCATATCACCTGTTGTTCCAATATCGGTTTAAGGTCATCATGTATATTTGCATTAAACACATTAACTCCTGTTTCCCGCAAGCTTCTCAGCATATTATCCTTATCCGGATCCTTTATTCCGGTTACTTCTTCGCCTGAAACGTAAACAATGGCGATATTCTGTCCGTAAGCCTGCAACCTGCATATTTGGCTGTATAGATCAAAATCAATATTTGAAGTAAATGCTATTATATTTGTTTTGTCTGCATTATCAGCAACAAATGTTTCAAGGATGTCTTCAAGTCCCGTTTCTTCATTAAAAGGAATGCAAGCAAGATTTTTATATATTTCGTCAAATGACGAAAGACTATTAGCTTCAATTTTCACCGGTTTGTCTTTGATGTATAAAAGATTGACCGGAATTCCGCTGCTAAGGCAATAATAAATTACAGAAATAACTACTTCAATCACTTTATCTTCAATAACTATGTTTTCTTCCGGTGAAAACCGGTTTTTCTTCAAGTCAAGAATCAGATAGGTTTCTTTTTCAGAAGTATGTTGAAATTTCTTAACCATAAGCTCGCCGGCTTTTGCTGTCAGTTTCCAATGTACCCTTTTTAAGCTGTCGCCGTAAGCATATTTTCTGATATCAAGAATTGTGAGAAAATCTTCAAAAAGAGTATTGTTTTTATTCGAGTTACATTCGGTGGGAGAATCAGATGAAAGCAGCATTTTCTCCAGGTTGATGATTTTGGGATATACTGTTAATTGCATTGGTGATTTAATTTTACATTTAATTTTAAACATACCAAGCAAATCGCCTATCTCGATTAATTTAATTCCGATTTCATAGTTTCCTCTGTAGTTGCACTTAAGTTTAAATGATAAATCAATTTTACCAAAAGGAGGTAGCGAAAAAGATTTTTCCGGAAATTGCATGCCTAATATTGCAGAAGTACCGTAAAATATTGCTCTCACGTACGGAAACATTAATATGCTTTCATTAGATATACTTAAGCTGTAATGTATTGTGTCCCCTTTAATTACAAACTGCCTGTCAATTTTCTGAATATATTTAAGACTTACAAATAAGCCTATGGAATGGGCAAGGGAAAGAACGGGAAGGCTTGCCACAGTGTAAAACATCATGTAAGGAATTTTGCCGCCATAAAAATATATAAACAAGAGGGACAGGAAAAGAAAACTTAAATAAAGGATTCTGTTTTTCCACATTTTACTTCACCACTGGAACAACGGTATTGTTAAGAATTCCAGCTATAATACCTGCAGGATTTATCTTCTTAAGTTTTGCTTCCTGTTTTAGAATCAGTCTGTGTGACAGAACAGGTATCGCCATATTTTTTATGTCGTCAGGTATTACATAGTCTCTGCCGTTATATAAAGCCCATGCCTGTGATGCCCTTAAAAGTGAAATTGAACCACGAGGGCTTGAACCTAGGACTACATCGGGATGATTTCTTGTCTGGGCTACCAGATTGACTATATAATCATTCAAACTTTCATCAACGTAAATTTCCTTAACTTTCTCCTGTATATTAATAATGTCTTCATCTGTGGCAACAGGACTTAAGGTATCAAGCGGATTGCCGTTCTTAAATCTTGAAAGAATTTGACTTTCATCAGGCTGCGAAGGATAACCTATGGAGACTTTCATAAAAAACCTGTCAAGTTGTGCCTCGGGCAATGGAAATGTTCCGAGATATTCTACCGGATTTTGAGTGGCAAGAACCATAAAAGGCCTTGGCAGCCGGTAGGTGACACCGTCAACGGTTACCTGGTTTTCTTCCATAACTTCAAGAAGGCTTGACTGGGTTTTGGGAGAAGTTCTGTTAATTTCGTCTGCAAGAATTATATGGCTCATTATCAAACCAGGACGGTATTCAAATTCATTCGTCTTCTGATTGTACACAGAAAAGCCTGTTATGTCTGAAGGCAAAATGTCGGGAGTGAATTGTATTCTTTTAAAAGTGCAGTCAATTGACCTGGCAATGGAATAAGCCAGGCTTGTTTTGCCTACCCCCGGAACGTCTTCTATTAACACATGTCCGTTACATATCAGAGAAATCACGCAAAGTTCAACTACTTTTCTTTTCCCGATAATTACACGTTCAATGTTATTGATAATTTGGTTAATTATATTTACATAACTGTTCATCAATTACTCCTGAAAAGCATTTTTTGATTAAAATTGTTTATTTACATTTTACTATTTACATAAATGATATAATAATGTGATTATTGTACAAATTATGGCATATTAAATTATGCACTTTTATTTATTTATATCAGTTAAATCAGAGTTTTAAAGTCCTGATAATCTTTTTAAGTGTATTTGCTGACAAGGTCAGGTATTCTGTTTCTTTTTCGCTTAAGGGAATGTTAAGCACTTTTTCAATACCGTTTCTATTGACGATTGTAGGAAGACTCAGGCAAACGTCATTAATTCCGTAAAGTCCATTAATAAAACTTGATACAGTTAAAATAGAGTTTTCGTCCCGGATAATTGCTTCAACAATTCTCCTGACCGCAAGAGCCACAGCGTAGTATGTGGCGCCTTTCCTTTTTATTATTTCATATGCGGCGTTTTTTACTTCATTATATATGTTGTGCCTGGAAATATTCTCGTCACAGCCGGCGCATTCTTTACAGTAAACATCCATAGGTATTCCAGCTATATTTGTCAGGCTCCATGTTGCCGCTTCCGTGTCACCGTGTTCGCCAATAATGTAACCGTGCACATTCCTTGGGTCAATATTAACATGTTCCCCCAGGAGATACCTGAATCTTGCCGTATCAAGCACAGTCCCGGAGCCTAAGACTCTGTTAGGCGGAAACCCTGATATCTTACAGGTTACATAAGTTAATATATCGACAGGGTTGGTTACGACAAGAAGAATGG
>DULF01000232.1 GCA_012840535.1 Clostridiaceae bacterium
AAAAATGGGGAAGGTAACGCCGGTATATAGGATTCTTCGTTGCATCCAACATGCTGAATTAATTTAGTTTTAGGCTTTACCAAAGAAGATTTGTTCTGAAAAATCCTACAAAAAGTTGACACTATCAGTAGGATCTGATTTTGGCAGTATGTTTGGTTTGTTTGGTTTATTTGACGGCCCTGGCGGACTTTTATCGTCATACTGGTTGTCAGCGCGTTGCTTTCGGTATTGCAGTGTTTTTTCGGCTATAAAATTTTCAAGTTCCGGATAACCGTACAGGGATTTTTTGTTTTTGGGTTGAGTTGTTACTCCTAACGGCAATAATTCTGTCTGATACTGATAAATACACAGGCTTTTCATACAACAACTTTTTGACACAAACATGCTCTATCTTTAAAGGGATAGAGTTGTTTTTAAATTATAAAAAATTTCATTTTTTTGGAACTGCAAATAAATATTGTTCGTCTACTATAGATATGGTAAATTATTTGAATATATTGGTATAACATAAAGGAGGGCTTCCAATGTTTTATAAGAAAATACTTCCAATTGTCTCAGCAGCAATTCTTGTGTTTTTAACTTTAACATCAGGCGTATTTGCCGAAAGCGATAATATAAGTGAAGAGAAGGTTAAGATTATGACTGCGTCCGGAGAAATTATGCCTTATGAGGAGCTAACTGAAGATAATGTAAAAATTAAGAGAGAACAGGCAATTAAACTTGCTAAAGAATTTATAAAAAATGACCTCATAAAAAATGGGGATGAGTATGTACTCAGTAGCATTTACCTAGAGCCTAAATGGATTATGGGAAGAGTTACATGGACCATGGATTTCTACAAAAGCAAGTCTCCTGGAGGAAGCATTAATATCGGAATTGATGCTGACACAGGTGAAATTTTTTATTTCAACAATTGGGAAAACTACGATAACGATAAAAACTTTGTTGCTGTACTGACAAGAGATGAGGCAAGAGTTGAAGCCGAAAAATTCTTAAAAGACAAGTTCAATATAGATTTGACGTCATATGAACTACAACTGGAACCCCCCAACACTTATGGATATAAAATGGGAGGGGTTAAGGAGCAAATTACATATAATTTTACTTACAACAAAAAAATAAACGGAATTGTGCTAAAGGGTAGCAATATTCATATCGGAGTCGATGGAACCGACGGAAGCATAAGAAATTACAGCCATTATGATCTTGATGTTGATATGTCAAAGTTGCCGCCTGTGGAAGGAATAATAACACCCAAACAGGCAATGGACAAATACAGGAAATATACCTCTATTTCGCTCCAATACATTACTACATATAAAGAACCCTATTATGTAACCTCAAGACCTAAAATTATACTTGCATATGTTCCTCAATCATATGTATCCTTTATTGACGCTGTAACAGGAAAACCTGTAAATTACGACGGGAGCCCTGCTGAAATTACAAACGTCCAATACAATCAACCTGAGGAAAAACCAGTCCCAATGGACCCTGATGCAAAAATATCAAGTAAGGCCATTGATGAAAAGGAAGCTAAGGCTTTAGCTCAAAAATATAAAACCATGGTGGAAGAAATTTTCGGTATAAAATTCGATGAAAATCAATCATATTATCAGCCGTCAAATTATAACTCTATTGATGATATATGGAATTTTAGTTGGTATTTATACGATGAAAACCAAAGTGCAAACTTAAACCTCACTATAAAAGGGAAAACAGGCAATATTAACAATTTAAGCATATACAGGTACAATTATGAAAATGATATAGCGCTGAAAGAAGGCCAACATCCCAAAGAAATTGTGGAAAGATATAATTGGAGTCAATGCAAGGAAAAAACAATTGAAATCATCAAAGAGATGTTTCCTGAACAATATGGGTTCTACGCAGACCGAAACGCTCAGGAACCCGCTTTCGACGATGATCTCAAGAAAACCGTACGCGCGTACGATTACGCTTTCACAAGGGTTGTCAATGGAATATATTATCCTGAAAACTCAATTTATGTAAGCATTGACCGTGAAACCGGCGAGCTTACGAATTTACATTTCAGTTGGAGTGATTTTGAGTTCCCATCCGTTTCAAATATAATTCAAAAGGACAAAGCTCTGGAAAAATATTTTCAGAGTATTGTGCCAACACTTGGGTATTTTGTTCCATCCAAATACGATAAAGAAAAGGGAAGGGACATATACTCCGACACTCCGATTCTTGTATATTCATTCGGCACTCCGGACTATGGATATAGCGGCTTTTTATTAGATGCTGTTTCCGGTAAGCTGGTCGACTGGAATGGAAATGAATTAATGCTGGAAGGGTCCGAACGCAGTACCGACCTGCCGGAACACTGGGCCAAGAGAAGTGTGGAATTGTTGATGGCCCAGGGGATTATCCAGGATCCCAAGATTGACTACAATGCCTATCTGACAAGAGCCGAAGCCGTCAAGATGATGGCCATAGCCAAAGGCAGATTATATTATGGCATCGACCAGTACACCGAACAAAGCTATCCCGATGTGCCAGAAGATGACAAAAACTATTTCTATGTCGAAAGCGCAGTTAAGCAGAAAATCCTCACGGACATTTCCGGAGAGTTTAAAGGAGATGAGGAAATAACAAAAGAAGAATTTGTAAAACTTTTGGTTAATCTCCTCGGTTATTCAGACATCGCCAAGTACAGCAATATTTATACGCTTCCTGGCGGATTTAAAAATATAAGCACTGATGCAAAAGGAAGCGCTGCCATCTGCTACGCCCTCGGAATACTTCCCGCTAAAGACGGCAGCATTTTCGACGGCAGTTCAAAAGTAACCTGGGCGGAAGCTGCAAGCTCGCTTTATAAGGCTTTAGCATTTATTAAATAAAAATTAAGGTATGTTTTGAATAAACTTAAAATCATTTGAAATCGGGTAGGAGGCTAATCATTATTTGATTAGCCGTCCTCCCACACCACCGTACGTACCGTTCGGTATACGGCGGTTCAACAAGAGTTCAATTTCTTAAGCAAGTTCGGCTACAAAGCCAGTATA
>DULF01000089.1 GCA_012840535.1 Clostridiaceae bacterium
AAGTGCCCACAAAGAAAGCTCGACCGCCCATGCTCCTTTGTTTGTCAATCTGTGAAGTACGGTAACTTCCGCTTTGTCAGGCGACATCGTAAACTCTATTTCCTTCTTGATGTTTGTCCAGGGCTCAACAGGCTGGCTGAGTTTTACTCCGTTTTTCTTCTTTTTCCATTCTATTTTGGAGTTGTCCGGCATGTAAGTCCTTGGCATGACTTCAGGACTATGCCATAACCTGTGGCCGCCGTAAATCTTCCACTCATCTCCGCCTGTCGTGCCTACCTGGTCTTCTACTTCACAAAATTCATTTTCCTTGCCGCAAAAGCCGAACCTAATAATTCTGGGACCTACATCAGTTGTTGCAATTGCTTCAATGATCCCATTTGTAATGTGTATACAGTTTTTCCAGCCTTTATACTCCTTTTTTGCAATATTAACCGCACTCATTTTATATTTTCCCTCCTGTTTAAAAATTATTAGCGCCTTTAATAATTTATATTCTTAATGCTGATTATATTAAATTTGCTTTAACATATCAATAAATATCAGGGTTTTTTGCATTCACGCTTTGCATATTATCATTTCATTTCAGAAGTTTAGTCAAACTAATTCTTTTCTTTTTTATTTTCCTGATCCCATGTATGCTTCAGCAAAGCTATTTCCTGCGTAAGTTTTGTTATTTTTTCTGATTGGCGTGAGACTACTGTTGTTACGTGCAAGTTGTATATAAGCAGATAAACAAGGCCGAAAAGAAACAACAACGAAGGTGGATTTTTTATATCCAGCCAATCAGCCAGTGTATTGATAATTACGGGTGTGCTTGAGAACACAAGAAGCACGATACTCATAAATATCCAGAGCAAAGAATAGCGTTCCTGCAGTTTGTTTTTTATAACAAGTTCAATAACTACTATTAGGAATGTGATGCTAAAAACAATCGAAATTGTGTAAACATTGATAAACATCATTATTCCTCCGCAGTTTTGCTGTCAGCTGATCTGATTGAGCCTATTATAAGTGAAAGACTTACTTTAATCATGTAATATATGGACCGGATGGCTGTTATTGAAGACTTGCCACCCTGGCGTTCGTGCATTTCAACCGGTATTTCAATAATCCTGAAATTTTTCCTGTGAAGCCTGACAAGGACGTCCACCTCAGGGTAATCTGTAGGATAGTTTTCAGCAAAAAATTTTATTATCTTTTTATTTACAACTCTGAAACCTGAAGTAGTGTCTTTTACATGTTGGCCTGTAAGCAGGCTGACAAGAGTTGAAAAAAACAACATGCCCGTTCTTCTTAATAATGGCGATTTATAACCTGTTTTGCTCACGTAACGCGAACCAATGGCCATATCAGCACGGTTTTCCAATACCGGTTGCATCAGCGTCTTTATATATGACGGGTCGTGTTGACCGTCGCCGTCTACCTGCACAGCAATATCATAGTTATTTTGGGCGGCATATTTATATCCTGTCTGCATGGCCCCTCCTATACCCAGGTTGAAAGGAAGGTCTATTACAACAGCTCCGGCTTCACGTGCCCTGCTTGAAGTATTGTCCTTTGAGCCGTCATTTACCACAACTATATCTGCCTCAGGCGTACTGTGCTTTATTTGTGATATTACAGCACCAATAGATGCTTCTTCGTTATATGCAGGGATAATAACCAATATTTTCAAAAAAATCCCTCCATTTAATTGCAACATAAAAAAGTATAGCACAATTTTATAAAAAATACATAACCTAGCTTGTATCATTTACTCTAATATGATTATATGATTTACAATTTTGTAAAAATTATGTTATTAAAAAATCATACTCAAAGAGATAAACAATAGCACAATGCAATATTATTTAATTCCTGACTTAATGCAGTTTGTTCTTGCGACAGCTGAATTATATGTTATAATCTATTTGGAAAGAGGGCATTTCTTTTTAATAAGCAGATTTGCTTAATATATTGAAAATGCAACATTTTGATATAGGAGGTAGCAAAATGATTTTTACAAAAATGCATGGGCTTGGAAACGACTACATATATGTAAATTGCATTGACCAGTGCATTGAAAACCCGTCTCAGGTAGCACGCTTTGTGAGCGACAGGCATTTTGGGATAGGATCGGATGGACTTGTCCTTATTCTGCCCTCGGAAGTTGCGGATTTTCGGATGAGGATGTTCAATTCAGACGGCTCCGAAGCAGAAATGTGCGGAAATGCCATTAGATGCGTAGGCAAGTATGTGTATGATAATGGGCTGACTGATAAATTGAATATAAAAATTGAAACCCTTGCCGGGATAAAGACCTTGGATATGACCCTTGATAACGGTAAGGTATCTCTTGTAAAGGTAGATATGGGCGAGCCCATACTAAAGCCGGCGGATATTCCGGTAGACAGCGATACGGATTTATTTGTTTCCCAGCCTGTTGAAATTGATGGCGTAACTTATAAGGTAACTTGTGTTTCCATGGGAAATCCCCACGCTGTGACCTATGTTGATGATGTTATGAAATTTCCCCTCGAAATTGTCGGACCCAAAATGGAGAATCATAAACTTTTCCCCAGGAGAATCAATGCTGAATTTGTTCAGATAATTGACAGGAATACGTTGAAAATGAGGGTTTGGGAAAGGGGAGCGGGCGAAACGATGGCCTGTGGAACCGGAGCTTGTGCGGTATTGGTTGCATCGGTTTTGAATAATGTAAGTGACAGGAAGGCAACTATTAAACTGCTGGGCGGAGATTTACACATTGAGTGGAATGATGCTGATAACCACGTATATATGACAGGTCCTGCAGTAAAAGTGTTTGACGGACAAATAGATATTTAAACGGCGTATAAGACGCCTGAAATAATAGAACATGAAAATATTAGAACACGAAAGGAGCATATTATGGCGCTTATTAATGAGAATTATTTAAAACTTCCAGGAAATTATCTTTTTGCAGAAATTGCAAGAAGAAGAGATGCGTTCCAGAAGGCGCATCCGGAAGCAAATATTATCAGGCTTGGGATAGGTGACGTTACAAAACCTTTACCGCCTGCAGTTATTGAAGGTTTACATAAAGCCGTTGATGAAATGGCTGATGAGAAAACCTTTAAGGGTTATGGTCCGGACGGATACGGGTATGAGTTTCTCATTGAGCTGATTATCAAGCATGATTATTTGCCACGTGGAGTGAAGCTTGATAAGGACGAAATTTTTATCAGTGACGGAGCTAAAAGCGATACGGCAAACATTCAGGAAATTTTTGGCGTTGGCAATACTGTTGCATTGACTGACCCTGTTTATCCCGTTTATATTGACAGCAACGTTATGGCAGGCAGGACGGGTTTATACAATGAAAAGGAAGGAAAGTTCGATAAGGTTGTATACTTGCCGTGTACAGCGGAAAACAACTTTGTGCCTGAATTGCCGAAAGGCAAGGTTGACATGATATATCTCTGCTTCCCTAACAATCCTACCGGAACAACTTTATCAAAAGAAGAACTAAAAAAATGGGTTGACTATGCAAAAGAAAACAAAGCCGTAATACTTTTTGATGCTGCTTATGAAGCATTTATCCAGGAAGATGACGTTCCTCACAGCATATATGAAATAGAGGGCGCCAAAGAAGTTGCCATCGAATTCAGGAGTTTTTCCAAAACTGCCGGATTTACCGGAACAAGGTGTGCATTTACTGTTGTACCAAAAGAATTAATGGCTTATACAAGTAATGGTGAACCGGTTTCATTAAACAGCTTGTGGTTCAGAAGACAGACAACAAAATTCAACGGCACGGCTTATATTATTCAAAAAGGAGCGGCAGCTGTATATACTCCTGAAGGCCAGAAGCAGATAAAAGAAATAATCAATTATTATATGACCAACGCGAAAATTATAAGAGAAGGCCTTGAAAGCATTGGTATCCAGGTATTCGGCGGAGTGAACGCTCCCTATATATGGCTGAAAACTCCCAATGGAATGGATTCATGGGCTTTCTTTGATAAATTGTTGGAAGAAGCCCATATCATAGGCACGCCAGGTGTAGGATTCGGACCCAGCGGTCAGGGTTACTTCAGGCTAACAGCTTTCGGCAGCAGGGAAAATGCGGAGGAAGCTGTTGAAAGATTTAAAACAAGGCTGAAAATCTGATATGAATTAATAATATAAAAGAAGCATAACAGAAGCAGTCCCGAGGTTTATAAAAAAGAAGTTTGAAAATTATTCAAGCTTCTTTTTTTATCTTCATTTTTTATCAAATTTTACTTCGTAAAAAAAAATTCTTATAGAGCAAACTAGGTATGACATAATATTTTTTTAGATATTAAGAGAGGCTTTGTATGAGGTTAAAAAGGGCAATATTAGCGATATGTGTGATTATATTTGCAGTGTTGTTTGCAAATGGGGTATCAATACTTAATGCTGCATTTAAAAAAGACAACGAAAAATATAGATACAACAGAATGGATAGCTATGAAAACAATTACATTGGAGATAATGATAGCAATGTGAATATGCTCAGGATACAGGAAGAAAGCAGCATAATGAACGAACCTGCCGTGAACCTTCTTGTACTTGGGCTTGATGAATACGAGGAGAGGGCTGATTCCATTATAATTTTGAATTACAGCCCCGATGCCGTAAAACTAAACATATTGTCAATTGCAAGGGATACGAGGGTATTCGTGGATGGAAAACCTGTAAAAATCAACTCTTTAATAGCAATGGGCGGAGAGCAAAAAATGATTGACATAATCGAAAAGATTACAGGTCTAAATATAAATTATTATATTACTTTGAATTTTGAAGGCTTCAGAAAGATAATTGATACTCTTGGCGGAGTCAGAGTAAATGTTCCCTTTAACATGAATTATGATGACCCGACCCAAAACCTGCACATTCATCTAAGGAAAGGCGTTCAGATATTAAACGGAAGAGAGGCCGAACAATATGTGAGATTCAGAAAAGGCAATAATGACAGGCAGGGATATGCCGATGGGGACCTGGGGAGAATAAAGGCACAACAGGAGTTTATTAAATCATTTATTGAACAGAAGCTGAAGTTAAAATATATTACAAAAGTTGATGATATATTTTTAATATTGAGAAAATATATGAGAACAAATATAAAATTAGGAGACATAAAACACTATATCGGGAGCGTCAAAAATCTCAGGAATGAAGACATCAATGCGTATACCATCCCCGGACGTGCAAAATATATAGACGGTCAATCGTACTTTATAATAAACAGGAGTGAGGTCAAACGCCTGATTGATGAAAAGTTTTATAAATAAAACATGCACGTCTAGACATTTTCAGGACTGTAATCATCTTTCAGAAGAAAACTGCAATGGGTTTTTATATATTCGTATATTCTGTCTGCAATAATCCTGTGTCCTTGCCTGTTGGGGTGTATGCCGTCCAAACACAGAAATTCACGGTAATCAGGATGTTTTAAAAATGAACTCCTGATATCTATAAGCCTTGTTTTGGTTTCATTGGCTATGCTGACTATTGCTGAATTATACCGTTCCTGCCACCAGTAAATTTTGGTTACGCTTCCGAGCCACTTGAGTATCTTTTCACCCACGGCTGCACTATTTTTGCTTATCCATTTAAAATACTTATCAGCGTCAATAGGTGGAAGGGTAAGGAGTACAGGAATTATGCCATTCCTGTTTAGAGTGTCTATAAGATTTCTCAGCAGCCTTTGAAAAACATTAAAGTCTGTTTTAGGATTATGAATGCCATCGGGATTTTCAGCTATTTGTTCCCAGTCAAAGTCGCAGTCATTTCCGCCGAATTCTATTATTACAACATCGGGATTTTTCTTCAGCACTTCATTTGGAAGCTTGCCAATAGCCCTGATCAGGGTATTTCCAAATTTAGCCACATTATATATTATGCCTTTTAGCTTGTTTTGAAGCAATGCCGGGAAGTTCTCATCCAAAACTATATATTTTTTCTTTTGTTCATCATATATTACGCCTTTTGATATGGAGTCGCCATATAAAACAAATCTATATGTATCTTTTAAACTCATATTCTCACCTTCCATACTTTTAGTATATTGGAATAATTTACAGAAAGCAATGGGTATCAAGGCAGATATTATTTATTTATTTTTGAAAGTTTTAATATTGTGCAAACCGTATTTTTTAACTGGAAAATGAGTTGAGAGGAAGAATACAGAATATATATTTTTAATATAATTGACATAATTTTCATTTAGAGAGATTATAAAAGTAATAAGTCTGGAGGTGTTATTAAAATTATGCATGAAAGGATGATAAGCTTATGAGTAAGCCTGTTGTTATTGCGCACCGCGGGGCGCCGAAGCATGCGCCGGAAAACACTATAGCTGCTTTCAGAAAAGCGTTGGAGCTGGGTGCTGAAGGTATTGAACTGGATGTTCATTTGTCTGCCGATGGGCATCTTGTAGTCATACATGATGAAAAAGTTGACAGGACAAGCGATGGGAAAGGATTGGTGAAGGAAAAAACCCTCGAGGAATTAAAAGCCCTTGATTTTGGCAGTTGGTTTTCAAAAGAATTCAAAGGGGAAACTATTCCTACTCTTGACGAGGTGTTGGAACTGTTGAAGTCCTGGACAGGGATCATAAATATTGAGATAAAGGGTGGTTCTGTTTTTTATCCAAATATTGAGGAGAAAGTTGTCAGAAAAATAGAAAAGCTTAAAATAGAAGAAAAAATTATTATTTCCAGTTTTAATCATTACAGCCTTGTAGAGATCAAAAAGTTGAATCCAAAAATCAAAACAGGGATTTTATATGTA
>DULF01000090.1 GCA_012840535.1 Clostridiaceae bacterium
ATGACATCAAATGCAAGAGTATCTTCATCTACCTTAATGCCCTCCATCATCCTTCTTATTATCCCTACCATCTCATTATCCAGAACCAGCTGTTCCAGGCTGAATGTAAGCCCAGTGGAAAACATCCCGCAATTTACTATAAAGTCATTTCCTGAAGTCATACATGCATACTGGCTCATCATTTTTTCCCATGCCATCTGCTCATCATGATCATGTGCTTCAGTGTTTGGTGATGTCACATGGCAGGGTATATTGTAAAACTTGCCCATCTGGGCATGCGCTATTCTCAGCAGGTTAGTCTCAGGCGAGCCTATTAAAGCCGCGCCGTGCCTCATGTCAAAAGTGGTCCAGGAGCTCCCGTACAGGCAATAAACTCCAGGATTGAATATCTGCGCCATTACTATCCCGCTTAGAATTTCTGCAGTACAGCTTGCCAGCAACCCTGCAACAGTGTACGGAGCAGACACGCCATTATAGGGCTCAGGCAGCGAGCATACCGGTATGCCTCTAATTGCCATCTCATATAGAGATTCAGCCATGGACTCTTCTATAAACAGCGGGCTGGTTGGAGAATGTTGAGTCACTATATACGGCTTCTTTGCCAGATCTCCATCATATACAACCTTTGCCATTTCATACAGTGCTACGTTTACTTCAGGAATATTAGATGAAAAGTAAACGGGCTTGGTCGTATTCTCCATCAGAGCTTTAACACCGTAAATCACGTGAGCTTCAGGCGGAACTTCCCATGGGTCAACAGGTATTCCTACTATGTCTATCTGATCCAACCTGTCAGCCACTATGGTCAGTTGCTCAACATCCTTTACAGTAGCGTACCGCCTTTCCCCGGTGTCTATATCCTGCATGAACACAGCATTGTGTCCCATAGCTACATATGGCTTCCCACTTCCCAGCACGGCTGTAAGATTGCCGTCCCTGTCATACCATGGAATCTTGGATGGTACGGTTAAGAGGCATTCTTCCACTAATTTCCTGGGAAACCTGACTCTTTTGGTGCCGAAATCTACATTAGCACCCCCGTTACTAAGAATCTTAAGTATTCTGTCTCCGTGGATTTCAAGCCCAACTTCTTCAAGGATTTTCAGAGCAACCTCATTAACCTGTTCGATTTCGCTTTGAGATAAGACTTGCGTTCTTGTCAACCTCATCGGAATATACCTCCTTGCTTCGGAGCAAAGTGAAAGGAAAAACCTCGTTTTTTTATTATATATTATCAGGCCGTAACTATCTTGACCGGAATTCATAAAAAACTTGTACAATATTCAGAATATCATATTATTTTTGAAGTACATCTTTTCAGCCTCAATATCACCGGCCGTCTCCAGGAATTTAATATCAAGCTTGATCTTGATGCTTTCACCTGGATCAATATACTTAAGTGTTCCATTTTTGTTTTCATAATCCACTCCCTTGACCAGGTTGTTACATGGCTCAAGTGCCATGACATAGTCTTTTTTGCGCAGATATTTCCATTGAGTAAGATTATCCAGGACACCCTTATCATATTTCACTGAAATACCAATATCCGGTGATATTTTTTTATTAGTCATCATATATCCTGTAAGACCGTTTTCATCACAATACAGATCGTGGTAGTATGTTAACTCAGGCATATTTGCATCAGGTTCTGTAAGCTCCAGATATCTGTGAGTATTCTTGTCGGAAAACTCATCCCATCCGGTTATCCTTTTCGTCGGAATTATTATTTCACAGTCAGGGTTTAAGAAAGGGTATCCAAAATTCATATGATATAATATCATGAAAGGTTCCCTTTTATCCCCTTCGTTTATTATTTCATCTTCAATTGTTATTGAGTTAACGCCTAATTTTGTAGTTATTGAACGCTTTAGCAGTAAGTTTTCAAATTGCACTTTTGCCTGGCGTATCTTGCCGGAAATTTTCATAACATATTCATCATCAAGCCAATCAGACAAAACGGAAACTTCATCGGCAGGCAAATTAGAGTAATAACCGTGAAGGCCGAAATCATTATTATTATATGTACATGGTTCGCCTACTTGATTTAACCCGCAGGTAGTAAGAAATCCTGCCGTAAAGTTTCTAAGCCACTCATAGCCGCGGTCATTATAAAAATAAGGCGATACAATGCCTGTTTTGGATATAAAAGATATGGGGATTCCTTTAAAGCTTAAGTGGTATATATCCAGGCCCCGGTCTACTACAACGGTATATATAAGTCCATTGCCGTTGTTTATGTCAAATGCTTCAACACCTTTGGCCTTACCGGAAGTAAACATATACTTTTTTATTCCTCCTATCTGGCTGATATCCCCTATGTAATCCATAATTTTCTTATTAAACATAAATACTACCTCCTGCCTCTAATTTTTCTGAAAGTTCTTGGGTCCATTCCTTCTTCTTTTACGAAGACCCTGCTGAAATATTGGCTGTTGTTGAACCCTACTTCAAAGGCTATATCCGTAATTGAACGGGATGTATAAAGCAACAGCCTTTTAGCTTTCTCAATCCTGAGATCTCTTACGTACTCGGTAATTGTCTGTCCTGTTACCTTGCTGAATAAGGTGCAAAGATACCTGGGATGTAAGTTTACCAGCCTCCCTAGATCTTCGAGCCTTATATCCATGGAATAGTTTTTCTGGAGAAACATTATTACGGAATCTACCAGTCCCCTGGTTCCTCTGTTAATTGTAAACTGAACGTCTTCCCGGCTGCCATCCGGGTTTATGTTTTCTATAATACTTGAAACTAAGGTTCCTAAAAGCAGCTTCATTCTGAACATATACCCGTCGGCTCTCAAAGAAATGGTTTTATGCATCTGATAAAGGAGCCTTGCAATTTCGTCCGGGTTTTCAGGACTCCAGACCGGCGTTTCCCGTTTAAGAGCTTCACATAGTTCCATGACCTTTCCATTTGAATCAGAATCCTTAATTTTAAATGTTACAAATACAAACCTGAAGGGACCATCTTTAGGTTTGAAGGAATTTCCTTCCAGAGAATGCAGAAATATAATATCTCCTGCTTTTACATCAAACTCTCTGTTTCCTAAGAAGAACCTTCCTTCACCTTTCTCAAGCAAATGAATCTCAAAATCATTCCTCTCACCGGCAGGAACATGCCATTGAACTGTCCAAGGCTCCGCAAATATTACTTTTACGTCATTCCACCGTTCATCCAGGATCTCCTCTAAAAGCCTTAAAGGTTTAATGCCCATTACCTCCAAACCTTGTTTGTATGATGCCTATAAACTATGCAAAAACTTCTTCAAAAAATCGGGGTCAAGTATTTAAATTACACGGCCAGGAAAACTTCAGCAATTCATTTTCAGTGCTAAAAGCTTTTATTTAATTACAATAAAATATTAGCATAAACCCGCTTAAAAAGCAAACAGAGGAGAAGAAGGATAAAGGGGGGGAATGCGGCGATCTTATAAATCCAATTTCAGACCATTCAAATAAAAAAACTCACCGGCCTGGCACCGGTGGCACAGAAATTCAGTTTAATTTAGTGCTTTAAAAAATCAACTCTAATGTTTCTATCTTGTTACTTCCTACATCAAAGTGGACATTATGTCCTCCATCAACGGCAATCTCTTTTTGTCTTTCTTCATTAAGATTAATCACATATGCTTTTCTAATTTCAGAATATACGTGGACATTGCCGCGGATTGGCCCGTCAGTCGGATTATATACCCTTAGTATATACGAATCCCTGTCTTCTGCCTTTTTTAGGGCCGACATAACCAAATTCGAAGGCGTAATCGAGAAGAAACTAACTTCCTCCGGCAGTTTTCCCATATCATGTCTTGTCGTCTGGAATATTTTCGGGGGTACCATAAACTTCTCCGC
>DULF01000001.1 GCA_012840535.1 Clostridiaceae bacterium
TATTAAAGTAATAAAAGTAACTATAGATTAAACAAACACGATAAAATAAAAAAACTCCTTGTATTTTATTTATTGCCTGTTGTAATGAAATAATAGATTTCTTAAGAAGATAGAAATATTAATTTGCACATATATTTTCACTCCTTTCCTAAATGGGAGGCAATTTCGTTTCCAAAATTACCCATCGTCCTGAAACCGTAGTTTAAAACCTTAGGTTTACAGGATCGGAACGAAAAACTTTACTCTTACTTGATATAAAATATATATCATAATTCTTTTCATATATCAACAAATTTTTTCATCTTACAAGTCACCAAATTTTTATATAATAAATATATTGACAAATGTACTAGCTTAGTATAATGCCATCTTAGAGACTTGCAAACAAATAAAAAAGATTGAAATCTTTTAAAATGTGATAAAAAAATAAAGCCATTTCAGCGACTTTATTAATTTTTTTATTTTACAACTGTCAAAGATCCGTGGGTGAATTGTAAAATGAAGTGTCGCGACTAACAAAATAATAGTCCCAAGTGGACATACTCCGATATAATGTAAGTGACTAAACCAACATTGAAAGGAGCAAGCCAAATGGGACACTTACATCATATCAATAATGAGCGAAGAAATAAACACTTTACTTACAAAGAGCGTCTGCGAATTGAGGTTATGCATAAAGAGAAACTTGGGACATTAGAAATCAGCAAAGCAATTGGCTGCAGCCAGCGGAGCGTCCAACGAGAGCTTAAACGAGGTAAAGTGACGCAATTGGATAGCGGCACCTGGATCTATTATGAAACATACAGTGCTGACCTAAGCCAGAACCGTTACGAGCAGGAGAATCAGAGCAAAGGGCCTGCGTTAAAGATAGGCCATGATATTAAATTATGCGAGTATATAGAAAAGCAGATTATTGACAATAAACAATCGCCGGACGCAGTAATTGGTAGAATCAAAGCCACAGGTATGGTGTTTGAAACAACGCTAAGCACGAAAACGCTATACAGATATATAGATCAAGGTATTTTTGGACAACTAGGAAACCAGCATTTAATCTATGGAAAACGGAAACGATCTACTGGAAAAGCTACAGCGAGGCCTTCCTACAAGAATATCAGGGGACGTGGAATAGAGGAACGCAGTGAGGAAATCAATGAGCGCAGCGAAATAGGGCACTGGGAAATGGACTGTGTAGTAGGTGGAAAAGGTACAAGTAGGTCGGTACTGCTTACTCTGACGGAACGTCAAACCCGAATGGAAAGGATAATCAAGCTGTCACAAAAAACGCAGGAAGCTGTGGTGACAGCGCTGGATGTTATAGAGCGTCAAATGGGGCGCAAAAGATTTGCGCAGACATTCAAAAGTATTACAGTAGATAATGGGTGTGAATTCTTGAATTATGCAGGAATTGAAAGGTCAATCCAAAGTAAGAAGAAAACTCGGACAATAGTCTACTACGCTCATCCCTACAGTTCATGGGAGCGAGGGACAAATGAAAATATGAACCGTATGATTCGCCGCTTCATTCCTAAAGGAGCTGACATCAGTAAATTTGGGAAACAAGAGATAAAGCGTATACAGGAATGGCTAAATACTTACCCACGCAAGATATTGAATTACCGAACACCGGCAGAAGTATATAACTTAGTTGCTTAACATGAATCGGAAAAGACGCGACAGTTAACTTGACAACTTATATGACACTATCCCGTGAATGAAAATCCTTGACAGACAACCTGTCCTTTTGCTATTATATATAAGTGAAAACAAAGAAGAAGTCATCCGCTTCTCACCTTACGGATTTGATTCGCTAAGGTTAATAGTGAAAGTAAGGGTTTGACATTACTTTTATTGTATGAGTGGATTGACTGTTTCAATCCATTTTTTAATGTTAAAAACGGGGTTGAAGCGTTTCCGCAAAGAGCCCGGTACTTCTTGTAAATGCTAGAGAAAGAAATATGTGGAGGTGTTTACGTATTAGCAGAAACGAGTTAATGATTAATGAGGAAATCCGCGACAAGGAAGTTCGTTTGATTGATGTCGACGGAACGATGATAGGGATTGTCCCAATCAAGGAAGCGCAGAAGATAGCGAATTCCAAGAACCTAGACCTGGTGAAGATTGCTCCCCAAGCGAATCCACCTGTATGCAAGATCATGGACTATGGAAAGTACATGTATGAGCTTTCCCGAAAAGAAAAGGAAGCCAGAAAGAACCAGAAGATCATCACGGTGAAAGAAGTCTGGATCAAGCCAACAATCGAGGAACACGACTTTAACTTCAAGGCGAAAAACGCATATAAGTTCCTGAAAGACGGGGATAAGGTAAAAGTCAGTGTTAGGTTCAGGGGCAGGGAATTGAACTATACCTCATTAGGACAAGAGGTACTCGAAAAGTTTGCGGAAGCGGTAAAAGATGTGGGAGTTGTTGAAAAAAAGCCAAAGCTTGAGGGCAGGAGCATGATCATGATTCTTAACCCCAAGCAGCAATAATCCATGTGTTTTTGATATTTATTCGGACAATAATAAAGGGTGAAGGAAGGAAGGATAATACGATGTCGAAAATTAAGGTGAAGACACACAGTTCATCGAAGAAAAGATTTAATTTGACCGCTACCGGAAAGGTTAAAAGGAACAAGGCTTACAAAAGCCATATATTGACGAAGAAGACGACAAAGAGGAAGAGGAACCTCAGAAAATCCACAATTGCTTCGGATGCAAACGCTCCAACTATTAAGGTACTTATTCCATATAAGTGAGAAGGAGGATATAGGTTATGTCAAGAGTGAAAGGTGGGCTTAGGACCCGTGCAAGGCATAAAAAAATACTGAAACTTGCCAAAGGCTATTTCGGCGCGAAGGGCAAGCTCTTTAAGATGGCAAACCAGGCCGTGATGAAATCACTGGTCTATGCATACAGGGATAGAAAGGCCAGAAAGAGGGATTTCAGGAAATTATGGATTACGAGGATCAATGCTGCGGCACGCATGAACGGTTTATCGTACAGCAGGCTGATGAACGGCCTGAAAAAAGCCGGAATAGGCCTGAACAGAAAAATGCTTGCAGATATGGCGGTTAACGATGCGGCAGCGTTCACACAGCTTGCCAACCAGGTAAAAGCAATGAAATAACAGGAAGAATCAAGGGGCGGAAAGCCCCTTCTTCATGTGCGCGCGGCATGCGCGCGACCTTGACGGTGAAAGTCCGTTACGGGGGTTGATAGCACCA
>DULF01000091.1 GCA_012840535.1 Clostridiaceae bacterium
TATAACCTATAAATAGATGAAAATCATTAAAAATATTCATAAAATAATCTAATCAAAAACTGTTTTAACGTTGATTTATTCTAAAAATACAGTATATATGGAAATTACTTTTGCAAAGTGGAATTTATCTTTTCAATTGACCGGAAGATACATCCTGCCCGATTAATTTAGCAGCATTCTGTCATTATCAAGCTGTAAGCCGCTTTTTTTACCGAACAGTTCTATCAATCCTTCTACGGTCATTTTTTCTCTTTCCTTACCCTTCAAGTCAAGAATTATCCTTCCCCCATGCATCATTATTGTCCTCGTTCCATATTCCAGCGCAACTTTCATATTATGAGTTATCATCATTGTGCATAGCTTGTTTTCCGTTACTATTTTATCAGTTAATCTTAAAACCTTTTCCGCTGTGGATGGGTCAAGTGCCGCAATATGCTCGTCAAGCAGCAGCAGCCTGGGCTTTACTATGGTCGCCATAAGCAGTGTAAGCGCCTGACGCTGTCCACCTGAAAGCAAGCCTACTTTCTGCTTCATTCTGTCCTCCAGCCCCATGCCCAAAAGTGACAGATATTCTCTGAACAATTTTATTTCAGGATTCTTTATCCCCATTCTAAGCCCTTTGCGCTTATCTTTTGCGTATGCGATTGCCATGTTTTCCTCAATAGTCATATCATAGGCAGTTCCCATCATTGGATCCTGGAATACCCTGCCTATGTATTTTGAACGTTTATACTCAGGACTATAAGTAATGTCCATGGAATCAAGCAATATTCTGCCCTTGTCCACGCTGTAAACGCCCGAAATGCAATTGAGCAAAGTTGACTTTCCCGCTCCGTTTCCTCCGATTATGGTTACAAATTCCCCGTCATCCAATGAAAAACTGATATCGTTAAGAGCCGTTTTCTCATTTATGCTGCCTTTATTAAATGTTTTACTTACCTGTTCAACCTTAAGCACCAGGATTTCCCTCCTTTCCCACGTCCCTCGCTTTCAGTCTCTTTCTTAAAGAATATACCCGTTCCTTCACTTCCGGCATTGACAGAGCTATTGCAACAATTATAGCTGAGACTAGTTTAAGGTCCGTTGGAGGCATGCCCAGGTCGAATGCAAACGCTATAACAAATCTGTAAAATATTGAGCCAAGTACTACTGCGATTAGCTTCCTCAGCAATGTATTTACACCGAATATAACTTCTCCGATAATTACAGAAGCTAATCCTATGACCACCATGCCAACACCCATGCCAATGTCAGCAAAAGATTGGTATTGGGCTATCAGAGCGCCTGACATAGCCACTAATCCATTTGACAGGGCAAGTCCCAGCAATTTTGTAAAGTCCGTGTTAACGCCAAGCGCTCTTACCATTTGGTCATTATCACCAGTAGCTCTCAAGACAAATCCAAGCCTCGTCTTCAGGAAGAAAAACAGCAGCACTAACACAATTAACAGTATTGCAATGGACGTAATCAGTTTTATATAGTCCTCGACAGGACTTTCTTTAAAAATAGTATACACGGTAGCCACGTTTCTTAGAGGCACATTGGATTTATTTCCCATAACTCTGAGATTTACCGAATAAAGGGCCAACATGACCAGTATGCCCGAAATCAGCGGCTGTACCTTAAGCTTTGTGTGAAGCAACGCAGTTACACATCCCGCTATACCTCCGACGAAAAACGCAACAGCTATTGCTGCAAGCGGTTGGCCTGCAGCGCTCAGCACTGCAGAAACCGCCGCTCCCAGTACAAAGCTCCCGTCAACCGTCAGATCCGGCATGTTAAGCGTCCTGAATGATACAAATACCCCAAGTGCCATTATTGCATATATTATTCCTAATTCCAAAGAACCTTGTAGTGCTGCTAAATTCATTCCTCTTAACCCTTTCTATTTGTCAAATACCCGAACCGCTTCTTTCATTACGTCTTCCGGGATTGTTACTCCTATAGCGTCTGCAGTAGCTTTGTTTATATATATCTGCAAGTCTGACATGGTTCGTACAGGAATGTCCCCGGGATTTTTGCCGTTCAGTATCTCCGCTGCCATATGGGCTGTTTCCTGTCCCAGTGAAATATAATTTATGCCATAGGTGGCTAAGCCTCCGTCCTCTACCATTGAATCGGCTCCGACGTATACCGGAATCCGTGCTTTATTGGCAACTTCGGCGACAACAGGCATTGCTGATGCAACTGTATTGTCAATCGGCGAAAATATTGCATCAACTTTCCCCACAAGAGACTGCACAGCCTGCTGGACTTCTGCGGTATTGGCGACTGTAGCCTCTACAACAGTCATTCCGTTCTTTTGTGCGTATTCCTTCAAATCATTTATCATTGAAATGGAATTAATTTCACTGGAGTTATACAATGCGCCAATTTTCTTGATGTCCGGAGTAATTCTTACTGCCAGCTCCATTATTTTTTCAGAAGACACCCTGTCAGACGTGCCTGTTACATTTTTACCCGGCTTCTCCAGGCTGTCCACCAGTCCTGCTGATATGGGATCTGTACATGCCGAGAAAAGCACAGGAATTTCATCCGTTTCACCCGCAGCGGCCTGGGCGGACGGAGTCGCTATCGCAACAATCAGGTCATAGTTGTTGCTTGAGAATCTTTGGCATATTGCCTTCAAATTCGTCTGGTCATTTTGTGCATTTTGATAATCAATAGTTATATTTTCTCCATCCTTGAAGCCTTTTTTCTCAAGTTCCTCAATAAAGGATTCCCTGATAGTATTAAGGGATGGATGCTCTATAATCTGCACTATTCCTATCTTTTTCTTTTCTCCCGAATTATTGTCCGAGGCATTTTCTCCTTTTTTACACGCTGATGATGCAAATAACAACGCAAATAACATAAAAACTGCAAAAACTGTTCTTAATACTTTTTTCATCGAAGATCCCTCCATATCAAATTTGTAATTTGGTTGGGGTTTCTTCTCTGCAATCTTCCTGTTCACCCGCGGTTATGAACAAGAAAGCCAGGTGAACCAAACAAAAAACACCTGCCCTAACATAAGGACAGGTGTATAACCTGCGGTGCCACCTTATTTGATGCATAACGTTGAAATGCACGACGTTAAATGCATCCTCTCTTGCAGAGTGCCATCACACCCATCGCCCTTTAACGCTGGCTTTGCGTCGGGAGCTACTAAAGCTGTTGGCTCTTTCACCCCGCCCTCAGAGGCCCATTTGTCCGCCCCGATTACCTGCCAGGATCCCACCATCCCTGACTCTCTGTGTGGCCGGTTTGCGGTTTTACTCCCTCTTCATCAGTTTAGAAAGATAATAGCACTTGATGAACCCGTTGTCAATGGTTTTTTTAATTTAAATATGCTATCATGTATAACAGGAAATACGCTTTATTAATTTATTAACTTTTAATAGGGGATACATATGTATAAAACAGTCTTGTATAAAAAAGCTTACAGGATGCTGGATAACATAACGCCTCTCAAATTTGACTGCGGCACGTTATGTGAGAGCAGATGCTGTAAAGGGGATGATAGTACGGGAATGCATCTTTACCCGGGAGAAGAAATTATGCAAAACAGCAATAATTTTCTCAAAATAAGAGATGCGTTCTTTGAAAGTGGAGTAATTAAATTTGCAACATGTAACGAAAAGTGCGACAGAAGGACCAGACCTCTTGCTTGCAGGATATTTCCGCTAGTACCGTATATCTCGCAAGACGGCAGGCTGCATATAGTTGAAGACCCGCGGGCAAAACATATCTGCCCGCTATTGCTTCACAACGACATGATAAGGATGAACAGGCGCTTTAAAAGCAATGTTTATAAGGTTTTCAGGTTCTTAATTGAAGACAGGGAAATCAAGGAATATGTCTGCAGGCTGTCAAACATTTTAAGGGAATATGCATTATTCACAGGCACCAGCCTGCCGTAACCAGACATCCCCATATTATCCCTGAGCTATTTAATCCTCACTCTTAATCGCTATCTTCCCTGATTCTGCATCAACAACAACCTTTGAATTTTCACCAATCTCACCTGCTATAATCATTTTGGCAATTTCCGTTTCAACGTGTTTCTGCAGGTACCTTTTTACCGGCCTTGCTCCATATGAAGGAGAGTATGCGGAATCAGCAATAAGGTGTTTTGCCACATCTGTAACTGAAAGGCTGATGTTCCTGTCTTCAAGCCTCCTCTGGATATCTCTCATTGCCAGTTCGATTATTTTGACAATTTCTGATTTCTTTAATGGTTTAAACATAACTATTTCATCAATCCTGTTGAGAAATTCAGGCTTGAACCTTAATCTAAGTTCGCTTAGCACTTCCTGCCTTGCTTCTTCACTTATTTCCCCGTCTGAATTTACTCCGTCCAAAAGATAGTTGCTGCCAATATTTGAAGTCATTATGACAACTGTGTTCTTGAAATCTACGGTCCTTCCCTGGCTGTCAGTCAGCCTTCCGTCATCAAGCAGCTGAAGCAGTACATTAAATACTTCAGGATGTGCCTTTTCTATTTCATCAAAAAGGATAACACAATATGGTTTTCTTCTGACAGCCTCTGTAAGCTGTCCTCCCTCCTCATATCCGACATATCCCGGAGGCGCTCCAATGAGCCTTGCAACTGTATGCTTCTCCTGATACTCGCTCATATCTATCCTGACCATATTTTCTTCACTGTCAAATAACGCTTCTGACAAGCTTCTTGCAAGCTCGGTTTTGCCGACGCCGGTAGGTCCAAGAAAAATAAATGAGCCTATGGGTTTTCTTGGATCCTTTAATCCTGACCTTGCCCTCAATACCGCATCAGCTACAGCCGCAACGGCTTCATCCTGGCCTATCACTCTTTCATGTAAAATACTTTCAAGATTCAGGAGCTTTTCTTTTTCGCTTTCAACAAGCTTTGTTACAGGAATGCCTGTCCACTTGGAGACAATTTCAGCAATTTCTTCTTCAGTGACTTCTTCTTTAAGAAGCCGCTTTCCATGCTGCTCCTCCGTCATTTTCCTTGCATTCTCCAGTTGCTTTTCAAGCTCCGGAAGCCTGCCATGTTTTAAAATCGCCAATTCATTGAGGTCATAATTCCTCTCAGCTTCTTCTATCTGCTTTTTCACCGATTCTATTTCCTGCTTTAACCTTTTTTCCTCTTCAATACTTTTCTTCTCTGTTTCCCATTGCGCCTTCATACTGTCTGACTTTTCCTTAAGCGAAGAAATTTCCTTTTCCAGGATTTCAAGCCTTTCCTTCGATTGCCTGTCGCTTTCCTTGAGAAGTGCCTGCTTCTCAATTTCCAATTGCATTATTCTCCTGCTTATCTCATCAAGCTCCGCAGGCATGCTGTCAATCTCCATTCTGATCATGGCTGCTGCTTCGTCCATAAGGTCAATGGCTTTGTCAGGCAGAAACCTGTCGCTTATATACCTGTTTGAAAGGACAGCACTGGCCACTATTGCACTGTCGGTTATATGAACACCGTGGTGGATTTCGAATTTTTCCTTTAGCCCTCTTAATATAGATATTGTATCCTCCACAGTCGGCTGATCGACCATAACAGGCTGGAACCTACGTTCAAGAGCCGCATCCTTTTCAATGTATTTCCTGTACTCATCAAGAGTGGTCGCCCCTATGCAGTGAAGTTCACCCCTGGCAAGCATCGGTTTTAAAATATTGCCCGCGTCCATGGCCCCTTCCGTTCTTCCAGCTCCCACAATATTATGGAGTTCATCAATAAAAAGAATGATTTTTCCCTGCGACTTTTCAATTTCACCAAGTACTGCCTTCAACCTTTCCTCGAATTCACCCCTGTATTTTGCGCCTGCAATCAAGGCTCCCATATCAAGGGCAAAAATTGTCTTATCCTTAAGCCCTTCGGGTACATCACCCTTTAATATCCGCTGAGCAAGGCCCTCTACTACCGCTGTTTTGCCGACGCCGGGCTCTCCGATTAAAACCGGGTTGTTTTTTGTCCTTCTTGACAATATTCTTATAACCCTCCGTATTTCCGCATCCCTTCCGATAACAGGGTCCAGCTTGCCTGCTTTAGCAAGTTGGACAAGATCCCTGCCAAACCTTTTTAACGCTTCATAAGTTTCCTCGGGATTTTTAGATGTAATCCTCTGGTTGCTCCTGACCTTGCTAAGGGCAGAAAGAAAGCGCTCACGGTTTATATTGTGCCTTTTAAATAATTTTTCTGAAGGCGTGCCTCTTTCCCGTAATAACGCAAGATATATATGTTCAACTCCAATATATTCGTCCCTGAATTTATTTGCTTCATCCCCTGCATTGAGCAGTATTTCATTAAACCTTCTTGCTGCATACATGCTTGCACTGCTGCCGTACACTTTGGGCAAACGGTCCAGCTCATTCTCCAAATCCTTTGTTAGAAGCTCCGCATTCACTCCCATTAAACCAATAAGTCTCGGGATCAACCCCTCTTCCTGGGTCAGAAGAGCCATGTGCAAATGTTCGCCGTCAACCTGCTGATGCCCTAATCTTAAAGCTATTTCCTGTGCAGCTGAAACAGACTGCTGCGCTTTTTCGGTAAGCTTTTCTATATCCATTTTTTCAACCTCCCAATGATAGAATATCAATTTCCGGTTTATGTATCAATTATTCTTCTATACCTCTTATTGACTTTGACTATCTTTGACCTTATTCTAATATTATATACCATTTTATAAAAAAATCAATATATTTAGCGTGTTTTGTTCTTTTTTCGAGAATTACATGCAAAGAATAATTATTTGAGCAGCTCAATATGTTTATTCACATATATATATCTGAAAACTCAATATTAACCTTTTCGATGCAATCGCGGCTGAAATCCCTATATCTGGTGTTAACCATGTTGCTAGGCTCTAAAATCACTTTGCATGGAATTTCTATAATAAATTCACTTCCTTTGCCAGGCTGGCTATTTAATGTAACTTTTCCGTTATGCTTCTCAACCAAAGCCTTCACAAGCGACAAACCTATACCGCTTCCTTCATACCGCTTTCTCAAAGATTTATCTATTTGTTTAAATTTGTCAAATATTGATTCTTGTTCTTCCGGAGGTATGCCTATTCCTGTGTCCTTAACAGTGATTTGGATTTTATCTTTATAATCGCATACGGTTACCCATATGTTCCCTCCTTTATTGGTAAACTTTATGGAATTTGAAAGGAGGTTCAAGATAATCCGTTCAATTTGGTCGGGATCGCAAGCTATTATTTTTTCTTCAATGTTAGTATCAAAGGTAATTGTAATATTTTTGTTCCTCGCATACTCAACGACAGACATTGTAATATTCTCTACGAGGCTGACAATATCGTAGTTTTGAAGTTTTATATGGTAATAATCCAAATCAATCTCAGTTATATCTATCAGATTGTTAACAAGCCTTAACAATCTGTAGCAATTCTGCTGAATAGCTTTAATGTATTTGCCTATTTTGGTGTTTCTGTATGCTTCCCCTGCCTGTGATTTTATCAGTTGAACAGCGGACAGGATTACGTTTAAAGGTGTTCTGAACTCATGGGAAATATTTGAAAAAAACTCCATCTTAATCTTATCGTATTCCAATGCTCTGTTCGATAATTCTACATTCTCTTGCAAATCTTTTTCAAGTTCATTAATTTTTGTAAACGGCGTAATATCTCTCACTATGGTAAACAGCGCAGGGTTTCCCTTGTAATCATATCCCGTGGAGATAATCTCCACATCCCTTATTTCACTGTTGTTATAAATAAATTTACTTACCAGGTAATTGCGTTTCATATTTTCTTTAAGCGACTTGTTAATAAAAGCAAGAAAATCATCCTTCGATTCATTGGGAACCATTTCTAAAACCGACATTTTTGAAAGCTCATGGAAATCCTTCGTTCCGGTCAATTGCACGGCTGAATCGTTGCAATAATATATTTTATTTGCATCATGAATAATAAAAGAATCAGGTAAAAGCTGAAATATGCTCCTGCACGTTTCCTCATATTCCACTAACTGTTTATCCTTGATTACAAGATCCATATTTTTAATAAGCTCCGGGCCGTTGCCGCGGCTAGCTATTACATAGCTGTGATTTTTTATTATTTCCGTAACTTCAAATATGTCAACTTTATTAATATCATAGAGACAAATAGCAATAAAAGGCAGCTCTGAAATAAACTTATTTGCGTTGTACTCATAGTGGGAAAATTCAGCAAAATCGCTTTTTCCCAGCCATGAAGCGTCTGCTACCACCCTAATTCCCTCATGTCCGTTATCCAAAGCATGACGGATAATCTCTTTCCACTGCCTGTTAACCCTTATCTCATTAAAGCTGCCACCATTTACATACCACTCAGTATAGGAAACTATTTTTAACTGGCCGCTTTCAAGATAGTAATCAATATCTTCGACATGTACGCTTATTTTATTTTTTACTTCTTTATAACTTGAATTCTGGGCATAAATCCATAAACACAATTCATTATCTATTAAACCCTGTCTGACAAACGGAACCAATACTTCATATAAGTCCTCTTTAGATGAATATAACTGGGCAATATGTGTACCCCACGGAATATTCCTTATGATTTCTATACCCGAGTTTCTGATATTACTCCTCATAAACATCTCCCACTACACCACTACAACCAACAAACCTGTTTTATCTACAAATAAACTTATCTTTTACTGCCGTAACGGGCACATGGATAAATTCACATTGTTATTTTTTTTCGCACAGAGAATATTATATTAGGTAAGGCGATTTTTAGCAACAAGAATTTTATAAAATAACAAAAAAATTATAAGTTTTCCAAGACAGGGTATCCATTCCTACAAAATAAGGCTTTATTTGAGGATAATTTTACGATACTTCAATAAAAAAAGGAAAGCAATAAAAAAAAGAAGAGTAAGGAAATTTTTCGACACCTAAAAATTTCCCATCATCGAACTATTAATACTTTTGATAAAAACTCTTTAGTTCTGGGATGCTGAGGGTTTGAGAAAATTTCCTCAGGCGTGTTTTCCTCCAAAATTTTGCCTTCGTCCATAAA
>DULF01000092.1 GCA_012840535.1 Clostridiaceae bacterium
AAAGGACTTACAACCTCATAATTTTTCAAAAGTCCCATCAGGGCTCCCCACCCAATTGGATTCAAAAAATCAACCCTGGGATCCTGCGGAGCAAATAAATTTACCTTTTTACCGTTTTTAAGCTTTGCCGTAGCATTTACATGCGTATGCTCGCCGCTCCCTGCAACCCCCTCTATAGGCTTGGCCATAAATGTAACTTCAAGCCCATGCCGCCTGAAAGTCTCCTTTATCAATATTCTTGCAAAAAGCTCATTATCTGCGGCTTGCAATGCATGTGAATATTTCCAGTCTATTTCAAGCTGCTCCATAATATGTGTGAATTTTCCGTCTCCGTCAATTTTCGCTTTAACTCCGCCTACTTCCTTATGGCCCATTTCAGGCTTTAAGCCATACCGCTCCAACAGAAGCAGGGATTTCTCAAGTGCCGTCCTTACATTCCCTTTTGTCCTTTTCCAGTACTGTTCCTGCAGTACCTGTGATACCGACAGCTCTTCAATTTCGGCCTTGTCTCCCGGGGTCTTGACCCAAAACTCAAGCTCTGTAGCTGCAGTAAGCGTTATTTCACTTATGTCATCGGGTGATATACCCAAGCGTGATGCTGCTTCAGGATTGTCACGCAAAAGCCTTAAAATTTCATCTTTAAAATTATTTACGGCCTTCTGGAGTATTGACCTTGAGTCAACCTTCCTTCCATTGTGGACGAGAAAAGACGGTATCCTCAAAGTTCCCACAGGGCAGCCGGTTTTGCTGTCAATATGCTCATAATTGTAATCAACAAACCAGTTTACTGAACTGTCTGCAATAAAGTCCACCTTTCCGTCATTAAGCGTTGCTATGCCCGGCAAAACAACGCTGGAACCGTCTGTTTGTATACCTCCGTCCATATAATTGTCAAAATCCTCAAGAAAATTTCCTATAGGAATTTTCTCATCGGTATCATTGCCCCTCAAATCAATGCCAACAAACGAAACAAACTGCACCTCAGGATGGTCTTTTAAAAGCGCGCATAATTCTCCTTTTTTATATACCCCGGCAGGTATCATGTAAAGTAATTCCGTATCGTCGAATTTAATATCATTATATCCCATCAATACTCCCCCAAATAGTTACCGCATAATTGTAATGATTAAACAATAAATTTTATACTATTACAACAAAAGAATTATAGCATAAATATATATTAAATAAAAACAGGATTATACAAAATCTTATTTCTATAAGCAGGGGAGTTTTAAAAAGAAAGCAATTTTTACGATAATTTTAGTAGTACCAAATAAGTAGTTAAATAAAAAAACATGCAAAAGTGATAACCATCACTGTTTTGCATGTAAAATATGTAAACACTACTTGACCTATATCACTTCGGCAGGAATGGAGTATCAAGCAAGACTTATCTGAGTGAGACACTCCTTGATGTATAACACATTTCTGCGTTAATAGAACAATTAACCAGGACCTCTAAAAAAGGACACACCTCGAAGAGGGGTGTCCCCTTACCTTACACCAACAAATAAAGCATCCTGCTTTGTGGAATATTAATCGTTAGTTTGTTATCTTTAAAGCTGAAATCAACATCAGAACATCTGCCTTCGATGTCACAGCAAGTGATTTTTTTAGGCTTTTTGTCCTTATTTAAAACAATTTTACCTCCTGCAAGCTGATTACAGTTTCCGACAATAATCAGGTCTTTATCTTTTTCACTAACCCATCTGCTAAGTTTTAACCCTTCACTTATGCCAAGTATACCTTCGTCGTCAACATACCTTCTGCTTATGATGTATGGATTCAGCTTCTTTCTGAAACTTAGAGCCTTTCTTGCATAATTACTAAGTTCCGCATATTCGTCAAATTTATAAGTCACTCCCAGCCACATTACCGACCCTAAAAGTATGGCTCTCTCCATATCTTTATAGAACCTGGAAACCATCTCTTCACCACATAAGTCCGTTCTTGGATTGACCATATTTACCTGCACATATTCAGGAAAAGTATATTTAAAAACATTGAAATATTCATCATATGGATCTCCATTCCACGTAAGATTTCCCCATACATAGCTTCCGTATATGTCTCCGCAATTCTCAATCATAAGGAATGAATCCGGATTCAGGCTCTTTAGCTTTTCATGCAAAACTGTGATAATTTGCAAGTAACCTTTATTAAATTCACCAATATTCTCATGGCTGTGCTTCTCATTATAACACGGATAAGGTTCTGCCGATCCCAGTTGGTCAAGGTATATGCCCGTAGCCCCATAACTTTTCACCATCCAGCAAGCCGTATCAATCAGATGTTTCTGCCATCCTCTATCAGATGGGCACATGACTGCAAACTTGACAGGACTACCATACTGTTCGACAATAACGCTTCCATCCTCTCTATTTATAGCCATCTCCTGTCCCAGTGTAGGATAAAAATCTGAGTCCATATCAAATAATCTGGCATTTATATAGAAGGTCACAAATCCACCGTTTTCATTTACATAATTGCATCCATTATATAAATCCATAGAACTTCCCAGATCCATATCAGGGTAATATTCTGCATAATTGCAGTCAAACCCCTTTCTATTCCAGCTCGCTATAAACATATGCCTTAATCCGTATTCCATACCTTTTTTAAACAATTTCGGTATACTATCAAACCTGTTCATTATTTTGCCGTCTTTTTTAAAATTGTAGCATTGATTTAAGCCATACTCATTTTTAAGATATGGAGGATTATTATCAAACTTGAGATACCTTTCAATCCACTTTCTATATGTTTTTGCACCCCAGTGCCAGTCCTCACAATTTACTGCAATAATATAAGGGTTGGATTTCCAGTATTCTCCGCTTCTAATCCTAACATATTTTCTAATGCCAAAGCCCATCCACGGATTTTGACTTCCACCTGTCTCGACGCGCATACCTGTTACCAAAAAATCACTGTCATTGGAACTAATATAAAAGCCGTTATTGTTGTCGTAATAATACATCCACATCATTGAGGCAAGACCGCAGTAGTTAATTTCCCTGTAATAAACTCCATCCTTAAAGCATGTATTAGCTCTCCAGAAATTTAAGTATCTATCCGTAACATACTCCTCAACAGGGCTTTCCGTTTTTTCTCCGGCATGGTGCGGATAAATCACTATGTCATCCTTCCAACTTTCACCAAGATAAATACCTGTTATACGGGGAAACAACACTTCCACTATCTCATATTCTGCATCCCTGTTTTCAAGTTCAATATTCCACCGTGTAGAGCAATCATCACTAATTTCTATTATAACTTTTGCACCAATATCAACGCTTCTCCCTTCACTGTATAGGCTGTAATAACTTACCTCAAGCTTTTTGTTTATTCCATCCTGCGTATTCTTGATTTCACCTGACTGCACAGGAATAAATACCTCTTTTATTCCATCACTTTTTCTAATGCATGATAACGAGAAAATGGGGTACTCCGGAACAACCTTGACGTAATTATCCCCGGTAATGCAATTTTTTATTTCTACCAAATTATTAACTTTACTACTAAACCCCAGACTTAAAAAACTATTGCCTATTGTTTGAATCATATACTGCCCCCCCTTGTTATACCATCCATAATTAATTATCGTTATATTTTATAGCATACAACTTACCATCCAAACCTCCGACGTAAACTGTCCTGTCATGTACTTCAGGCGTTGACCAAAAAACTCTTTCAGGAAGGCCCACAGCATCATACTTGAAAATAATACCTCCATTAACAGGGTTTAGCCCAGTAATTCGCCCTCTTTCTGCAACGTGATAGACTATTCCATCCTCATATACAAGTGCGCTGTCAATTTGAAATTCCTGCATGTCACTATCGCTGCCACCTGCTCTTAAGTCTTTATACCATGCCACGGAATTATCTGATATATTGATTGCATATACCTGTCTCCCATTACCTGATACATAAAATACTCTTGTACCGTCTTGAGCCATCCCTCTTGATGAAACATTGCCTATACTGGTAGAATACCATTCCAGTTCTCCAGTCAATGGATTAAGATATCCTGGCCTTGTATTTTGGGCGTCAATACACCAAAGCTTATTTGATCCTGTAAGAACAGGCCTCACATCCCCACACACAAAGAGAGACTCGTCCGTTCCTGCGTTTCCTCTCCAGAAAAGGCTTCCGTCATCGATATTAATAGCATACCATATATAGGTATCTCTAACAAAAGCATAAAGCTTGCCGTTATAAACAACAGGCCTTTGTCTCATGAGGCCTTCGGTAAGGTATTTCCATTTTAATGTTCCGTCATGCGCATTCAATGCATAAATATATTTATCTCCAGAACCGAAATAAACTGTACCATTATCAACCAGAGGGTCTGAAATTACACTTCCACCGGTTGTAAAAGACCATTCAAATTCTCCTGTATCTGCATTAAGTGCATAGAGCTTTTTATCATGTGATCCGAATATTAATAAATCCTTTTCAGCCTCCTGATATATGGCTGGTTTTGATATTATCTGATCACCTGTAGTATATGACCATCTTAATGTTCCATCACTGTCATTTATCGCATAAAGCTTATTATCTTCCGAGCCTACATAGACAATTCCGTTGTAATACGTGGGAGTTGACTGGATTAAATCTCCGGTTTGATACACCCATTTTGTTGAAGTGTTTCCTCCACTCCATTCATATTCCTTGTATGTCTTCCACTGTTTGCCTGCATTATCAGTCATGACAAAACCAACAAAGTGTTTTCCATATGGAATGGCTGGTGAATAATTGCTTATATTTATTGTCCCTGACCATGTATTACCGTTTTGGGTAAGAGTAGTCCAAGGTCCATAGTTATCTATCCTTGCTTCAACTTTTGATACGCCGTCAGGCGCTTTATCTACTGTTATGGATACGTCTACATTACCATTCGGCTGTACTGATGCAACCGCATTTGTTAAATTTGCTTTGCGTTTATTTAGCATAGGAGCAGTAAGCCATAAAACTTTGGAATGGTCTGATGCCTTTCTTTTGTATATATATAATTTGTTAGGCGTAACCTTTATGGAGCAAAACTCCTGAAGGTTATTATCCTTTATATAAGTAATGTATTCCCACAGAACTCCATTTTCAATGGTATAACCATAATAATGCTGATGTCCTGCAATAAAAGCGACTACATTGTAATCCTTGACAACTTCGAGTAACTCTGCTTTTCCTGTTACATTGTCAGCTATTTTAAACGGATGATGAGCAAAAATTATAACTGGCATGTCTTTCGGTATTGTGCTTAAATCATCTGCTAACCATTCCAGCTGAGCCTTCCCAAACTTTTCATCAAGTTCAAGAGCTGCTGTGGAATCCATCATCACAAAATGTACGCCACCATAGTTAAAGGAAAAATATAAATCCCCAATCTTCTCCTTCCAATCATTTTTCCCATTTGAATTCCACCATCTCATGTCATGATTTCCCGGTATTGTGTAAACCGTACCGTTTATATATTCCTTATCCAATATATATTGGTCATACTGTTCAGGTGTCCCATGATCTGTTATATCACCAGTAACAACTGTAAAAGCAGGATTAACATTATTATTTATTTCATCAATTATTGCAAGAAAATTGGAATGCCCAATAAGTTCATGTACATCGGATAAATGTGCAATTTCGAATGTACCAACCGTCCCGTATTCTATATTAAACGTTAGCACATCTGTACTTCTTGTAAATGCGCTGGATGCTGAATTATAAAGTCTCGCTTGGATTTCTCCCGAAGGCGATATATACCTGTTCAACTCTTCGGGATCCGTTATTGTAAATACCACATTTTCACTATTTGTCGATATAGTCTGAGTTTTAAATACAACCCAATTTCCTGTACTGTAATTCCATAATGAAAAATACTGGTTATTTCCAATCCCGCTATATTTTACCCTGGTAAAAACACTTAGCGCTTTTACGTACTGTCTGTCTACATCAATTGTTGTTGAGCATTTCCATGCTATTTTGTTGCTTGTATCACTACTTATCACTACTGTATCATTGTCAAATAACGAAAGACTTGTGACATTTCCGCTGTCAATGGTACCGTAATCCAGTTGCAGCGTATCAGGCGAATAACTTTTGGTACTGTATGCCGAGTCGTAATATACTGTAACATTTAGATAGTCGGAATTCCTGGTAAATGAAGTAGAACCTGAGTTATATAACCTGATTTTTACATCGTTAAATTCCGATACAAATTTATTTATAGTAGCAGGGTCTGAAGTAACCCACCTGATTGTTTCCACACTTATATCTGAAGCAAAGCAATAAACAACCTCCCAGTTCCCAGTATTATTATTCCATAATGACAACCATGTATCGTTACAACTTTTTGAATAACTACCGCTATAATTTATTTCAAGAGACCTTATCTCATCTCTGCTTTGTTCCAGTGTTATGCTTGAACTCCAGGCTATCTTGTTTGATGACGATGTTACACTGAAATATGAAGCATCCCTGTTTTTAAGATAGGTAGCATTGTTGGCTGAAACCGCGCCATATTCAATAACAGCGTTATCAATATCGTATGAAGCAATAGCTCTGTTTGCAACACCAGGTTTGTATCTGTAAATTATATTCAAATAATCAAAATATGATATAAATATTTCAGGTTTTGTTATGCTGATTTTAAGCCTGATTTTATTTAAGGGTGATACATAGTTCGCAATTTCAGAACTGGATTCACTAATGTATGAACAGCTTGTATCTTTTGTCCCAATGGTTGTTTCGGCAACTTTCTCATAGCTTAACGTAACAAAATTGTATAGATATATTTCCTGGTTGCAATCAGACACTGAAGTCTTTGCTGCAGAATCTATTTCCAAAAACATAATATCTGTTCCCGCTATTCCAAGATCAATTTCGGTCCAAAAACTTGTTTCATTAACTGTAAGATTAGGTGCAGAATTCATAACCAAATAACTCTGGTCTTTTTGGGACAGTTTATTTACACTTCCTGAAACAATGCTGCCACTGAGCACATTTGCAATCTTTGCTATGCCAGATTGTGTTGTTTCCGGGAAACAAGCAAGGCCAGCCGCATGAACTGCGTCATTTTTATTCGTTCTGATTGTTGTCATAACCAAGGTAAACACAATAATTAAAAAACAAGATACAAATCTTTTCTTTGTAGTGGCTTTCATTATAATCCACCTCCATTTTATCCCACAGTTTGTTTTGCTTTAATATTCTTTTAATTACTCCTAAGGATAGATTTTTATATCGATGCAATGATATTGATTCAGATGCTTTGACTATTTTCCAAACAACAAGTCATCATACATAATACGTTTTATACTGTTCAGCAATTAAAACGTTATTAAAGTACTTTCTGGCTTCAATTAGATAATCTTCTTTTTTTTCTTCGTACCAAAAATGGGTCAACATAAGTTTCTCCACATCTGCCAAAGACGCAACTCTTCCTGCCGCTCCGGCAGACATATGATGGGTCAGCCTTGCGCCACCAGTTTTGTCGAGTAAAGTAGACTCGCAAATGAAAAGGCTGGCGCCTTCTGCCGCCTTTACAATTTCGTCACTGTAAGCTGTATCCCCTGAATATACTAATTTCTTTTTACCACTTTTGATTATAATTGCATAACTTTCAATAAGGTGAGGTACTCTGGCAAAAGTAATCCTCAAGCTTCCTTCATCAATTTCCAAACCATCTGTAACCGGTTTGGAATGAAATACATTCCCATTGCATATTTCATTATATATTTCTTTGGGGTTTTCAGGCAGATAAAGTTTTATCTTGTTCAAGTTTTGCCCTATTGAGGCTTTTGTTTCTATTGCGTATTTTAAAGGAAAAATGTCAGAGATATGGTCAAAATGCAAATGGGAAAGAATAACCATATCCAGATCCTCTATCCTGCAATATCGTTGAAGTCTACTTATTGTTCCATTTCCACAATCTATAAGTATTTTTTTATTCGAATCCTGTATCAGATAACCTGAGCAAGCCCCATCCATTCCCGGAAATGAGCCATAGTTCCCAAGTACTGTTAGTTTCATTGATTTTATCCCTTTCCAAGTATTTAATATCCTTGATTCTCATAATCGCTCCAGGATTGATTGTTTATCCTGCTGGCATTATCAAGATGGTTACTTACATAAATACTCGGCTTCTTCCCAATAGACAGCATTTTCTCAACTACTTCAGCCTGCAACGCCCACATTATGTATGAAGATGCTATCCCTGATGAAGGGCAGATACTTTTCCCCAATTCATCAACATAGACAAGTGCATCTCCAATTTCACCACAGTTGTCAAGGACGTAGTCGCATACTTCAAAAAGTCTTTTGCCGCTTGGATGTTCAGCCTTCAAGCTGCCGGAGTATTTAACTGAAGTAATGGCAATGGTGTGAACACCCATTTTTTTTGCTTTCAAAGCTATTTCAACAGGAAGAATGTTTTTACCTGAGACCGATCCTATCATCAAAACATCTCCCGGAGCTATATTTGCCTTGCTTAGTACAAAGTCCGGGAAACCCTCAATTTCATCCAGATAAACATTCTTTTTATCAATCATTTGCCTTCGCCTTGTAGGATTACTGACATCAACGGTAATTCTTATCGGTCGTACGGCCATCATACCACCTGCTCTGCCTACTCCCTCGTACATCAGCATATGCCCTGTATCAAGTAGATGCCATATGCCATTATTGCACAGAGATTTAACTATTACATCCGCACATATAGATATATTTTGTCTTTGAGTATTTTCAATTTTTTCAAGAACCTTTTTCATGCTTTCAAAATACTTTTCCATAAGCATCAGTATCAGCCTCACTTTGACGATATTATATTCCTATAGCTAACCTCAAGGTTGTTGATAATCAAGTCATTATAAGCATCTATTCCATACTCTTTCATTGATATCAACAGAGAACCTACCGCGGGAACAAATTTTGGTTTTTGAACATTTATATTAATATTATGTTTTTTTACATATTCAATAAAAGGTTTAGTCAAAAAATCTCCGAGATTGCTTATTCCGCCTGTTAGCACGGCATCATATTCGCCTTCATACATATTTAATTTTTTTACTATCCTGTTTACAAGACAAGCAAGCTGCTTTGCTGCATCCACAATTATATTTACAGAGACATCATCACCTTCAACTGCCGCTTCATATACAATTGTACTTATTTGTGATATCTTGAACCTGTCAAAGCCACTTTTATAAATAGCTCTTCTAATATCAGAAATCTCACTTATAGCAAAATATTTTTTTAATTTATCTGTGAGCAAGGTCTTTGGACTTCCATCTTCATATTCCATAATTACAGCCTTCAATGCAGAAACGCCTATATAATAACCACTGCCTTCATCTCCGAGAATTGGCCCCCATCCTCCCAGCTTAGCACTTTCACCTTTTCTGTTTACACCCATTGCAAAAGAACCGGTACCACTTAACACAACTATCCCAAAGGGTTTTGCCAGTGCACCGTAAAATGAACTTAGCTCATCTCCTGAAACAAATATGTTATTCGCTTCATTTGCATATTCTTCTTTTAATTCATTTTTATATTCTCTCATACCCGGAACACATATTGCCACACAATCAAAAGGTCCGCTAATTCTGCCACTACATGCCGCAGACTTAATAGATTCCCTTATTGATTCCATGGCTATAGACTTATTCACAAAAAGCGGGTTTGATGGGCCAGCAGTTCCTCTTCCCAATATAACACCATTTTCATCACAAATTAAAGCCTCAGTCTTAGTACCTCCTCCGTCGACGCCTACAAACAGCTTCATTAATACAACCCTCTTATCCTTTCACTATATTTATTTATATAATAAGCGTTATGCTCATCTCCCCCGGGTACGTTTGCACTCATAAAAATAGGTGGTTTTTTCCCCTTCTTCAAAAATTCATTGACAACACTTATAACCAATTTCTGAGCAATGTAGATTCCCACTATTGAGGAAACCGCTCCTACTCTTTGGCCATACTCCTCAATTTCTATCGAAGCATCCCCATCCTTTATACAGTTGTCAATAACATAATCAGCAATATCCATAAGCTTTTTACCTGAGTCATGTCTTGACTGCAAAGACCTCGATAAAGTTACAGATGTAATAGCTATAACTCTCTGGCCATTTTGTTTGCTGAGAAGAGCCATTTCCACCGGTACAGGATTTATTCCCGAGTTTGATATTATCAGGATTGGCTCACCTTTCTGAAACTTTACACTTTCAAAAATCACACTTGCGTAACCTGAAAGTCGCTCAATCTTTGTACTCTTGAAAGCTCCTTCATGCAGCATGAGCGCAGGGTCTAGAATGGGGTTGACTGGCATAAGTCCGCCTGCTCTGTAGAACATTTCTTCTACAACCATATGGGAGTGACCAGTAGAAAAGGCGTGAAGTACTCCTCCATTTTCTATTGCTTCACTTATTACTTTCCCTGCTTCCTTGATTACTTCGTTTTGTGTCTTTTCTATTTCATTTAGAAGATTGGTTACAAGAACATTGAACCTGTTATCATCAATCATAACATATACCCCCATTCCCTAATAAATCTTCGTTTTTCTTCTATTTTCTCACTCAATCATAGATTTTCACCATTTTCAAAACAAGTCACATGGACAGAAATAGTATTGTTGCATAATTATGGATGTTAATGTGTATCCCAAT
>DULF01000093.1 GCA_012840535.1 Clostridiaceae bacterium
ATAATCAATTATTCTCTGGTCGAAATCATCTCCGCCGAGCCTGTTGTTACCGCTTGTCGCTAATACCTCAAACACGCCGTCTCCAATTTCAAGTATGGATACGTCAAAAGTACCGCCGCCAAGGTCGAATACCAGAATTTTCTGGTCATGCTCCTTGTCAAGTCCATATGCCAGAGCTGCTGCAGTAGGCTCGTTGATAATCCTTAATACTTCAAGCCCTGCAATACGTCCGGCATCCTTCGTTGCCTGCCTTTGAGAGTCGCTGAAATACGCAGGCACCGTAATAACCGCCTGGGTTATAGTCTCACCAAGGTAAGCCTCAGCATCAGCTTTAAGCTTTTGCAGTATCATTGCCGAAATTTCCGGCGGTGTATAAGTTTTATCATCAATTCTTATCCTTCTATTTGTACCCATATCCCTCTTGATGGAAATTATTGTCCTTTCGGGATTGGTTATTGCCTGTCTCTTTGCAACCTGTCCGACCAATCTTTCTCCTGTTTTGGAAAATGCTACAACCGAAGGAGTTGTCCTGCTTCCTTCAGCATTAGGTATCACAACAGGTTCTCCACCTTCCATAACTGCTACACATGAATTTGTAGTTCCTAAATCTATGCCTATTACCTTTGCCATTTACTTGTACCTCCCATTTGTCATTTTCCAGTCTATATTTTAAACATACAGTATGGTTAATTTGCTACTTTTACCATACTATATCTTATTACTCGTTCTTTGTAAACATAACCTTTTTGAAATTCCTCAACTACTACATTTTGACCGTATTCTTCGTCTTCTACGTGCATTACTGCGTTATGTAATTCCGGATTAAATTTTTCTCCTACGCTTTTTATCGGTTCAATACCTAAACTTTTCAAAACTGTCTGAATCTGTCTGCCAATAAGTTCAATTCCTTCGACAAGCGATTCCTTTGTGCTGTCTTTGCCGCATGCCTCCAGCGCTCTGTCAACACTGTCCAATACAGGAAGGAAAGATTTGATTACATCACATACAGCGTCCGAGTATAACGCGTCTTTTTCCCTTGCAGTCCTTTTTTTGTAGTTATCAAACTCAGCCGCTGTTCTTTGGAGCAAATCCAAATATTCATCACATTTTTTCGATTTTTCATTGATCTGGTTTTTTAAATTCTCAATCTCTTTAGCAAGATTTTCAGTTTCTTCAGACAACTTCTCCTCAGCTGAAGCATCTATTTCATTATTAGGGGCTTCTGCCTGTTCATTATCAGAAACTTTTGTCTGCTCATCCTGGGACGTATTGTTCTCTAAAAAGTCCATGTTATCTTCGCACTTCTTCTTGTCATTAACCATTTTTATTAAAATTGCCCTCCTTAGTGTTCTTTTGCAGTAAATAAACCAACACAAATAAAATAATTAACACCAGGCCTCATCGGCCTGGCACGGTTTAATTCTTAAGTGACTTCTACGTGTCAATCTCCAGGCCTTCTTCCAGGAGTTTTGATATTTCTTCGTTTATTTTCTTTCTAATATAATTAATTGAAGAAATTACCCTTGGATACTCCATTCTGGTTGGCCCAATAACCCCTAATGAACCTATAACAACATTACCGAGACTGTAAGTGGCAGTCAGTAAACTGCATTCCTTTATCTCGTCCAAAATATTTTCCGTTCCGATTCGCACACTAACGCTGTTGTTATTTTGCCCGGTACTGCTTAATATTTTGCTTAAGTTTTCTTTTTCATCCAAAGTACTTAAGAACTCTCTTGCCTTGGCAACATTTCTAAACTCAGGATAGTTGAAAATGTTTGTCACTCCGTCAATAAAAACCTCAGGAGCATCAATCTGCTTTATACAGCCTACGACCTTTTCTATAACCGGCAGAAGTATATCCCTGGGTACTTCAATTTCGTTGCCCATATCCTTAATGCTTGGCTGCTTGATGTCTTCGATCGCGAAATTTGCAAACTTGTCGTTAAGCATATTGGAAACTTTAATTAAATCTTCGGAAACTATGCTATCTGATATTTTTATCAGAAAATTTTTCACCATGCCTGTATTTGTAACAACGACAACAAGTGCCTTACCGGTCTCAACGGGCACAACTTGAACAGCTTTCAGCAAGCTTTTTTTCATATTTGGAGTTACCGCCATTGAAGTATACTTGGTAAACCGGGACATCACGGTCGAAGCCAGCTTGATTAACTGGCCTATCTCACTGACGCGTACCTCCATGGCTTGCTCTATGTTTCTTATTTCTTCTTCTGTCAGCTCTTTTACTTGCATCAATTCATCAACGTAATACCTGTATCCTTTATCTGAAGGTATTCTGCCGGCTGATGTATGAGGCTGCTCAAGATAACCCATCTCTTCCAGGTCTGCCATTTCATTTCTTATTGTTGCCGAGCTCAAACCAAGTTCGTGCTTCCTGGCGATAGTCCTGGAGCCTACAGGTTCAGCGGTATCGATATAATCATCAACTATTGCTTGCAGTATCCTCCTTTTCCTGTTGTCCAGAATCATTTCTTACACCCCTTTGTTAGCACTCTCACTCATCGAGTGCTAATCATATCTTAAAAATACCACCCTATTTATTTTTTGTCAAGTGGTTTTACCGATATTATTTGTAATCTGTATGATATTATATACCGGTTAAAGAAACTCAATAAAAACCTGATTTGCCAAATCCAGCCCTAATTTTGTGAGACGGAGGGTTCTTTCATTAAATTCTATCAGCCCCCTGGAAATCAGCCTGTCTATTTGCTTTCCGAATAAATCAAAAACATCTGTTTCAAATTTCATTTTAAACTTATCAACATCAACGCCACGAATCAACCTTAATCCAAGTATAATATATTCCGAAATCTGCCCGTTAATATCTATTTCTTCGATATTTTCCCGGTGAAACTGATTTTTGGCCGCACAATTTATATAATTATTCAAATCATAGGTGTTGTTATATCTTTTGCCGTTAAAATACGAATGCGCTCCGGCGCCCAAACCTATATACTGTCTTCCTTCCCAGTAAACGAGGTTATGCTTGCATTCAAACCCGGGTTTTGAGAAATTTGAGATTTCGTAGTGCCTGAAACCATGCCCGGCCAACCTGTCTATGGCGAAATGATACATTTGCCTGTCCAGTTCGTCTTCAACAGGCTTTAGCCTACCCTCTCCAAGCATATCGCCAAAAACCGTTCCTTCCTCAATTTTCAAACTGTAACATGAAATATGGGAAGGCTTGAGTTCAGCCACATTATCAACCGTCTCTGTCCAGTCGTCAAATGTCTGACCCGGCAAACCAAATATCAAATCTACATTAATATTTGTAAAACCCGCTTTCCTTGCAAGTTCAAAGTTCTCAATAAATTCTCCTGAACGATGAATTCTGCCGATACTCTCCAAAAGCCTGTCCTGCCATGCCTGCATTCCTATGCTGAGCCTGTTGATACCTGTGTCCAGGTACGTTGCCAGTTTATCAAAGGACAGTGTGCCGGGGTTGGCTTCAATGCTTATTTCAGCTCCGGGCTCAATGTTAAAATGCTTCCTGCAATTGTTAATGAGCTCACGTATACAGTTTGCATCAACCACCGACGGCGTGCCACCACCAATATAAACAGTGCCGATCTTGTAATTTCCCAAAATTCCTTTGTAAGATTCAATTTCATTCTTTAAAGCTTGAAAATACGGATAGATTATATCTTCCCTTCCTGCAAACGAGAAAAAGTCGCAGTAATAACACTTTGATTTGCAAAAGGGAATGTGTATATATAACCCCAGTGTATTGTCATTTTTCTGTGTTTGCATTCCCAAACCTCTTGTCTCTCCACTCAAAACCATCAGATCTCTCACCGTTGTCCCGGCCGTTTTGGGACCCGCAACGCAAATTTCCGCAATTTTTGCTTCATATTCTTATCATATGCTTATCATCAGACATCCAGCTTCAATACACTCATGAACGCCTCCTGCGGCACTTCAACCGTTCCTATCTGACGCATTCGTTTCTTGCCCTCTTTCTGCTTTTCCAGCAGTTTCTTCTTTCGGGTAATGTCGCCTCCATAGCATTTTGCAAGGACGTCTTTCCTGTAAGCCTTAACTGTTTCCCTGGCAATAATTTTCCCGCCTATGCACGCCTGTATAGGAATTTCAAATTGTTGTCTCGGAATTGTTTCCTTAAGCTTTTCCGCAATCTTTCTTGCCCTTGGATATGCTTTTTCCCTATGCACTATAAAAGAAAGGGCATCCACAATTTCGCCATTTATAAGTATATCAAGCTTTACGAGATCGGACTCCTTGTACCCTATGAATTCATAATCAAGGGAAGCGTATCCCTTGGTTCTGGATTTCAGCGCGTCAAAAAAGTCATAAATAATCTCATTTAAAGGCAATTCATAAGTGAGTATTACCCTTTTCTCGTCAATATAGGTCATATCTTTGAAAATACCGCGCCTCTCCTGTGAAAGCTCCATAATGTTGCCAACGTAGTCAGTAGGGGTCATAATGGTAGCTTTAACCATAGGCTCCTCCATTTTATCAATTACATTAACCGGCGGCATATTTGTAGGGTTGTCAACATATTTTACCTCTCCGTCGGTCTTGGTTATTCTATAGACAACGCTGGGAGCCGTGGTTACCAGGTCGAGATCATATTCCCTCTCAAGCCTCTCCTGTATTACATCCATATGGAGAAGCCCGAGGAAGCCGCACCTGAAACCAAATCCCAACGCAGCGGAAGTTTCCGGTTCAAACACCAGCGACGCATCATTTAATTGAAGCTTTTCAAGGGCATCTCTCAAATCTTCATACTTCGCCCCGTCTGCAGGGTAAATTCCGCAGAAAACCATGGGGTTTACTTTTCTGTAACCCGGCAATGGCTCCGCCGCAGGATTGTCTGCAAGGGTTATTGTATCTCCGACCCTTGTGTCCTTGACATTCTTTATGCTGGCGGCAATATAGCCAACATCACCTGCATAAAGTTTATCACACGGCGCCAGGGCTCCCGGCCTGAAATACCCGACCTCTGTCACAAGAAACTCCTTCCTGGTGTTCATCATTCTGATAACGTCACCGGGTTTCACGCTTCCTTCCTTTACTCTCACGTGCACTATGACACCCTTGTAATTGTCATAGTACGAATCGAATATTAGAGCCCGCAGAGGAGCGTCTTCATCTCCTTCAGGATTTGGTATCTTTTTTACAATGCTCTCAAGCACTTCTTCAATATTAATTGAATTTTTTGCCGATATTAAAGGCGCATCCGAAGCATCCAGACCTATAACATCCTCTATTTCCTTCTTCACATGTTCAGGCTGCGCGCCGGGCAAATCAATTTTGTTAATAACAGGAACAATTTCTAAATCATGCTCAAGCGCCAGGTAAACGTTAGCCAGTGTCTGGGCTTCTATGCCTTGCGAAGCGTCTACGACCAGAATCGCGCCTTCACAGGCAGCCAGGCTTCTTGACACTTCATAATTAAAATCCACATGTCCCGGCGTATCTATAAGATTGAATATATATTCTTTGCCGTCATTGGCATTATATATCATTCTTACAGCCTGAGCCTTGATTGTGATGCCTCTCTCGCGTTCAATATCCATATTGTCCAAAACCTGTTCAGCCATCTCCCGTTCTGTCAGGACACCGGTTTTCTCAATCAACCTGTCGGCCAGAGTCGATTTTCCGTGATCTATATGTGCAATTATGCAAAAATTCCTTGTTTTCTTTTGTCTTTCACTTGCCATTAAAATACTCCTCCAAAGTAGTGTAAGCCATTTTCTTTGAAACATTATAGCACAGCGTTGCTTTACGCGGCAATACAGGTAACCGTGAAGCTATATATAAAAAGAAACCAAAATATAAAGGAAAATCTGTCTTTTTCCTTTATATTTTGGTTTATATTCTAGATTTATTTCAAAAAATAATACATTTTATTATGAAACACTTTGTTAAAGCCTTATTCCCTGACATGGGGAAATTATCAAGGACGCCTTTTAGTGGTTTGCTTATTTTTAATAAATCCATTTTTCATATTTGACTATGAATTCTAGAAAATTGTTCCAAAAAAAGCTACGGATGATGCTCTTTATAATTCTTTATGTTTATTGTTCTATCATGAAAAATATGTGATTCCAGGCAAAAAAATAGGGACTAAGTACGCGTCCCTATTTTAAGATTTACCTGAATCCTTAATTTAAATCCACTCTAAAATTTTATTAATCTTATCTTGTTAAGTCTGCAGAAATACTCCAGTTCCTTTACTAAATCGCCGTATCCGGCCATCCAGTGATGACCGATGCCTTCATTGGCAATTATCCTGTTAATTTCATTTATATCTCTTTCAAATTTAACTTTCAGCGGATTCCCCGGAAATTCCATACCGCACTGTATGGCTTCGCCTGTAATTACCGACATTCTGAAAGTGCCTTTTCTCCCGACTATATTAACCAGTGTCACCTTTCCTGTCTTTGCAGGGAAAAGGGAACAAACTCCTGTATCGGCCAGCCGTACAGGTCCAAAATGGATATCATTGTAGCTGCTTGCTATCGAAAAACCACCTGAACCGCAGTGGGAGAATAAAACCGTATTAAGTTCAGGGTCGGGATACAGCAGGTCCGTATTGTGAACAGGCATACCTGACAGTTCATACAATATCTTCATTGACACAGTATTATTTATATCGCCTTCACACCCGCATACAATACCTTCTTCAGACAAAAGCGAGTATCCGAGACAAACCTTGCCCATCCACTTAGGGTAACATTTGATTACCAGGCCTTCCAGGTCATATTTATTTATTAACTCTTTCATTGCAAAATAATACCTGACTGATTCAATGCCATGTTTATCTGTTGAAGTAACTTTGCCAACTTTAGTTTTAAGATTGGCCCAGTATTCTCTTGCCTGTTCTTCATCCGTGGACTTAAAGGCTTCTGCCAGTTCATCCTCATCCAGATTTTCCACACGCACTCCTGTCCTGTCCTTTATCTCCAATTCATCATAGGCTATATCCGTCATTCCTTTTGTTCTTCCGCCTATATTCCCTATCCTGACAAATCTCAATTTATTCCTCAACGCAACAGCCCTGGATATCTGTCCTATCTCAGTAATTACATTTGCATCATCAGTATTTCCGTATACATAGAAATAGTCCTTATCCAGCTCTTTAAGCATGCAGCATATTTGCTGCACTCCACATAAAGAACCAGTGTCAACTGCCGGAAAAGCCCAAAGAATAACCGGCTTATTGATATAATCAAGCAAATCAAGAAGGTGGTGGTCTTCACTCCATGTTCCCACACATACGCATAAAATGTCAAATTCTTTTCCTTTTAAATCATTTGCAGCCTTTTTCATTGTACTGGTGTTATACATAACAGTATCAGATAATACAACTTCAAAACCTGCATTTTTCAAGCTTTCGCATGCACTTTTTAAAAGCCCAGGAGTTTTATCAAAACCAACTTCGAACTCACCTGCAAGAGCAACAAGTCCAATTATTGGTTTCACAACATATCACCCTTTCAATCCCATTTGTTTTTCATATTTTTCAATTATCTCAGCCAGCCTCTTGCTGGTTTCTGAATCAAGCGGAGATTTACTGCCTTTTGCAAGTATGTCATCCACAATATCGCGCGCTTTCTGAGTTGAACTCTTTGCTCCCTTTCTCCTCCACATTTCATAGTTTGCTCCATTTGATACAAAGAGTTCTACATGCTCTCCGCTTCGCAGATTTTCAATAGTATTATCCTCCATCAGGTAAGTACCCCTGATGCCAACGTTAGCAATAGTATCAAATGCTATGGTTTCCTCATTAACTTCAATACCCCTAAGGAACCTTCTCACGATCCTGCATATCTCGCTATCCATGACCAACTGTTCCAGACTGATTGACATACCTGTTCCGAACATGCCGAGATTTACAATCAAGTCATTGGCGCCTACAAGGCCTGCTACCGTGCTTAGCATCTTCTCCCATGCGCCCTGTTCGTCATGGAGGTTCGAATCATTGTCCGGAGCTGTTGTATGGCTGGGCATGTTGTAATAATGTGCCATTTGTGCCCCCGCTATCCTGAGAAGCGATGACTCAGGCCTTCCTATAAGGACGTTTGTAAGCTTCATTTCGTATGTAGTCCAGGCTGCACCATATATTACAGGTGTTCCGGGACGAATCAACTGTGCTATGACTACTCCGGAAAGCACTTCCGTATTATGAAGTGTAAGAATTCCTGCAAGAGTATAGGGGGCTGTCATTCCTGTAATGGGCTGCGGGAGAAAATCAAGAGGGATTCCTTCTTTAGCACACACATATAATGCTTCTACCGCACCTCTTTCCCAATACAACGGGCTGGTAGTGGAAAGCTGGCTAGCAATATTTGATCCATCTGTAAGACTGTCTTTACCAAGCACGGCCTTTGCCATCTCAATTGCTGCTTCGTTTATTTTTTCGCTTTCACTTGAATAAAAGACTGGTTTTTTTGAATTGCAAAGTATTTCCTTGATTGAGTAAAGAAGAGCCGTTTCAGGAGTTACATCCTGTGGACTGTAAGGGACGCCTATTATATCTACATCCTCAAGGTAGTCCGATACGATTGCAAAATTCTCGACATCTTTTTTGGTAGCTTCACGTCTCTCTCCTGACTCATCCACCAGTGTAAAAACGGCATTATGTCCGCTGGCACAATATCTTTTACCATCTCCCAGGACAACAGCCACATTTCCGTTCCTGTCCAAAAGCTTCACCTGTGAAGGAACAGTCTTTAGGCACTTTTCAACAACACTCCGTGGAAATTTTACAGTCTGGGTGTCATAGTCCACAATACATCCGTTATCTTTCAGCAAGTTCAGTACTTTTGTACTATCAATTTTTAAGCCTACTTCTTCAAGCACCCTTAAGGAACTGTTGTGAATAAGATCGATGTCTTCTTTTGATAGGACTTCCAGTGTTGACAGTCTCATAGTTTTTACACCCACCCCTTCTAAGTAAATTGTTTTATTTAGCTGTCTTCTTATAAGTTTTTGTGTCGTCACATGATGTCATATTGAATTGCAGACCTTTGCAGCCAGTAATATCAATTGTTTGCCCATTTCTAACTACGACTGTAATAAAATGCTTTAGAAATTATTATATGTATTAATGACTTAATCGTTTTAGTTTATTTTATTTGAAAAAATACTGTTTGTCAAGATTTTTAGTGTAAGAGCTGTGTTTATTCTGGGATAATATCACCTTGTTAATTATCTTGAAGCAAAGCATTCGGGTCTGAGTGCGCGCTAGGCAATATACTGTTGGAGAAAGCTGTTACGGCCAAGAGTTATTTAAAAACGTTACATTCGAAAATGGTGAACAGAGTATTATCAAAATCCAAAACGCCGAAAACCCTGATAAAATCAGGGTTTTCAGACAAATCGTGGTGGAGCATAGGGGATTCGAACCCCTGACCCCCACACTGCCAGTGTGATGCGCTCCCAACTGCGCTAATGCCCCATATATTTATTATTATTTTTGCGGCTTCATGCTTATTTTAATATAGTGTGCACCTTTAAGTCAAGCGTAATTTGCAACATTGCCTTTCCTTTGTTTTCATTTATCGTCAGCTTATATGAATAATCTCTGTACCGTAGTCCACAAGCACAACCCTTCCGTCGTTTTCCACAAACCTTACAACACTGTTAAGCATGCTATCCGCGTGTCCTGTTTCGTTGGAAACGCAAGCCACTCCAATAACTGCATTCTTCCACTTGTTATTAAGTTCAATTTCAGCCACAGAGGCGTTATATCGGGATTTAAGCCTATCAATTATACTCTTTAATATATTCCTCTTATCTTTTAATGAAAAAGCTCCATTCATGGATAGCTCAATCCTGCAAACTCCTATAACCATATTCTCCTCCATTTAATGCTATCTTTGCCTGCTTGCTTCTATTGCTTTCCAGTTAATCTCATTAATATTGTCCTTATCGTATACTTTCATTGACATATAGTATTTTTCCTCTACCTTTTCTCCTTTAAAGTATAGGTCAATTGCATCAAAAACAATTTGAGCCTGCTCATAAGGGCTTACTGTAACATTTGCCTTATAATATCTGCTGCTGTGGGCAAGGGCTTTCATTGCTTCCACAGACCATGAACCGGCACAAACCACCACAATATTCTTTTTCGAGGCTTCAATTGCAGCTACTGCCCCGAATGCGGCATCATCAGTAACACCAAATACTATATCTATGTTCTCGCCCGAATTAATTAGATCTTCAATAACAGACATGGAATACGACCGGTCAGCTTTGCAGTCGTTCTGGCTGACAATCCTGACCTCCGGCATCTTACCAATTATTTCTTTGAAACCCCTGACTCTTTCCATGCAAAGATACTGGCTTGGCAAATCAAGTATCGCTATATTTGACTTTCCTGCCAAGTTCTCTTCAATGTAATTTTTCGTCCACTCCCCAATCATTTTCCCTGCCTTATAATTATCCCACACAACAGATGTGAGTAATTTTCCTCCTCTCGGAGGCTCATCGTAGGCAACAATCGGAATATTGGCCTTATTTATCTGCTCGACGGTTGATATTATTTTGTTTGGTTCAACTGATGTCATCAGAATAAGGTCAACCTTTGCGGCAACAAAGTCCTCAAGTTGCTGGACCTGCCTGTAAAGGTCGGCATCCGCATCCTGTACAATGATTTTATAGCCCCTCATTTCAGCCTCATTTACAAAAGCCGCTTCCGTATCCCTATAATACTCATCCTGTCTGTAATACAAAGAAAGTCCGATAACCTTTTTCTTTTCAGTATCTTCCTGCTCTGATACCATCATCACTCTGCCTGCAGTACACCCGGTCAAAAGAATACCAAAAACAACAGTTATAAAAACCATCAACAGTTTGTTTCCAGGCATTATCATAAAAGCTCTCCTTTGTAAGAAAAGCATCTACCACAGGCAGATGCTTTTAATGCTGATAATTAAAGTATAACATTTCATTATCCACATTTCAACAATAACAATCGGCTTATGCCTTATTCAAACAATCAGGCTACTCTTTAACACCACCCGCTGTCAGTCCGCTTATAAGGTGTTTTTCTATCAGAAGGAAAAGAACTATTACAGGTACTGTAGCAATTGCAGATGTTGCAAACAGATACTGCCATTGTATGTCATACCTTCCAAAGAAAGCATAAATACCAACTGTCAATGGTTTCAAATGCTCAGTGGACATTATCGTCAATGCCACGGTAAACTCATTCCAGGCAGCAATAAATACAAATATAAGCGCAGTAATAATTCCTGGCGCAGAAAGAGGCAAAAGCACTTTTCTTAGAGCCTGCCATTTTGAACATCCGTCAATCCATGCCGCTTGTTCAAGCTCATAGGGAATGGAAGCAAAATAGCCTCTTAATATCCACACGGCAAACGCCTGGTTGAAAGCGGCATCAACAAGCACCAGCCCCCATAGGGAGTCTATCAGCCCGAACATTCCGATTATCCTGTAAAGGCCTACAAGTAAAACTATAGGCGAAAACATTTGCGTTATTATTATCATGTAAAGATAGGCTTTGGAACCTTTGAATCTCATCCTGGCAAGGGCATAAGCAGCGGGAATTGCACATATAAGCGCTATAATTGTTGAAAGCGATGCAACAAATATTGTATTGGTAATAAAATTCACCAGCATTACCTTTTCCCATATATCAATGAAATTGCCCGGTGTCCAGACTTTAGGCAAAAAATGAGGAGGTATGGCATATACTTCAGACTTAGGTTTCAATGCCGTCAATACCATAACTACATAGGGAAAAAGCAAAACTACTAAAAGAACTATTACCGAAACCACCATTAAACATTTTCCGATAGTTATTTTTCTGCTGTGCATTTAGTCCGACCTCCTCATGACGATAGATACATACAGAATTGAGAAGGCAAGTAGAATCAAGAAACTAATTACTGAAACTGCTGCTGCCTGCCCCATTTTGTTCGCCTGGAATGCCATCTTGTAAAGGTAAGTAACTACCGTATCAGTCTGGTTCAGAGGATCTCCCCTGGTTATAGTCCAGATAATCGGGAATGAATTAAATACATATATAACGTTTAACACAGTACTGACTGTTAATGACTCTTTTAAAAGAGGCAGAGTTATATAACAAAAACTCCTCCACCCGCTGGCGCCGTCAATACTCCCGGATTCATACAGAACTATAGGTATAGTCTGCAGCCCTGCCAGTATGACAAAAGATGTAAAAGGTATCGTAACAAAAATTCCCACCCATATCAGGACAGGAAACGATATTTCCGGTTTTGCAAGCCAATATATGTTTTCCTTAATAATACCAGCCTTTTGGAGGATAAGATTCATTATTCCATAATTGAAATCAAATATATATTTCCACATTGCAGCAGTGATAATCAGCGAAGTCGCCCAGGGAAATATTAACACTGCTCTTACTATCCGCCTTCCCGGAAACTTCTTGTTGAGAATCAATGCAATGCCAATTGAAAGCACCGTACTGATTCCAACCACTGCAATTGTCCAGACGAGTGTATTCTTAAGAACAATCAAAAATGCTTTATCGCTGAATAAATCTTTAAAATTGCCGAATCCTATTAGTCCTTTCCTGATACCCGCAAGGCTCACTTTTGAAAATGATGTTAAAAACAATTCCAGTATAGGAACAAATATAATTACAGCAATAAGCAGCACACTTGGCGCTATCCATAGATATGGAATCAATTTTTTTATTTTGCCTTTTTTTCCTATTCCTTTAATGGTTTTGTTATTGTGTTGCAGACTGGTTACTACTGTATCGTTCATATCATTCCTCCAATGAAAGGTGACATTCCTAATGAAAGGTGACATCCTCTTTGAGGGATGTCACCTTTTGAATCGCTATCGTTTTACCCCTCAGCTTTCTTCTGTGCATCGTTCAATGCTTGTTCTACTGTTTTCTCACCAAGTATTGCTTCCTGGCAAGCCTTGATAATTTCAAGGCGCATTTCGCCGTATTTCGGATCAGTCAATGGATAGAATTTTGCTACAGGCAGAAGATCAATAAATTGTTTTATCGTTTCATCCTTCCCTGCCATGATTTTACCAGCAGTCTCGGTAGCCGGCAGCATTCCTTCAATGTTCATGAATTCTTCATAGCGGGAATCCTCGAAGAAAAAGTCAAGGAATTTTCCAATTGCCCCAGGAACTTTAGTGGAATTAAAGATCATAAGGAAATCCTGAACTCCCAAGCTCATGGGCGGTTTACCTTCATTCACAGGTATCGGCGCAATTCCGTATTCACAGTCAGGTGCTTCGGATTTCAAAATCGTGGGGAAGAAATTAGCTGTAATCAGCATGCCGAGTTTTCCCTGTCCGAATACCTTCTGTAACTCGTCACGGTTGATTGCAGTTGGTTGAGGATTGGTTGCTTTTTCCTTGTTAATAAGGTCTACCATGAATTGTACCGCTTCAATATTTTCAGGACTGTTAATTACCCATTTTCCATCTCTCTTGAAATCTCCGCCATTACCCCATATGAAGTATGCAAAGAAGGCCTGTCCTTCAAAGTTTGTCATTTCAATACCAAACGGGTCGATTCCTGTTTTTTCCTTTATTACCTTGCATACATCAATCAATTCACTCCAAGTTTTAGGAGGCTCGGTTATTCCTGCTTGCTCAAAAACTGCTTTATTGTAGTAAAGGCTGCGGATTGATGCAAGGAATGGCATTGCATAAGCTTTGCCATCAATCTTACATGCATCATAGAAGGAATCATAGAACTTTTCTTTCAACTCAGGAGATATAACTTCTTCAACCTCCATCAAAAGATCATCTTCCACAAACCTGGAAAAGTAACTGAAGTTGAGAAGGTCCGGAGCCTGCTTTGTAGATACCATGGTGTTTATTTTCTGCTCAATTATATCCCAGCCAACAACCTGAAGGTCAATTTCTATGTTCTTGTTCTCTTTTTGAAAATCTTCTACGACTTTTCTGGCAAAAGGTTCCGTTGCATTACTATATTGCGCAATTACAAAAGTGAATTTACCGGATTCACCTTTTTTTCCTCCCGCTCCTTGACACCCTGTAAGGAGCAAACCTGCCACCATCGCAATACAAATTACCAGAGCCAACGTTCCAAGTAATTTCTTTTTACTCATGCGCAATCCCATCCTTTCTTTTACTTAAATAGGAAAAATACTAAGAAGCTGAGATTTTGAGAAGATGTTTGTGAAATTGCTTAAGATTGCTTAAATATTTTTTTTATCCCCCCTTGCGTTCAAATTAATTTTTGAGCAAACTGCTGCAAAGCCTGTTGTTTGCATATTGTTTTGAAATGTTAGTACAATATAAACCATTATCAATAGTCAAAAAGATAGCTCATCTTGAAATAAACTGTTCTTCTGAATATTTTAGAGGCGTTTCACAATTATTATTTTAATATTGGAAGTATTTATAAATGAATAGAAAAATCATAGAAATGGTTTAAAAACTATACTTCTTTGTACTGGCTGGGTGTAAGTCCTGTTACTTTTCTAAAAACCGTACTGAAATAATGCTGGTCGCTGAACCCAACCATCCGTGCTACTTCATAAACCATATATTTAGGGTTTTTTAGAAGTTCCATTGCCTTTTTTACTCTAACTTTATTCACATAATCGCTGACTGTCATGCCTGTTTCTCCCTTAAAAATCCTCCCAAGATAATCCTGATTCAGAAAAAGCCTGTCGGAAAGGTATTTAGTTGTTATGTCTTCCCTATAATTTTCAATTATTATTTTCTTTGCCATTTCAACAATATTCCTGGATCTCTTTTCCCTTAAGCGCTCTATATGATCAATACACCTGTCAATCAGTTTAACCATCCATTCTTTTATTTCATCTATGGTACTGAAACGGTATATCTCTGCATATGGGTTAACATATTCAGGGAACACCTCGCTCAAGAGTTTTCCTGACTCAGAAAGCACGGCTGAAACCAGGGCCAGAATAAGATTGCAATATGAGTAAATGCAGTCCAATGTTACATTTTTACCGCAGCTCATAAAACTATCGAAAAAGTTATTTAACATTTGATATAATTTCTCCCGCAAACATAGTCTCAAGTTAATTTTAAACTCCTCAATTTCGAAGGATATGCCGGGCATTCCATTATCTGCGGTAATATTCCAGTAAGGTATGATACTGCCTTCTCCCATAATAATCTTATGTTTTACAGAATTCAAGGCTTCAATATAGGTCTTGCGAATGCCGGCAATACCTTTATAAATCCTTCCAACACCTATGGTAGCAACTATTGGGGCTGCTTTTTCAATTTCATTTTTTATGTGTCCAAGTTCATCTAAAACATCCTCTTCCCTGTCATCATCCGTTTTCTCAAACAGAAGCACAATCTGCTCGGAAGCGGCAAAAAATACATTGAAATCCTTACAGACTTGCACTAAATCACTCAGCAATTTCTCTATGTATTGATTAAGCATTTCACGCTCCTCAATGCCGGAAAAAGTTTGGTCATATGAAATATCAAGAATTGCAGCCTGAAACAGGTCGGATTTTATGTTTATATTGAAAAACTTGATTTTTGATTCAAATATTTCATTACTTACCTTGCCGGATATTAAATCATTAAAAAACCTTTCTTTAAGCAAATTTAGATTCTGACGGACCTGCTGTCTGAGATTTTCAAGTTCGAATTTCCTGGAAGCCTTATCATCCAGGTTTCTCTTAATTTCATTTGCTATGTCGATGATATCCTGCGGAGTAACAGGCTTCAGCAAGTATTTCGAAGCTCCATACTCCAATGCCGCTTTCGCATATTCAAATTCATCATGCCCGCTTAAAACAACAGTGGTAAGCGCAATTCCCCTTTGCCTCAATTCCTTTAAAAGATCAACTCCATCCATTACCGGCATTCTAATGTCCAGTATCATTGCGTCGATCTTTTCTTGTGTAATAATCTCCAATGCTTTTAAACCGTTTTTTGCCGTCTTTATATTAAAATAGCTTGCTTTCTCCCGGATACAATTTTCAATGCCCTCTCTTATTTCCGCTTCATCTTCAACTATAAGCAAATTGTACATTGACGTCCCCCCTTGGTATTATTAGATCTTCACTGGTTCTTCAAGAACAGGAATGGTTATTCTGGCTATCAGAAATCCATTTTCCATTCTGTAGCTCAAGCCATAATTGTTCCCAAAATACATTTTGATACGGCTGTCAACATTTTTTATACCTATGCCGTAATTTGAGTCCTGTGCACCGCTTGATAAAAAGCCATTAAGCCTCTCTGCTTCACTATCTTTCGCACCATTTCCATTATCGGCAACTTCAACAATCAACCTGCCGTTTTCAGAAAACGCCTTTATTTTTATAAACCCGTTGGATTCAATTGACTTAATTCCATGATAAATCGAATTTTCCACCAGAGGTTGAATAAGGAGCTTAGGCATATAGAGGCTTTTTACTTTTTCATCAACTTCGAACTCATAATTAAATTCATCTTTGTATCTGATTTTCTGTATTATGAGATAACTTTCAGCATGCTGCAGTTCCTCGCTTACCAGAATAATCTCCTTTCCTTTGCTGATACTTATCCTGAAAAGCCTCGAAAGGGAACTGACCATGTTTATTACTTCATCTTTTTTATTGTTATTTGTCATCCATATGATAGAAGTTAACGTATTATATAAGAAATGAGGATTTACCTGCATTATAAGCGCCCTGATTTCGGCTTCCTTTTTCTTCCGCTGGGCTTCATAAATATCTTCTATTGACTGCTTAAGCCTTTTTATCATATCATCAAAAGCGCTGCCTATGAGGCCGAATTCATCCTTGGATTTGAAATTAACCCTTACATCGAGGTTTCCCTGCTGAACTTCCTTTATATTGTTTACCAGCTTATTAACCGGTTTTGTAATCTTCATTGACAGGAAAATTGAGAACAGAAATGTTACAGCAAGGCACAAAAAGCAGATCATAAACGTCATCTGTTTGATTCCTTCACTTGCGGAAAGTATACGGCTGAGTTGCTCAAGACATACATAATTCCATCCCATTATATTATTCTTATAATATGTAACCAGGTAGCGCTCTTTCCCGATTTTTGCTTCAAAATAACCCTGGGAACCATCAAACTGCACATTATATCCGATAACGTCATCAAGTTCACGTCCCAGGACTGACTTATTACTGCAGGACACGATCTTATTGTTTTGATTGACTATAAGTATTTTACCCTGTGGTTCTTCCAAACCTGAATAGACTCTGTATATATGATCTTCTCTGATATTTATAAGAATAAGACCTCTAAATTCACCTGTAACAGGATCCCTTGTAATTCTATAGAATGGCAAAGTATAAATATTGTTTAGCTCCCTTACATCTCCCCATAAGTATGTTTTTTCCGTGAGTATTTCATTATACCACTTTGTGAAAATTATCCTTTCATAACTATCTGTCTTATTAATATCATTTGTATACTCTTTTCCGCTGCTGTCAAATATATAAATAGACTGTATTCCCTCAGTATTGTGGTAATTATTCAGCAGCTTTCTCACTTCAAATTCGCATCTTACTCTTTCAGCTTCGTCTAATGAATCGATATCCATAAGGGATGTCACAAAGTCGTCCATGCTTAAACGGATGGCTATGTATCTTTTATTGCTGAGATAATTAAAGACTAGATTGTCCACATCCTTTAGATTTCTGATTGTTCTGATTATTTCCTTTTCTTTTACAACAGACTCAGAAATTTTATATGAAGTAATCCCTATCACAAGTGTAGGAACCAGCGATATTAAAATGAAAAACAATATAAGCTTCTTATTAATACTGATATTGTTGAAGTATTCAACAGTTTTTACCATTGCTTGTAACGTGACCTCATGAAATATCAATCTTACTTATGTAAATATATATTAAAATTATAACATAAAATTCTAATTAAGTAATTAAATATTAATTAAAAATATTATATAGATTATATTACCTACCTAGTTTGGATTTACCATCAATGCTTTCCCATTATTCATAATCACTATCCAGTTCCTCTTTAATTGCAGCATCAGCTTTTTCCTTTAGCTCCTTCATGGTATCCTCAAGGCCCTTCTGTCCTGTACAATAAAGCTCTCCGTAAGCAGGAATCAAATTATAAGCAATTACAAAACTAGCAGGACCCGGGTCGTTTTCCGGCACAATTTCCAGTTGGCTGTCAAGTATTATATTCCTGATGTCATCCGGTGTTATACCGTCAAAAGACAACAGTGAGGAAATATGCTCAGCTATTTTGTTTATATCACCTTCATAAAGGTCTACTCTGCAAGGTATGTCGGTATAAACTGTGTATGCCTCTTCTGCTATTACTTTTATAGCTTCGAACGCTTCCCTCTCATGTTTTGTTGTTGACAGAACAGAATATCCGCCTATTATTCCGGGTACAACCTTTTCTCCCTTATTTATCTGAGGCAACGGGGCAATGCCGATTTTCCAGTCCCTCGGATATTTTTTCAGGTCGGATACATAGGTCAGTACCCAGCTTCCTGCAGGCCACATTCCGATATTACCTTGAAAAAACATGTCGTATGGCATTTTTTGAGTTTTATACGTCAGATAATCCGGCTGAACTTTATGGACATTTCCGAGGTCAGCCATAAACTTGAATGATTCTGCCCATCCAGGGTCATCAAAATTTGAGTAACCATCAGGCTTATACAGGGGGATTTTCTTCTGTCTGGCTATCATTGAAAAGTAGATGGTCCATTCAATAAAATATGAACCGAAAATATTTTTTTCTTTATTTGTCAGCTGCTTCGCAATATCAATATAATCCTGCCACGTCCAGTCTGCAGCAGGATAAGGAACTTTTGCGTCGTCAAATATTTTTTTGTTGTAATATACTATATGGATGTCTTTTAACTCAGGTAGCATATATATTTTACCGTCAATTTTTTGAATGTACGGGCCAAAAACCTTTTCTACATCATAACCTGTACTTTTGATAAGGTCATCCAACGGTTTAATAACCTTTGAATGTGCATAATTAACGGAAGTGTCTGAGTTTGAATAAATAAAATCGTATTCAACACCTGCCAAAACACTTAGTTTTATTTTCTTCGTTGAATCCAGCTCATTTCCGGGCAATACTACCGTTTGGCATTTGTAGCCTGTTTTTCTTTCCACAAGTTCCAAAATCTTTTTTGTTTTATCGTCTTTGGCATGGGAAGGGCCTGCAGCAAACTTCAGGACTATAGTTTCCCCGGATGCATCGGCCTTCTTTTGCCCAGAGGTATCTATGCCAGGGTTTGCAGCCATATCGCCAAAACAAGAAGCCAGTAATAAAACCATTATTATCAGAGTTAAAGCTATTGATAAAATTTTCATTTTCGTTTCATTTCACTCCCCTGGTTATCATATTGCAGATAAATCGCTACAAACATAGTCAAATATAATTTTTAATGGTATTTATTAATAGGTTAATCCTTCAAAAGTGGAGTAATGATAGTCACTGTTGTTCCTTTATTTTCATTGTTTTTTATTCGTATACCAAATCCTTTTCCGAAATACATTTCGATTCTTTGATGGATATTGATTAAACCGATTCCTCTTTTTGCCTGACCGCTGTCTGCAAAACCTTCATCCAGTTTCCTGTTGATATTGTTAAGTGCCTCCTGTGCAATTCCAACTCCATTATCAGTTATATCGAATACAAGGTTGTTATTTAATTTATAGACTTCAATGCATATGGTTCCTTGTCCACCCATGGCTTCAAAACCATGGTAGATGGCATTTTCAACTATCGGCTGGAGAATCAGCTTAAGTGTTTTATATTCCAGTATCTCTTCATCATCTATATTGATTACAAGTCCTATTTTCCCATTGTATCTGAAATTCTGTATCTCCATATACGCTTTTACATGCTCAATTTCTTCCTTTACTTTGACAATGGGGCCACCTTTATTTACTGCAAGCCGAAACAATCTCCCAAGTGCTGATGTCATATAACAAATTTCTTCGGCACCGATAATTTTGCCTTCCAGACAATGGATTCAAGGGTATTGTATAAAAAATGAGGGTTAATTTGGGCCTGAAGCACATACAATTCTGCCTCTTTCTTTTTCCTTTCAAGTTCATATTCCTTTGTAATAAGTTCCTTGATTTTTTCAACCATAATATTGAAATACTCTGCAAGTTTGCTAACTTCATAACCTCCAATCAAATCAATCCTTGTATTGAAATTGCCTTCCTGAAATTCTCTCATAGATTCTATTACCCTGTTCATTGGACTTGTTATGGTTACAGAAATAAAGACAGCGGCTGCAAAAGTGATTAATATTGCAATTACCATGATGGCATAAGCTAAAAAAGACAATTTATTCATCTTTTCAGTAAGCTCATTTAGCGGAACAATACCCACTGTTATCCATCCGGTAAGACCTGATGTTTGTGTAAACCCTAAATAGGTTTTACCTTTTTCCGTAAAGGTAAAACTTTTATTTTTATTTGCAAGGGCATTCTCAACCCATACAGGATTTACGTTTTTAGTCTTTAAAGCGTTTTCATCCATATGGGATATCAGGCTGCCGTTTTCATCAATTATAAATATCTTACCTGTTTTTCCTATCCTGTTATTCATGTATTTTTCATAAATCGCCTGCTCGAAAATGGTAAAAATACATAATCCCTTATACTGCATGGTACTATAGTCAAATATTCTGCTTACTGCCAGAATTACATTGTCTTCTCTGGTGTTTGAGAAAGGCTGGGCTGAAGTGGGATACATCAATGTAACTTATCATTTGGGATACTTCAAAAGCTTTTAAACTGGAAGAACTAGAAAGCAATTCCTTAGCTTCGGAGAAAGATTTGGGAAGCTGCTTTACACTTTCATATATCCTGCCTATGCCTGCCGAAATTGTTTTCTTAAGATATCTTTTTACGCAATCCTGCATATCAAGTATAATTTTTTGCAACGCCTCATTGGTTTCCTGAGAGTTGCATAAAATGATGATTTCTTTATAGCCGTTAAAACACAGGCCTTTCAGTTTCCCATCCATTATCTCCTGAATAATATTGGTTACTGCAAAAAACAGTAAATTCTTTTCATCTTCCGTATATTGAGCTTCATCTGAAGAGAAATTGTCAATTTCAATAAGTATGGCTCTGACGTGCCCAGTTTCCAAATTAAGTCCCAGGTACTCGGTTTTTCTGCAAATGGTTTCAATATCGTAACTGCATCCTCTCACAAGTTCATTCAGGAATTTCTCCTTTTTCTTGATACTTGTCACAATGCACACCCCTTTGCAAAAAATTAATCACGATCCTTTCCTTAAACAACAGAATCTTGTCTGAATGCATTGATGAATGTCCGGCTTAAATCGTAGATAAAACTTGCCTCTAATATAAATAATACTTTTTGCAGGTTGTAATAGAAATAGGCGATATTTAGCATTCAATGGTTTTTTTAAACATAATATGGATTGCTAAAATTAAAATGCAACAGTATACTATAAAGGTAATTATATTTTAATAACTATACTATCTTATAATTGATGGAGGTACTATGGAAAATCAGGAAATTCAGGTTAATAAACCACAAGAATTCAAGTTTAAGCTCGAACGTGCAGAAAAGAATATGTCTTTATTGGCGCTTGTTTTGTTTTATTTTTCCTTTACCCGCAATGATGCATTGTCAAATATCATCTTTTTTGGCGTAACATCCCTGGTAATCATATATTATTTTATATGGTACAGAAAAAAACCGGCTTATGTTATTATTAACGATGAAGAAGTCGTAATTCATAAATTTCCGTTCTTCAAGCCTCTAAGCATAAAAACAAGCGAAATAAAAAACGTTACCAGGACAAATAAAGCTGTTTGCATAGAGCATTCCAGTTACGGCCAGATGCAATTGTCAAAAATATATAGGTTTTTTCTCCAGGCAGAAGATATCGAAAAAATTTACAATACACTAAACAATTCTCAGTAAGGAGTTGTTTATATTGCCGTTTGATGGAGTTGTAACAAAATGCATTATAGAAGAATTAAAAGAAACAATTCTTGACGGCCGGATTGAAAAAATATTTCAGCCTGAAAGAGACGAAATAGTGTTGAATATCCGCGCAAAAGGGCAGAACCTTAAGTTGTTGCTCAGTGCAAATTCAAGCTACCCGAGGATTCATTTTACCGGGGTCGTAAAAGAAAACCCGGCAGCTCCGCCTGTTTTTTGCATGCTTCTTCGCAAACACCTTTCAGGGGCAAAAATAATAGGAGTTGAGTTCAGTGACTATGAGAGAATTGTCACCCTTCTTGTGGAATCCATAAATGAACTCGGAGATATGTCAGTTAAAAAAATAATTATTGAGATAATGGGCCGCCACAGTAATATAATACTGGTTAACAGCGACGATAAAATAATCGATTCGATAAAGCACGTGGACAGTGAAACAAGCAGCGTAAGAGAAGTTATGCCCGCAAGGCCATATATATTGCCGCCTTCACAGAATAAGACAAGCCCTGAAGCACTGGATATGGAAAAGTTGTTTGATAAAACAGATGAATATTCCAGTACAAGTTTAGAAAAATACCTGCTAAACAAAATAAAGGGGTTCAGCCCCTTGCTTTGCAGGGAAATATGCTTTCGGGCAGGAGTTGATGAAAGAACCTCCATATCCACCCTGTCCGTGCATGCCCGTGAACGCGTCAAAAGCGTACTGCATGAGCTGGTATCACAGATTGCCAGCGGTAAATTCAGTCCATGTTTGATTTTTGAAGACGGCTCCTTTGAAAAGCCTCTTGATTTTCACTGTGTTGAAATCAGGCAGTATAAAAATATAAAGCATGAGTCTTCGATAAACCGCGTTCTTGATATATTCTACTCTAAAAAGGACTTAATAGAAAGAATACGGCAAAAAAAGTCCGTCCTTATAAAAGTGCTGCAAACCAACATCGAACGGTGCAACAAGAAGCTGTCGCTGCAGCAGGAAAAGTTAAGAGAAGTATCTGACAGGGAAAAGCTCCGGCTTTATGGAGAGTTAATAACCGCCAATATTTACAACATTCAAAAAAACGCCAAGAGCGTAAAGCTTTTAAATTATTACAGCGAGGGAAACGAGTATATTGAAGTGCCGCTTGATGAGAACCTGTCTCCCCAGGAGAACGCTCAAAGGTATTTTAAGAAATATGCAAAAGCTAAAAGCGCATATAAATACACAAGCGAGCAATTGCAGGAAACCCTTTCGGAACTGGAATATCTGGAAGGTGTGCTGGTACAGCTTGAAAACAGCGATAAAATCCAGGAAATTGAAGAGATAAAGGAAGAGCTTATAGAGCAAGGTTATATATCATCAAGGAAAAAGGCCAGTTCAAAAAGGAAAAATGATAAAACTTCCCTTCCAATGCATTTTAAATCTTCGGAAGGAATAGATATTTATGTTGGAAAGAATAACAGGCAAAATGATTTCTTAACAATGAAGCAAGCCTCTTCAAAAGACATATGGCTTCATGCCCGGAACATCCCCGGCTCACACGTAATAATAAAAAAGCAGCAAAAGAACATTGGTGAAAATACTTTACTGGAAGCGGCTATCCTTGCTGCGTACTACAGCCGGGCAAAGATGTCGTCAGCTGTCCCGGTTGATTATACTGAAGTAAAAAACGTTAAGAAGCCGCCTGGCGCAAAACCCGGCATGGTTATTTATGATAATTTTAAAACTATTATTGTAACACCTGATGAGTCAGTGGTAAAAAGCTTGAAGCAGCAGTGATATTTTCGTGGTATAATACACTAAAAAAGCGTTAAAACAAGTTTTAGGAAAGGATGTTAAATATGTTTTCAGAAAAGGTAGTTAAAAATCTCAGCAGTTCATCGTTTATCAGAGCCATGTTTGAAGAAGGCGAAAGATTACGTAAAATACATGGTGCTGACAAAGTTTACGATTTCAGTATAGGAAATCCGGAATTTGAGCCTCCTCTTTCTGCAAGAGAAGCTCTTAAGAAGCTTGTATTGGACGAAAAGCCCGGACAGCACCGCTATATGAGCAACGCCGGATACGCTGACGTCAGGGAAAAAATAGCCGGGTATATCAATAGCAAAACAGGAACAAACCTGGCCGGAAACCATATTGTAATGACCTGCGGAGCTGCCGCCGCCTTAAACGTTGCATTAAAATCCATTCTTAATTCCGGCGAGGAAGTGATTGTCTTTTCACCCTACTTCGTTGAATATCTCTTCTATATAGAAAATTACGGCGGAGTACCTGTAATAGTGCCTACCAACCCGGATACTTTCGAACCCGATGTAAATGTACTTGAAAAATACATCACGCCGAAGACAAAAGGCATGATTATCAACTCGCCCAACAATCCTACGGGGGTTGTGTACAGTGAAAATGTCTTAAAGGGGATTTCCTCATTGCTGGAATCAAAACAAAAGGAATTCGGAACGCAAATTTATGTATTATCTGATGAACCTTATGCCACTATTGTTTATGACGGTGTAAAAGTTCCAAGCATACTTAGAATATTCAAAAACGCAATAATTGTAAACTCCTTCAGCAAATCCCTTGCGCTCCCGGGAGAAAGAATCGGTTACATTGCGGTAAATAATGAAATAAATGATGTTGAAACACTAATAGATGCTTTGGTGTTCTGCAACAGAACTTTAGGCTTCGTCAACGCGCCTGCGCTCTTTCAGAAAGTAGTAGCCGAAGCTCTTGACGACGGGGTTGACGTTAACGAATACAAAAAGAGGCGCGATATTCTGTATAACCACCTGATAAAACTTGGTTTTAAATGCATAAAGCCCCAGGGCGCCTTTTATCTTTTCCCGAAATCCTTAATAGAGGATGATGTGGAATTTACAAAACGCGCAATGAAGTACAACCTGCTACTTGTGCCGGGTAAAGGTTTCGGATGTCCAGGGCATGTAAGGCTTTCCTACTGTATAGACATAAAAACCATTGAGAATTCATTACCTGCCTTTGAAGCACTGGCAAAAGAGATATTAGGGTAGTAATGTTTTTTAGAAACATGGGGTCGATTCTTTCGACTTACTCAAAAGTGAGATGAAAGAGACGGCCCTTTGTCTCATCCTTGAGAAGAAAATGCCTCCCTGCTTCCTCACTTCCTTGACAAGATGACAAGCATCAGCCCGCTTTTTATTGTCACTTCAGCGGTTTCATCAACAAACTCGTTGCTTATTCCCCATGTGGAACCCATTTCTATTGTAGCTTCTTGAAGCGGATAATAAAAACCTTTTAAAGTAACTCCTTCCGCTTTTTCAGAGATGGGAATGAGTGAAACATTGTACCCTTCCCTTTTTTGAAGTGTAATTTTATCCTTAATTAACGTTATTTCATTGTTTTCGTTTATAATAGATGCTTTTATTCCCTTGTCCAGCAATTTTTTAAGCAAAAAAATATTTGCCAGGGAATGGTCGAGCCGGCTGCCAAAACCACCTATAATCTTTATATATGTGCAACCCCTGTCTGCAGCAATGTTTATCGCCAATTCACTGTCAGTCATGTCTTTTTCAACAGGAAAATGCACTATTTCTACTTCCGTGTTCTCAAACCATTTTAGAACCTCATTCCGCAGAGAATCTAAATCCCCTACAAGAATATGAGGCTTCACACCCATTTTAATCGCATGTAACGCCCCGCCATCGGCACATACGATCAACTGCACGTCATCAAAATATCTTTTATAATATTCATAATCTGTTATACTGCCATTACATATTACAATTCCTGTCATACTCTCTCCATGTTATGAATTATCCTTGAAATGCCTTTTCCTTAAGCTGCCGGATAATCTGTTCAGTATCAGCCGCGTTGTATACAGTGGAACCTGCTACTATGACATTTGCCCCTGCTTCGGTTATGGCATAAATGTTGCTTAAATCTATGCCCCCGTCAACCTCAATATCTATTTTTAAGCCCCTGCCGTCAATGATCTTTTTTAATTGCCTTACCTTCTCAACCATGGAACCTATAAACTTCTGTCCTCCAAACCCGGGATTGACAGTCATTATAAGAATCATATCAACATCTTCCATGACCCATTCCAGGCTTGAGAGCGGAGTGGATGGATTTAAAGCAACAGCGGTTTTCTTCCCGCTTTTTTTAATCCTGTTCAATGTGCGGTTAAGATGGTAATCGCTTTCCACATGGACAGATATAATATCAGCTCCTGCGTCAATAAAACTGTCAACATATTTATCGGGATTCTCTATCATAAGATGGACGTCAAAAACGGCGTCCGTTACTTTCCTTAACGATTTCACTACCGGAGGCCCTATAGTTATATTCGGTACAAAGTGGCCATCCATCACGTCAATATGTATCATGTCAGCTCCTGCAACTACAACCTTCTTTACTTCTTCCCCCAGTTTTGAAAAATCTGAAGCCAGTATTGATGGTGCGATTCTAATCATTCCTGTCAACGACCTCCCCGTCATATCAATATTTTTTTTTCTGCTTTAAATAATTATAAAGCTGAATATACCTGCTGTACCTGCCGGTATTAATATGACCTTTGCTTAAGGCCTCTTTAACGCCGCAGTCCGGTTCGCTTATATGGCTGCAATGAGTAAATCTGCACAAATTAATATAGTCCCTGAACTCCGGATAGCAATACTGTAGTTCCTCCGCTTGCATTTCCAGTTCATCAAAGTTACTGAACCCAGGCGTATCTACAATATAGCCTCCCTCTTGCAGCTTAATCAGTTCTGCATGCCTTGTGGTATGCTTTCCCCTATCAATTTTGGCACTCAACTCACCTGTTTTCATCATTCCTGCATTCATAATGCCGTTTATAATTGTTGATTTCCCCACGCCTGATTGACCTGCCAGTACGGAAATCTTTCCCTGAAGAACCTCTCTTAAACTGTCCAATCCTATTCCTTTTTTAAGGCTTGTAGCTATAACTTTATATTTGGCTGATGCATATATATCCATGATATTTTTATGCTCGTTATCAACATCCAGGTCTATTTTATTTATGCAAACAACTGCAGCAAGTTCCTTGCGCTCTGCAGTGATAAGAAGCTTATCAAGAAGCATAAAATCAGCACTTGGCGATTTTACTGAAATTACTATTATAACCTGGTCAACATTTGCGACTGAAGGCCGTATAAGCTGCGAAAACCTGGGCATAATCCTGTCAATATTTCCAACTTTTTTATCTTTATCAATAATCGTAAAACCAACTTTGTCACCGGGAAGAGGAATAATACCGTCTTTGCGGAAAATTCCCCTTGCCTTGCACTCAAAAACCCCCTCATCGGATTCTACGTAGTAAAACCCGCCAATACCTTTTGTAATAATGCCTGACGGCAAAATTTCAACCTCCTGTATAATAAATGCATTGCTTTAATCATTCAATTATTAGCATAGATAAACCGCTACTGATATTATTCAACGAAAAACTTCGTATAGAATTCACCGTCAAGCTCCATATACACCTCTGTCTTGCCGCCTTCGGGCACAGGTATGGTAAGTCTTAACGGGAACTCAGACTTTTTAACAGTCCTGTGGAATACAACCCTCTTTTCGTTATTGTCTGAAAGCGTAGCCAATGCATACACTTTAATTTCATCTCCATATTGCTCAGGATAGAGCAATGGTATAGGAGAACTAATGACTGTTTTCCTCTTTAGTGTGACCTCACCGGTATTATCGTTGTTGTTGCCCGGTTCATCCTGATTTTCATCCTCTCCGGTTTCTTCTTCCTGCGTGGTTTCTTCTCCAAAAACAATATCAACAGCCGTTCCTTCCTCTACCGTTATCTTCGGAGAAGGATACTGCTCTATAACCTTCGCTACGGGACTGCTTACATTTTCCGGCTCGATTTTCCCTATTTTAAGCTTTGCGCTATCCAATAGCTGCTGGACTTCGCTGAAAGTTTTACCTATTAGGTTAGGTACTTCAACCTGTTCCAGTTTTGGACCTATACTTTTGAATATTTTTACCAGTGTTCCAGGTTCAACCTCTTCATCCGCTCCAGGCTCAGTCCTGATAACGTGCCCGGTAGGAATTGTATCACTGTTTTCTTCTACTACTTCTGTCTCCAGACCCAAATTTTTTAAATCAGTTTCTGCGGTTCTATATTCCTTTTTCCCTAAATCCGGTATTTTTATCATGTGAGGCCCTGCACTGACCTCAAACTCAATTACATTAGCCGCTCCGGGCTTAAATTCCTTGCCCGGCGCAACGCTTTGTGAAATAATGGTACCCTTTTCCTTGGTCTCAGAGAATACAGGCTTTTCTTCCACAGTTATATTGTGTTTCTCTAAAAGTTCCCTTACTTCATCAATATTTCTCCCAACGTAGTTTTCTATTGTGAAGTTTTCAGTTGGTGGCGGAAATATGAGAGGCATAATAATCCTGTATCCAATATAAACAAAAATTAATATGATTATTACGGAAGTGGCAACAGCCAGCCATGTTGTCAGGTTATCATTTCTCTTTCTGCTTTTATTAGTTTTATTTTTAATTTCTGATTCCTCCTCTTTTGGGACTATATTTCTATTGCCAATATCACGTATTCTCACCGTAGGGCTGTTATCGTCATTAGAAAATACTACAAAATCGCCATCTGGTTCCTTAAATACTCTATGCAAATCAGCAAGCATCTCTGTGGCTGTCTGATACCTGCTGCTCTGTTCCTTCTTCATAGCCTTCATTATTATGTCATTAACGCTTCTCGGTATATTGGGGTCTATTGTGGATGGCTCTATCGGAACACTCTGGATATGCTTTAAAGCTATGGCAACAGGTGTCTCTCCATCAAAAGGTGTACTGCCTGTAACCATTTCATATAACACGATGCCAAGTGAATAAAGGTCTGATTTTTCGTCCACAAAACCGCCCCTGGCCTGCTCAGGCGAAAAATAATGCACAGAACCGATAGTGCTTCCAACCATTGTTATAGTCGAAGAAGTCACTGCCTTTGCTATGCCGAAATCAGTGACTTTTGCTATTCCGTCAGCAGTCAATATGATATTATGGGGTTTGATATCCCTGTGCACTATATGATTACGATGTGCCTGTTCTATTGCAGAACATATCTGGATTGCTATATTCGTTGCCTCTCTCCACGAAATCCTGCCCTTCTTTTTTATGTATTCCTTAAGGGTAATTCCGTCAATATATTCCATGACTATATAGTGGATGCCTTCTTCCTCACCGACGTCATATATGGAAACAATATTAGGATGGGACAAACTTGCCGCAGCCTGTGCCTCAATTCTGAATCTGTTAATAAATTCCTCGTCATTATTAAATTCCGGCCTCAGGATTTTTACTGCCACAAATCTGTTAAGTAACCTGCATTTTGCTTTATATACAACAGCCATTCCTCCGCCGCCGATTTTTTCTATAAGCTCGTACCTACCTCCAAGTATATGTTTCATCACAACACCTCAATTCATCATTGCATTCATGACGGTTTGAGAATAATTTAACAACTCATGCAAAAAAAATCAATTTTTTGAAGACTTCATATCAATAATAATAACAGTGATATTATCCTCACCGCCATACCTGTTGGCTCTGCCAATAAGTTCCAAACATGCAGCATCAGGATCCTCGCTTTCAAGAACAACGTCCTGTATCTCATCCTCACTGACCATATTGGTCAAGCCATCGGTACACAATATAAAAACATCATCATTCAGCATTTCGCATGAGTATGTATCAATTTCAACTTCCCCAGCGCAACCGAGCGCCCTTGTTATTATGTTCCTGCTTGGATGGTTTTCAGCCTCTTCTCTTGTTAGAGAACCCATCCTTATTAGCTCTTCAATAAATGAGTGGTCCGTTGTAATCTGCCTGATTTGTCCGTCCCTTATAACGTATACGCGGCTATCTCCTACATGTGCAATAAAAAATTTATTATTCAAAGCAACAGCTACGATAACTGTAGTTCCCATTCCAAAGTTTTTCCCCTGAATTCTGGACATGGTATATATATCTTTGTTAGCCTTTGCAAGTATCTGGCTGATCGAACTTAAAACATTTTCTTCATCAGCAAGTTTTTCAGCGTATTGCTTAATCTGGCTGCTTACAATATCTACTGCCATCTTGCTTGCTACTTCGCCGGAATTATGACCTCCCATTCCGTCAGCAATAATAAACGTAGGAGGGACGCCAGGATAGTCGTAAATAATATTAAAGCTATCCTCGTTTAACTCTCTTACCACTCCCTTGTCAGTTCTGGCCGCAAACCTCATATAACCATCACCTAGCATTTTATAGAATTATTGATTCTCGATGACCTTTCTTCTCAGCTGGCCACATGCTGCATTAATATCGCTGCCCAACTCGCGCCTTATTGTCGTTTCTATGCCATGTTCTTCGAGAACTTTCTTAAATCTCTCTATACTTTGCCTGTCACTTTGCCTGAAATCAGTTCCCTCCACTGTATTAACCGGTATCAGGTTAACATGACAGAGAAGCCCCTTTATCCTATGCGCCAGTTTACGCGCATCGTTTTTTGAATCATTAACTCCGGCAATAACAGCATATTCAAATGTAATCCTTCTCTTTGTAACCTCTGTATATATCTTACATGCTTCAATCAATTTGTCAATAGAATACCTTTTATTTACAGGCATCAGCTGCTCTCTGGTCTCGTCGTCAGGTGCATGTAACGATATTGAAAGGGTAACCGGCAGATTCTCCTCCGAAAGGCGCAATATGCCCGGAACAAGGCCGCATGTCGAAACAGATATATGCCTGTAACCAACATTCAATCCGTCCTTGTTGTTAACAATTTTTAAAAACTTTATAACATTATCGTAATTATCAAGCGGTTCTCCAATCCCCATGATAACAATATTTCCTATTCTGATGCCCTGGTCTTTCTGCATGGCGAGGATTTGCCCGACTATCTCCCCGCTTGACAGGTTTCTTATAAATCCTGCGCCGGTTGATGCACAGAACTTGCAACCCATTTTGCAGCCAACCTGGGAAGATATGCATGCCGAATAACCATGCTTGTATTTCATTAACACGCTTTCAATAATGTTCCCGTCAATAAGCTTGAACAAATACTTTACCGTGCCGTCAATACGTGAAACAAGCTTATCCTGAATTTCCAGCCTCCCGATATAGAACTTGTCCTTAAGCTTTTGCCTTAAATCCATGGGAATATTTGTCATTTCGTCAAAGCTTCCGATGCCCTTATGTATCCATTGAAACACCTGCTTTGCCCGATATTTTTCTACGCCATAATCTTCGAGGTGTTTGCTGATTTCTTCAATTGTCATGTCAAGAAGGTTTATTTTCTGTTCCATCTTTACTCCTTCTTTATAAATTTCGCAATAAAGAAACCATCAACTTTATCCACGTTGGGAAACAACTGAATATACCCTTTGACTGCATCAGCCTTTCGCAAGCTTTGAGGCAAATACCTGGCAACATCAGCAAGGCTGAAGGAACTGTCGGAACTTACAAAATCCTTTATGACTTCCTCGTTCTCTTCAGGATTTATTGTGCACGTGCTGTAAACAAGGGCACCACCAGGCTTGACGTAGGTTGAAGCCGCACGAAGAATCTTCTTTTGAAGCCTTACAATTCCGGTTATATCAGCTTCAGTCCTTTCCCACTTAATATCCGGTTTGCGCCTGATTATGCCCAATCCGGTGCAAGGAGCGTCAACAAGCACCTTGTCAGCCTTTTCCCTATACCTTTCATCCGGTATCGCAGCATCAAACAACTCTGTTTTTACAATATCCAGTCCCAAACGATTAGCAGCGTCATTTATCAGCTTTATCTTATGTTCATGTATATCCCGGGCTATAACACATCCTTCGTTTTTCATCAATTCAGCTATATGGGTAGCTTTTCCGCCAGGTGCGCTGCAAACATCCATTACAAGTTCCCCTGGCTTTGGATCAAGGATTCGCGAAACAAGCATTGAACTTTCGTCCTGCACCTGAAAATATCCTTTTTTGAAAGTTTCCATGTCTATAAGGGAATGAGGATTTTTAATAATCAATGCCTGCTCCACATATCTTCCGTTTTCCACTTCATATCCTGATGCCTTCAGATTCTCTGCCAGTTCATCCCTTGTTGTTTTTAATGTGTTGACTCTGACTGTAATTTCCGGCGCTTCATTATTGCTTTCAAGCAGTTCCTCGGTAAAATCAATTCCAAACAAATCCACCCATTTTTTCACCATCCACTCAGGGTGGGAATGCTTTATTGATAAAAACCGTAATACATCCCTGTTTTTATCCGGATATTCTATTTTATCTTTATTCCTTGCAATATTTCTGAGTATAGCATTAACATACCCGCTTGAAGCGGTATGCCCATATTTTTTAGCCAGTTTAACGCTCTCATTGCACGCCGCTGTCTCAGGTACCCTGTCAACAAATAAAGTCTGGTACACTCCCATCCTCAGTATATTCATTATCCATGGCGATATTCTGGACAGCTTAACGCTCGAAAATTTCTCAATAACCCAGTCTATTGTAAGCTTCCACCTTATAGTGCCGTATACCAGTTCCGTAGCAAAAGCCTTATCAATTTCTTTGAGCTTACTTGCTGCAAAATGCCTGTTGATTGAAATATTTGAATATGCTCCCTTTTCATTAATATCATACAGAATTTTCAGCGCTGTTTCCCTTGCGGCGTCAATTCCCTTAACATCGTTTTTGTTTGTTAGCTTGCTCATCCATCCCTGCTCTTTCATTAATCATTTCTTCTTCTGGTAAGCAATACAAGCCTGAGGAGGCTGGCTATTGCTACCGCCGCCGAAGCGACATAAGTCATTGCCGCGGCCCGTAAAACTTTCTTTGCAGGAGCAATCTCGTCTGCAGCAAGTATTCCGGCGGTTTCAAGAGTCCTGATGGCCCGGCTGCTTGCGTTAAATTCAACAGGCAGCGTCACGAGATAAAAGGCCACTGCTGCTGTAAACAGGATTATTCCTATATAAATTAATTCTCTTATTTCAAATATCAAACCAAATATCGCCATATAAGGTCCAAGAGAAGAACCTATTCCCGCAATGGGAACAAGGCTGC
>DULF01000094.1 GCA_012840535.1 Clostridiaceae bacterium
ATCCCTACGCATTTAAAATCATAGCCTGCAACGGTTATGTAGCTGTTTTTGCTGTAACTGATTACTTTCGGCTTGATACAGTTTAGCAGTTCAATAATTTCTTCCCTGTCCATGTTATAAAACAAGGAGGTTTTTAATAATTTATCCAAATATTTTTCGTACATATCCGTCACCTGAATTTTAATCTTCTACCTTATTTTTGTATTTTCGTATCCCAGGATACCGATTATACAAACTTCATTATAATATAATGACATTGAAAACACAACAAACCTCAAAATTATAAATTTTGCATTTGATTTTAAAAACGGTTTTGAGGGTAAAAATACTAGTGAAAACCAATTTAGCCTAAAACCTGTATGAAGGCAAAATATAAAGTATTAAAAATAAAGGAGGCAATCGCCATGAAAACTAAGATTTACCAGTTGGAAACGCTGACATGTCCAAGTTGCGCAGCAAAAATTGAGCGCGCGGTAAAAAAAATCAAGGGTATTGAGGATGTCCATGTGTTATTCAATGCAAGTAAAGTAAAGGCAACCTATGATGAAAATCTTATCGACGGAAGCGAAATCAGAAACACCATTGAGGGATTGGGATTTGAAGTATTAGGCGAACAATAGGCCTGCGGGTTTGAAGTGTTGAAATACCAGGTAAACAATAGGTTTACGGGGGGGAGGAAGATGAGATATGTTAAGGATTAATAAAGGGCAAAGAGTTTTGATATCAGGCATACTGATTGTTGTTTCCCTAGCCCTCGGCAAGCTGGCATCAATTCCTGACATATCTGACATCTTAATGATTGCTGCAGCGGTTATTGCCGGATATCCAATAGCAATAAACGCAATAAGGGCTCTAAGGTACAAAATACTTGGAATAGACGCACTGGTTACTCTTGCAGTCATCGGAGCATTGATAATAAAAGAATATTGGGAAGCTGCAGCAGTCACCTTCCTATTTATGCTTGGTAATTATCTGGAATCTAAAACCCTTGAAAAGACAAGGTCAGCAATAAAAGCGCTGCTAAGTCTTGCACCGGATATTGCAAGAGTTGTCAGAAACGGAGCGGAAATTGAATTATCTCCTGAAGAGGTTGTTGAAGGAGACATAGTGATCGTAAGGCCGGGAGAAAAAATTCCCGTCGACGGAACCGTAATTGAAGGCAGCGCATATGTTAACCAGGCGCCAATAACAGGTGAATCGATGCCTGTCAGCAAAGATGTTAACGACGGAGTTTTCTCAGGCACCGTCATAGAATCAGGATATTTAAAAATAAGGGCTGACAGGGTAGGAGAAGACACCACGTTTTCAAGGATTCTCCAGATGGTTGAGGAAGCACAGGATAAAAAGGCCAGAACGCAGAAGTTTCTGGAAGTCTTTTCAAAGTACTATACTCCATCTATTATGATTCTTGCAGCAGCTGTTTTTATCATAACCAGGGATGCCGAGTTGTCGCTTACACTGCTTGTAATCTCCTGCCCCGGAGCACTTGTCATTTCAACCCCGGTGTCAATAGTTGCAGGCATAGGGAACGGAGCCAGGCACGGAGTTCTCATAAAGGGCGGGGAAATAATTGAAAAACTCGGAACAGTAAAAGTGCTGGCATTTGACAAGACCGGTACGCTTACTGAAGGAAAGCCCAAGGTAACCAACATCAAGCCTTTCGGCATAAGCGAAGAAGAATTGTTGAGGCTTGCCGCCAGTGCAGAAATGTATTCGGAACACCCTCTTGCAAAGGCCATACTGGAAGAAGCCGGTTCAAAACCCATAGGCAGCCTCATTTCTCCTGATGAATCCGACATAATTACAGGGCAGGGGCTCAGAACAAAGCTGGGAGATAAGATTATACTTGCAGGAAACAGGAAACTAATGAATGAAAACGGCATAAAAATACCTGATGACATAGAAGAGTATTTAAAAAATGAGGAATCCGAAGGTCAAACTACGGTTATAGTAGCTGATTCGGAAAAAATAATAGGTGTTATTTCAATTGCCGATACCCTGAGAGATGATGTTGGAAAATTAATTAAAAAGCTGAAATCTTTAGGCATCAGAAAGGCAGTAATGTTAACCGGGGATAATAAAAGGGCTGCCGCAGCCATAGCCAAAAGGGTAGGCATGGATGATTATTACGCGGAACTGCTTCCCGAAGATAAAGTTTCCTTGCTGAACAAGCTGCAAAAAGAATACGGAACAGCAGCAATGGTCGGTGACGGAGTAAACGATGCCCCCGCGTTGGCTTCAGCGGATTTGGGAATCGCCATGGGAGGAGCAGGGGCTGATGTCGCAATGGAAACAGCCGATGTGGTCCTGATGTCCAACGAAATAAGGAAGCTCTCATATGCTATCGGTTTAAGCAGGGCAACAGTAAAAAATATGAAGCAGAACATTTACTTTGCAATAATTGTGGTAGGGTTGCTGCTTGCGGGGGTTTTGGCCAAGGTGGTGTTCCTTTCATCCGGAATGCTGGTACATGAGTTAAGCGTCCTTGCAGTAATACTCAACGCTATAAGATTACTAAAATACAGGCAAAAATAATGAGGGATGTAATCTGCCCACACCCTCTTCAAATAAAAAAGCAGAGCCTTTAAGTTTTATACTTGCAGGCTCTGCTTGATTTTTGGCGCGCCGTTCAGGATTTGAACCCGAAACCTTTCGGTCCGTAGCCGAACGCTCTATCCAGTTGAGCTAACAGCGCATAATCAGTCCATTCAGCCCCTATTCACGCAAAAATATTATAACTGAAATCTTACCATATGTCAATGAATACCAAATAATTACATCGAATTAAAGACAAATATGCTTCGCTAAGGATTAAAACCTGATGAAAACGGATAAATTTTGAAGTTTTTTAGTCAACAACAGGTAATAACATGGTTTAATCTTTTTGTATTAAGGCAAACTTATGATATAATAAAAAAATGTGGATGGATGTTATATGCCGGTTGATATAAGTTTACCAAAATGCGCGGCGCTTACCAAAATAATTTTTTGAGAGGAAGTCCCGGTATGTTTTTCGAATCGTATAAG
>DULF01000095.1 GCA_012840535.1 Clostridiaceae bacterium
ATATTTATGACAAATTAGAAAAGCCGCTATCCCTTCCGTATAAAGGGTTTACGGCTATTTTTCTGTAAATTTGCTGTAAAAGTCAGGATTATATTACATTTTACTAATAACTTGCTATGTTGTCAAGTACGATTGTTCAACAATTATACTGTTTGCAAATCATTATCTCATGTGATAGAATAATGAGTATAAGAACAAGCAAATTTTACTCATTTAAAATTATAAAAGCTAAATAAGAAAGGGAGGAGAAAATGAGCAATATACATTCCAGGATTGTATCAACGGTTGATGCCGTGACAGAAGCATTAGAAGAAGATATATATTCCAATAAATTCTTCCCCGGCGCCATGATCACAGAAACGGAACTTACCGCCAGATATGGCGTGAGCCGCAATACAGTTCGTGAGGCTATTGCAAATCTTATCAATAAAGGCATCCTGGTAAAAGTAATAAATAAGGGGGTCTATGTTAAAAAAGTAACCTTCAGTGACGTAAAAGAAATATTTCACCTGCGGAAACTTTTCGAAGTTAAAGCCGTATCTATCATAGGTGAAAGAGGCACTGTCCCGGATTCGGTTATTGCTGCCTTGAACAAGTTGAAAAGCCTTGATATTAATACAGAGTGGAATTCCTATGTCGCCGCTGATTTCGGATTTCACACAGCGCTTGTTGACGCAGCAGACAGCCCGCGGCTTTCGCGTCTTTACAATACAATCAGTGCTGAGGTCAAGCTTTGTATATATCAATCCAGGGACATTATGCCCGTTCTACAGGAAAACTATTATGATCACGGTTTAATTGTGGAATGCTTAAAGAACAAAGAAGTTGACAGGGCTATGGACTTGATCTCCAAACATATAGATTCTGCTGTTGAACATTTTAAAGAAGGTTTTGAGGTGCTCAATAAATTAAACAAATAAAAGGAGAATTGCCATGCGGGTTTTTATTTGTGCTGATATTGAAGGTTCGGCAGGTTTTGCCCATATTGATGAAGGTACGCTCAACCACCCTGATTATGCTTATTTCCGTGAGCAGATGACCCGAGAGGTATCTGCAGCGTGTTCAGGTGCAATTGAAGCAGGCGCGGTTGATATCCTTGTACGCGATGCGCACGATTCCACCCGAAATATCATACCACGTTGTTTACCTGAAATTGTGCGCATAACCCGTGGCAGCCCAGGCGATATTTATGCGATGATGTCAGGTTTGCAGGAGACTGCCTTCGACGCAGCAATAATGACCGGTTTCCACAGCGGCGTCTCAGATGGCGGTTCGCCCGTTTCGCACACTTTCAACCGCAAAACCGACTATATTCTTCTGAATGGTACTCCATTGAGCGAATTTCAGTTTAACGCATATACAGCGGCATATTTAGATGTGCCGGTGCCTTTCGTCAGCGGAGACATGTCAATTTGTGAATATGCCAAAAGTTTAATTCCAAATATCACAACTGTTGTCACTCAAACAGGTTATGGCGGCGCCACCACTTCCATCCATCCTGATCTTGCCGCGCGGTATATAAAGGAGAACGTTTATAAAGCGCTGACAGGCGATTATAAGTCCTGTAAGGCAAAACTTCCCGAATCTTTTACTGTTGAAATTTGCTTCTCAAGGCATCAGGATGCCTACTTTAACAGTTTTTACCCCGGTATTGTGCAGTGTAATTCCAAAGTCCTCCGTTATGTTTCAAATGACTGGAAGGATGTTTTATGCATGATCCATTTTGTATTGGATAAATAGAAAAAGGCTACATTAGCCACTTGCTTTTTATAATTGAATAAATGATTTGGCGCCCCGGACAGGAATCGAACCCATATCGGCGGAACCGGAATCCGCTGCCTTATCCATTAGGCCACCGGGGCACACTGTAATTATTTTTATTTTCCGTACATATTATTATAGCCAAATATAAGTGTTTTGACAACACACAAAAATTATACAAAAAGTTTCATTATCCAGTTATCAATAACAAAAGACAGCGCAAATCCAAGCGCATACGTCCAAATAAATACCACTATAAAAACAAGCCTTTTAAATAGGGGCTGAAAATTATAAATAACATTTATACCTCTGGAAATTGCAGCACTGAACAAAACGGGAAGAATAAACTCAACAAAAGCCGCAATGAGTACAACATTATAATTCAGACTATTTATATTCTTTGCAGCGATATAAATAAGTATTTCCAGCGGTACCAGCACGAAATGCGCGGAAATATATATTTTCATGAGTTTTATCAGCTTCGTGCCGGTCTCAGTTTCACGCGTTTCTTTTTTGAATTTTTTGAACAGGTCAAACAGAGGCTTTGAAAAAAACAGAATATCAACTGCCCCAAGTATAACAATGAAAACTACTGACAACATGATGTTTCTATAAATGGCATTCCCCGCTTTTCCGCCGAAAACAGCGGAATAATTATCAAGAAAATTAAACACAAGGTCTGCAATTCCAACAAAAACAATGCCTAAATATAAGGTTGATCTTTTATCATTTAATTTTTTGTAGAAGTTTTTAGGTAAAAGCAGTATATCCAGCAATTTCATATCTTTTCTCCTTCACATGTCAAAATTTACGTCACAACGTACCTTTTTATTATAATATAGCTTAAAGGCAATAAAATCAATGAGACAGCAAAAAGAACCATTACAGCCTGAATGGCGCTGGCCGGTTCCAAAGGGTTTACAAGCAAACTGTTAATACCTTCAAGGGTCCAGCCTTGCGGAGTAAGCAGAGAAAGTGCCTTAAGACTTTTTGGCATTTCAACGAAATTCCAGAAACAGCCGCCTACAAATCCCATAAGGAGCGCAAGGACAGGAGCGCCTGCTTGCAACTGGGACGGCGTCTTTAGTATTGAAGACAGAAAAAGGCTTATGGATATTACTGAAAGGAGGTAAGCGAAAATAACAACATAGGACCAGGCACTTGTAAAGACAACAACATCGAACACGACTTTACATACAGTGAAGAATAAGATAATCTGCAAAATGCCCAAAATCATCAAAGCTAATACACTTCCAATAAAAGAATATCCAAGGGTATTAAAACCCGAAACCAGGCGCTTTAACGTACCGCTTATCCTTTCCTCAATAAGCCATCCGCTGCAGAAAAGTACATAAAACATTATAAAGACAATAATAACACCTACCGAAGCAGCAGTGGAAGCGGGCATGGAAACCCTTTCCGTATCCTTTGCCTCACTGCCTACCATCTCCTGATACCTAATCGTCATAAGAGGTTCAGGTTCCCACTGCGATTCCACGCATTTCAATATCTCATCCTCCAGATTATCATCAACCTCTATCCCAAGCCTTTTATATTCACCGGTAACCCAATTAACAGCCATGCTGCCTGATAAAAGCCTCATTACTTCTCCTGCCACTAACTCCCCGGCAAACTCTGCGGAAAACGAAGAAGGCGATTTCAATACATCTATCAATTCTTCATTTTCCCCATTGATTATTCTGTCTTTAAATCCTCTCTTTATTATAAAAACTTCTTCAACTTCATTGTTTTTTAACAAATCAAGAGCATATTCGCCATCAATATTTTTTAAATCAATACCTTCCTTTACTGACAACCTTTCTACCAGGATTTTTGAAAAATCGGAATTATCTTCATCCACTACAGCAATTTTAATGCTGTCAGCCTTTTCATTTCTTAACGCATAACCGGTCACAACTGTAATAAGCAATGGTATTATAATCATAGCGGCAAAAAAAAGCCTGTCGGAAAGCATCATTTTCAGTTTGTAATAAGTAGTCAAAATCAGCTTGATACAGATTACCCCCTGTCCTTTATCTTCTTCTCAGCCTTAAAATCACTGTCGACAATATCAATAACACTAACCCGATTGCAATCAATACATAAAAATAATTGGCGACACTTAAACTGCGGTCTCCTGAAAAAATAACCATAAAGCCTTCCATTGCCCATCTGTTTATTGTAAATTTGCTTGCCTCCCTTATAAACCGCGGCATTGACGAAAGAGGATATATGCTTCCTCCCACCATTGCCATGAGCAACACGCTTAAATTCCCTATAATATCCGCCGAGGCAGGAGTTTTTGATATTGCCGATACAAAAATGGACCATGAAGATACTGCAAATATTATACCGGCAAACAGAATCAGAATATTTTTAACAGGTGCCCCCCAATAGTTTTTAAATACAATCGACGTCAGGACAATTATCACCAGGAATTGCACTACTGAAAGAATTACCGTCACTATAAACTTCGACATTACCACCTGCCACAGTTTTACCGGAGAAGCCTCAATCCTCTTTGTCACCCCATAGCTCCTCTCCATGACAAGCATTTTCATTCCCGGCATTCCTGCAAACATAAGAAAAACCGTTATCAGCGCCGCAGTAAAATACTCTACCGGCGTCAGGTTATACACGGGCGTCGATTCAATGTAGGAGAACACCTCATTTCTCGCAATTGCTTCAAGCACAATTTTCATTGTCGATTCCTCAAACTGTTTTTGAAGTTCTTCTGCGCTCATTCCGGCTTTTTGGTTATAATAATATATTGTGTTTATTGCGCTCTGGCCTGCAGAGACGATATTAGCCGCGCTCTGGATAAGATTCTTCACTACAAAGGATTGAAGCGGCATAGCCTTATTTCCTATTACTGTTACAGGTTTGTTTTCTCCAACTGCAACACTGGCGGAAAAATCCTCAGGAATAATAATGGCGGAGGCTACCAGATTATCAGAAATCATTTCCTTTGCACGGCTTTCATCAACTCTGAATATTTCCCGGAAAATCCCTATTTCCTCAAGCTGCCTTGCGAGAATCCTTGTCTGGGCAGTGTCTTCCTTATCAACCAATGCAATATCAAAAGGCTCAATAAAACTGCTTTTATTAAGGAATGGAGTAAGCGCATAGGCAAAAAAAGCAATAAAAGCAAAAGGCATCAATATAAGAAGCATTACTGCCTTCCAATCCTTAAAAAAAAGCTTGATATCATTTTTCAATAATGCTGCAAAACCTGTCATCTTGCCCCCATTATTCCATCTATTAATGATTTGTTTTCAAGATAAAATGCTCCAAATGATGCCAGTAAGTCCCTTTGTACACCGGCCAACTCGTCATCAGTCGCCCTGTTAAGGTCAACAACCCTTCCCTTCCGGAAGTCCGGAAGTTCAAAAGGATCTATATCGAATTTATCTTCACCTGCAAGCTTAAATCTGAATGAGATATCCTTTAGCCCGAACGAAGTCAGCCTTGTATTGATTTTTATATCCGTTTTTGTATTCACTGTTTTAAACTTGTCATTTCTGCTTTTTTCAGAATAAATTTCTCCGTTGAAAATGTCAACCAGTTTAGCGTCGTCAGCACTTACTTTTATATCGTATTTTGTAACGCTTGTTTTCTTCAGAGTGAGCCTGTCAGTCGTCTCGTGGATATCAAAGTTTGCGCGTATGGCATTCTTTTCAGTTCCGTTATCCATGTTCAAAACGGTTATATCTACTGTTTTGCCTTTTTCTTCGTCCTTCAGACCAGGCTTTGTGCCGGTATTGATTTCAAAAATTTTTGCCAGTTTTCTTCCGCTGCCGTCCGTCTCAGTAAACTCAATCCTTATAAATCTATCATCAAAAAAGCTGCCGCTTTTTAAACTGTTGTTTGCCGAATGTATATCAACAGCATATACCGAATCGCTTCTGCCGGTTTTGCAGGAAACGTGAATTTTCCTGTCAACAATATTCCCTGAATTGTCAATAATCAGCCTCATTTCAAAGCCGTCAGGGTATCTGCTGCCATCAAGGAATTCTTCGATTTTGCTTTTTAAATCACCTATATCTTTTTTGGCACTTACGGCCTTCAGAATTTCCTTGAAAAATTCGTTGAGTTCCATAATCCCCATATCCTCGAGTAAATCATAAGCCTGGAAAAAACCCGTTTCATCGATTAATTCCACCAGATGGTTATAATTCCCGAATATGAGGTTAAGAAGAAGCTCGTCATCCATCGCCTTTTCAAGTATACTGTTAAAAAGTGCCCTGGTTTTATTGCTGTCAAGTTTTACAATAAGCTCCCTGACCTTAATTTCAACATCGCCAATTTTGAATGCTTCAGTGTCGCCGTATTTTACGTCCTCATCTTCAATAACGTCCGAAACTAAATTCCCATACTCTTCGCCTATTGCGTCCAGCTTGGATTCGTCAAATTGCAGAGCCTTTACAATATCTACCTTTCTTAAAAATCTTTTCGGCCTCACCGGGATGTTAAACCTGTCGTATACATCATCGGCCTTTTCCATGTCAACCAAAAAATACGTACCCGGCATAAACAAAGGAGCAGTGAAGCCAACCTGCCTGTCTTTGATAAAAGCTTCCAGTCCGAAAAGAGGAGACTTATCCAGAAGCAATTCAATCTGCACAAAGCTCTCATTGGCTGACGGGTCCGTCCTTACATCCGTTACAAGCTTGGATTTGTTTATAGCATCAATAATGCCATATACATTCTGTATTCCGAATATTTCACTGCTTTCGGAATCCATTTCTGCGGTTATCTCTAGCCTGCTTCTGTGGCGTGATTCCATATATGGTTTTTGGCTGGATACAAAGTCATTATAAAGCTTTTTTATCTGCTCTGAATATTTTTTATAATTGTTTCTCTCAACATCAATATAAAGCTGCCGCGGAGACTTCTTAGAAAGGAAAGAATAAGCTACAGCTGCCAGCACTGCCAAAAGTACCAAACAGGCTGCTATTATTACAACTTTTTTATTGTTTTTATTTGTTAAATACTTCTTTGTCCTGCCTGGCTTTCCTCTCATAAATACATCGCCCCCTTCACAATGGAATAGATACGCTTTTGCACTTCTATTCAATGAATTTGAGCATAATATCTTCAATTGTTTTCATCCCGTATTTATTTCTAAGTTCATCAACTGTTCCTATCGCTTCGATTTTCCCTTTATTAATCAAGGCAATCCTGTCGCAAAGAGATTCCATTTCATCTATGTAATGGCTTGTGAAAATTACGGTTCTCCCTTCCTCTTTCAGTCCTTTCACCGCATCCAGGATATATTTCCTGGACTGTATGTCAACACCTACCGTAGGCTCATCCATTACAAGGATTTCCGGATGATGCAGCAGGGCCACTGCAATATTAAGCCTTCGTTTCATGCCCCCCGAGTACTCTTCCACCCTGTCCTTTGCCCTGTCTTCAAGCCTTACTATGGATAACACTTTTTTGATTCTTTCTTTCTTCAACCGGCCCGACAAGCCATATATGCCTGCCCAGAAATTAAGGTTGTCATGACCGGAAAGCATTGTATATAAAGCAATATCCTGTGGTACAAAGCCTATGCTCCTTTTCACTTTATCAGGCTGCCTTTTTACGCTGAAGCCTTTAATGAAAACATCACCGCTTGTGGGTTTGCAAATGGTTGTCAGAATTGATATAAAGGTGGACTTCCCGGCGCCGTTTGGACCAAGCAGTCCGAATATTTCCCCTCTGTATATATCAAAATTCAGGTTATCCAATGCCAAAAGTTTTCCAAAGTTCTTTTTCAGACCCCTTATTTCAATCAACTTCTCGCCGTGCATTAAGCCTTATTCCTCCAGTATCCGAGTTTTGCCGTCCCGCTTCATCCGGCTTAAGATTATCTGTTAAATCAGTGCTGTTTGGTATCATTTAAATCATATTATATCACATAGCAAAAGATTATAGAAATATATTAGCTTCGTTAGGGTGTTTTATTGCCTTATTACCCAAAGCAATCATATATTTCTTATACTGTACAAGCATAACATCATGGATGTATATTTATCAATAAAATTAATTTTTAAACATATTATCAAAATATATATAAGAACATATTGACACATTTTATGCGATTAAATAATATATAAGTGTAAAACGGACTTATTATCTGGTAAAACACATAAAAACACATAATTTTACAGTGAAGTCCTAATCAGTTTAAAAAACAGACAGTAAATTATGTGAAATACTGGCTAGTGACAAAGACTGAAGCAGTCTTTTGAGGGAAAAATCTTGTTGTTTGAAATAGTCATAGATTAAGTCTGTGAAGGGGTGCGTTTAGTTTGCTTGAGAAAATGACTGTAAGAGACGTAAGAAATATTAACAAAATAAACATTATAAAAACAATTATATCGAACAGGGACTTATCAAGAAACGATATTGCCGGCATAAACAACATAAGCGTTATGACTGTAAAAAATATTGTTGATGACCTTTTAAGAAAGAACGTGATTGTTGAGAAAAAAGTTGATACTTCTATAGTGGGAAGGAAACCAACAGTATTAAAAATTGCAGATTCAATCGGATATATTATTACTATTGACCTTACTTCAAGCAGTTTTCTGTATTATGTAGTTTATGATGTCTACAAAAATAAGGTGAAAAAAGGATTCTATAGATGCAAAAAAGACATAAGTTTTAGTGAAAATATTATCTCATTTGTTCGTACAATAAAAAGCGAAGTGGAACAATCAGATATCCTGAATATTTTAGGAATAGGCATTTCAGTACCCGGTATTTATAAAGATGAAGAAGATAGAATATATAACGAATTAAACAAAGATTTGAATAATATAAAGTTGAAAAAAATTATCAAAGAAAACTTTGAGGTAAATAACATTGTAATCGACCATGACGTTAAATTAGCTGCAATTGCGGAAGCAATAGGGTTCAATAGTGAAATACCATATGATTTATATTATTTGTATATTGGCGAAGGTGTGGGAGGTGCCATTTTACTTAAAGGGGAAATATATAATGGGCATAATGAAATTGCCGGTGATATAGGCCAGCTTTTTGTAGACTGCAGCAGCAATAACAGGCAAAAGCTGGAGGATGTTGTGTCTTGTCCCGCTATCGTTGAGGGAGTGAAAAGAAAGTTTAATGAAAATGGCCTGGATTTGGGAAAGAATTCCAACGAATTGGACTTCGATGATGTATTGAAGATGTATAAAGCAGGTGACAGGTTGGTCGTTGATTATCTTGATAACGTTATAACATGCCTTGCAAGGGCGGTTTTTAATATTATTTGGCTTATCAACCCCAGCAAGATAGTTGTTGACTGCAGCTATAAGGAATTCGGAGCGATTGTTGTAGATAAACTGAATAGTTTTGTAACAAAAATGTTCGATAGCAATATCCCAATAGATTTTGAAGTAAACTTAAGCAAATATGATGAAAACAGTGCTCTGATAGGAGCTTTGGAATTAGTAACAAATAGGTGGATTGAAAGTTTATAATTATTCGTCCTGCACAAAAAAAGAATGAAAACGCTTTTATTTTGTACATATTTTAAATATATTTTAAAAAATATTTTTTTATAATTTATTAAAATATATTGACAAATAGGTTAACTAAATATATACTGTAGTTGTAGGTTAAAGATTAAATACTTTGCCAAATTACTTATGTTAAATTAATTTGTAATGTTTAGCAATATTTTTATATGCTGGTCTTTTGCTTTAAAGTCTAATCGCGTATTTGAGGAGCTTTTACCTAGGGGGTATTTTATGAATTCTAAACAAAGGGTTTTAAATTCTCTTAATGGACTTGATATTGATCGTATTCCTGTTGATATGTTTGAAGGTGGAAGTATTTATCCTGATCTAATCAAAAATAGATTAATGAGTTATTTTAATGTTTCAAATTGGGATGATGTTCTAATAGCCGTGAAATCAGATTTAAGATGGCTGAATGCTGCGGTTTATAGAGGTCCAAAGAAGTATACTCCGGATGGACGGGAAACTAATGAATTTGGCGCAATTGAATTGGCCTACAGTCCATGGAAAGAAGTTAACATGGATTTAATAAATTCTTACGACTGGCCAGATCCTTCGGATTGGGATTACACAGGCTTAAGGGAACAAGCATTAAAATATTCGGATTATGCTATATGCGCTCCATATATTCCTACAATGTTGTTTTCAAGGACAGCAGAACTGATGGGTATGGAGGAAGCTTTAATATGTATGTACACTGAACCTAAAGTATATGATGCTTTGGTCGCAAAAATATTTGAATACAGCTATGGATTTATGAAAATGTATTGAAGATTTGCGGAGATCTTATTGATATTTTATGGACCTGGGATGACGTTGCCATGCAAACAGGAATGATTTTCCCCAGAGAAATGTGGCAGAAGTTTTTCAAGAACAGATTAAGAAAGATTTGTGATTTGGCAAAAAAGTATAATCTGAAAATGATGTATCATTGCTGCGGTTCTCCTATAGAAATACTCCCTGATTTAATTGAAATAGGTGTAGATATTTTATCTCCTATACAGACATCTGCCAAAGGAATGGATCCCAAAAAGCTAAAAAAGGAATATGGAAAAGATTTATGTTTCCACGGAGGCATTGATACTCAGCAACTACTTCCGTTTGGAACCGAAGAACAGGTAAGGGATGCTGTAAGATATAATATTGAAGCTCTAGGACCTCGATACATAGTAGCATCAAGTCATGTTTTGAATGATTGCATTCCTGTAAATAACGTTATAGCAATGTTTGATGAAGCAATTAACTATAAGTTATAAACATACACTTATTTCTTGAATGCCATGCAATAATTTTCGTAGAAGTATAAAGGGGGCATCTCGATGAGAGTAGGCTATGGCGAAAGTGATATAACGCCACCGTTAGGTATTGAACTTTCGGGATATGGATATTTTCTTGGGAGAAAGGCTGAAGGGGTGCTAGATCCACTCTATGCACGCTCGGTATGCTTTTATGACAGCAACAAAACCATTCTTATAATAAGTTGTGATCTCATTGGTTTAAGGAAAGATATTGTTGAGCAGGTTAAAGCACGGCTCTGCAAGGAATTGAATCTAAGTAAGGAAGGAATAATGGTTCTTTGTACACACACCCACTCCGGACCTGCCACCTCTAATCTTATTGCTTGCGGAGAGCCTGATGAAACTTATATTGTATCTATTATTGAAAAAATAGTAGATGCTGGTGTTAAAGCTTTTAAAGATATTCAGGATGTTTACCGTATTTTATTTATTGATTCTGAATTTGATGGAATAGGATACAATCGGGTTTTTGGTGAAAACGGATGTGCGGATAGTAGAGTTCGAGGTTTATTGATCGAAAGAGTCAATGATGACCCCATAGCATTGGTGAACTACGCATGCCATCCTGTAGTTTTGGGTGTAAATAATATGATATCTGCAGATTACCCAGGACAGGTGGTTAGAGTTCTAAACGGATTAGGTTATAAAGCTATGTTTTTAACCGGTTTTTGTGGAGATATAGACCCTTTGGTTAACTTAGTAAAATGGGGATCCGGAAAAGAAAGTGATGTTGTGAAGTACGGAACGGAAATAGCAAATGCTTTTATCAATGGTATAGATTCAGCACAACTATTGGACAACTATACGGTTGACACTTTCGAGGTAAATGCAAAACTATCTCTTTTTCATCTTACAGAGCAATCCTTCTATGCTGAAGTTAAAACTTTTAACCAATTGTATTCGGATAACCCAAAAATCTTTAAAGCCTTAAATATATGGGCAGAAGAAAAGAGAAGGGAACTTGGTGTAAGTGGCGCAATAAATTCAGAGGATGTACAGATACAGGCGTTTAAAATAGGGAAAACCTTACTTATAGGCGTTCCGGGAGAGGTGTTTACTGAAATAGGTTCAATTATACGGAATGGTTTACATGAATTCAACATAATGTTGTTAGGTTATGCAAATGAAGTTTTAAGGTATTTCCCTACGGCTAAAGAAATTAAAAACAAGGGATACGAAGGCTATCTCTCGGCATTTCTTTACAGGAGAATACCTCTCCTTGCGGGGGAAAGTGAGAGAATGGGACATATTATAGTAAAAACCTTGAATGCTCTCCTTAATGAATCATCAGAAGTTTAATAAAGAAAGGTTCCAGTCTATTAATATAAATTTGCTATAGGTTTAGTAAAACTAATTGGCAGAAAGGATGGAAAGAGTTATGAGCACGAAATACAGAATGAGTTTACTTGAGCGTTCTACAATTTACAGCGGAGCAACTAGAGCATGGATTTCAGCTCCATCTATAGTAAGTCCAGGTGAAAAATTTAATATAAGGATTTCACTCTTGCGAATAGACGGCAACCTGGATGTCGATTTTGAAGGAATATTGCTTGTAAAAAACAATAACGGCATTAAAAACATTCCCAATAAGCTGACCTTTACGAAGGAAGACAGGGGAAGTATTTTGCTGGAAGACTGTATGGTGGATGAAGAAAACATTTTTACGTTTGAAGTCTGTCCCGGTACCGGCACTTTCCCTACCGGAAAGTGCAACCCTATAATGGCAAAAAAGAATTTTCCGTTCAAGCTTTATTGGGGAGATATTCATGTACATAGTGTACATGGCAAGTGCGGTACGCCTTACCTGCCTAAAACTCCGGATTTTGGGTATTGGTATGCAAAGGAAGTAATGGGACATGACTTTTGCGCCATTACGGATCACGCCAATGCGCTTACGGAAAAGAGTTGGAAGGAAACAAAAGAAGCTTTCAAAAGATGGGATGAGCCTGGAATATTTGTACCGATACTAGCATTTGAGACTGATTATGACGGTGAGGACGGGGGACATTTTAACATATATTTTGAATCCGATATAGGTGAATACAAGGATTTCCGAATTTGTTCCGGAGGAACATTAAAGAGTGTTTTTGAGCACGCTAAGAAGTATGGAGGACTTGCTATTTGCCATCATTCAGGCAGATCTATATGTGGTAGGGATTTTGAAAAGAGTTTTTTTGGTGGACTTGAAGTCGAACCTGTCATGGAGATTTACTCTCAGTGGGGTTCGTCAGAAGAATACGCCAGTTCCCGCCCAATAATAGAAGGAAGGCATCCTAAGGAAAGCCATTATTACAGATATGCTCTGGCTAACGGCTATCCTCTCGGTGTAGTCGGTGGCTCAGACAGCCATACTACTACTCCGGGTGGACAGGTTGTAATGGCCTATCCTCAATGGGGCGGAAAGAATATGTTTCACACCGGCGGAGTAACGGCAGTTTACGCAACGGAATTAACCAGAAAGGGCATTTTTGATGCTATAAGAAACCGCCGGTGCTATGCAGCAAGTCTTGATAAGATCCTCGTTTGGATAGAAGCGGAAGGTAAACCTATGGGTTCCATTGTGGAAACGGACAGGGCAATTATTGATATTACAATCGCATGCACCTATGCCCCTATAACTGAAGTTGTGATTGTTAAAAATGGCATTGTTGCAGCAAAATATGGTGATTTCGGATCCAAAGAAGGTTTTAACGCTGATAGAACAATATTCAGGCTCAATTGGGAAGATGCGGATTTTAAAGATGAAAGCTGCTATTATGTAAGAGTTACACAGTTTGACGGAGATATGGCATGGTCCAGTCCTATCTGGATAAAATCAGCAAAATAAAATATTGTTTTGAGTTAATGTTGTCACAAGTCTTAATTTAAAACTACACAATTACTTTAAGCGTTAGGAGTGTCACAGTAATGAATAAAAGAATTTTCATTGGTGTTGACGGAGGCGGCACATGTACCAGGGCCATAGCCATTACAGCAGATGGTAAGGTTCTTGGCAAGGTTATTGGAGAAAATATTAATTTTTACGCATCAGGTATGGACGTTGCAAAAGCCAATTTTAAAAGTACACTTAAGTCTCTTATGGAAAAGTGTGGTATAAGTGATTACGAATGTATATCCATTGGCATGTCAGCAGTAGATGATGATCCTTCTGATGATATCGTAAACCTGTTTTGCCAGGATATGTTACCTGTAAACAAAGTATTTATGAGAAGTGACGCATATATGGCCTTAATGGGTATGACATTAGGCGGACCGGGAATAATCGTTGTAAGCGGTACTGGATCGGTAGGATTAGCTGTTGATAAATACGGAAAATCACATTATATAGGTGGATGGGGTTATCTTCTTGAAGATGAAGGCAGTGCGTATTATATAGCAATTGAAGGAATAAAAGCCGCCTTAAAGAGTTTTGACGGGCTGGGACCCACAACAAAGTTGGAAGATGAACTCCTTGCTTATTTCAAAATAAGTGACCATAGAAAATTGATAAAGCTTTTGTATGATCCTCCCATCGAGAAGTCGTTTATTGCAGGTTTTGCAAGAGTAGTTAGCCAATGCGCTGAACAAGGCGATACATCATCATTATTAATACTCCATTCAACAACCAATATACTGGTGGACTACGCATTAAGGCTAATAGGTATAATTGGCGATAACAGCTGTTCAGTTGCAATATACGGTGGAGTATTCCAGAACAACGAGAAGTTGGTCAGAGATTTCAAAAAAAGGGTTAATTCAGTATTTCCTAATGTAAAAATAGGATTTCCTCCATTTCCGGCAGAAATAGGCGCTGCCTTTGCTGCTATGAGAAAAAATGAAATTGAGATTACGCCTGATATGTTTTCAAATCTAAAAAGATTTTTGGAGAGTAAAAAATGAAATTTAAAAAAAGCCTTCTTACATTATTCATTGTAATTCTATCGCTATGCGTTGTGTTGTTTGGGTGCGGAAAAGCAGCAGATGAAGGAAGTAAGGACACTCCACAAGGGACAGCCAGCGAAGAAAGCCCTAAGCAAGAAGCCGAGACCAAAACAGTCACCCTTGAGCTAAGCAGTTGGAGAACTGAGGATGTTGAGCCTTTTAACAGAATTAACGAAGCCTTCAACAAAAAATACCCTAACATAAAGGTTGAATTTAAGCCAATCAAGAATACAGAATACGACGCACAGATAAAAATTGCATTAGAAAGCGGCGAAGGTCCTGATCTCCTATACTTAAGGCCGTATGACGCCGGACGGCTGCTTGCAAGTTCCGGTGTTATTATGGAACTTACACCAGAAATGGTGCCTGCGTTGAAAGATGCAAATCCAAGTTACTTAGAGGCTTTCAAAACAGATGATGGTAAAATATATGCTCTACCGGGCGGCAGGGTAATGTTAGGCTTTTTGTACAATAAAAAAATATTCCAGGAATATGGTCTTGAAGAACCTAAAACATGGGACGAATTTTATCAGGTGTGCGAAAAATTGCAAGAAAACGGAGTTAGACCCATAGCGATGGGATTTAAAGATGCATGGACTATCGCACACCGTTCATATCAAATGCTTCCAGCGTTTATTGAAGGGAATGCTGAAGAATGGCGCAGAAAACTGTTGAACGGTGAAGTAAGGTTTACTGACGAAAGCTTTGTAAATCACCTTGCATGCTTAAATAAAATGAAAGAATACTGTGGAAGTGACTTTCTGGGACTGGGTTATGTTGATACGCAGCAGTTGTTCCTTGCTGAGCAGGCTGCCATTTTCCCCGGAGGATCCTTTGAAATTACCTATTTCAGGCAAACAAATCCTGACTTGGAGTTTGATGTGTTTGCAACACCCAGCAACACAAAGGCCGGTCCGGCACCTGTGGCAATGACACCGTCATGGGGGTATTCCATAAATAAAAATACAAGAAATGTTGATGAATGCTTGGTATATCTGAACTGGTTAGCAACCCCTGAAGCAGCAGAAATTATAGTCAATGAATTACCGGGAATGCCTCCGATGATACCTGGCAACATTGAGATCGAAGATGAAATAATGAAAAAATGGAGTAGTTTTGTAGGTGAAAAAGGCGATAATGTTGCAATGTATTGGGCATTTGACAAACTTAATTCCCAGGTACCGACAGGAGCGGTTTTAATCGGAGAAGCAGTCCAGATGATGTGGCAAGGGGACTACACTCCCGAACAAGCAGCCGAACATGTCCAAAAAGGAATATCCACGTGGTATGAACCACACAAATGATGTAGAATGTAAAACAGACAACAAGATTTACAATAAGTGCTTCAGCGCACTTATTGTAAATCTTATATCTAATATCAGCAAATAGATTACTCTTGCTAGATACTATTGGTAAATATAAATGCATATTATGCTATGTCAAATTGCATATAAAAAACACATTTAAAATTATTGAGGGATGATATTTATGCGTGAAGGTAGTACTCGTGCGGTAAGGTTATGGCACAAAGAAAAGTTCGAACCAATAAAGTATATACTTCCGGCGTTTTTAGTTTATACTGTATTCATGACTCTCCCGCTTTTTGGCTCTTTGCTGTACAGCTTTTTCGAATGGCAGGGTATCGGTGAAATGCGATATGTAGGAATTCAAAACTATATAAAATTGTTTACACAATACCCTTACAATGAAAGGCTCGTAAATGTAATTATCAACAATTTTAAGTTTTTCTTCCTGACTATTATATTTCAAAACATTGTTGCATTAGGTATTGCTATTTTGTTAAGCTTTAATTTAAAAGGAAAAAACTTTTTCAGGTTTACGTTCTTTTTGCCTACAACGCTTTCAGTAATAATTGTAGGATACTTATGGACGCTTCTGCTAAACCCTACCTGGGGACCTATTAATAGTTTTTTAAAATCAATAGGCTTGGAAAAGTTGGCTCTAAACTGGCTGGGTAATACTAAAACTTCTCTGATTTGTATAACAATCGCAAATGCATGGCAGTATATGGGCATACCAATGATGATTTTCCTTGCAGGAATTAATAATATTGATGAAAGCATAAATGAATCATCTATAATTGACGGATGTAATGAGTTAAAACGAATGTGGTATATTACGTTGCCTTTATTGAGGCCGATTATCGGAATGACAACAATATTGGTTTTTGTCAGAAATTTCAGCGCTTTTGAAATTGTGTACGCTATGGCGGGAACCAGCGCAGGGCCACTGTATTCAACGGACATATTCGGTACATTTTTCTACAGGACATTGTTCGGCGAGACTAACAGCGCTCCTCAGGATTTTGGCATGGGAGCTACAATTGCCACATGTATGCTGTTCATTATTAGCCTCGGTGTAATTATATGGCAGATTTGGGACAAAAGGGTCAACGAGTAATGTGAGGAGGACAAGAAGATGATCAGAAATAAAATATCTAAGGCTGCAATATATTTTGTATTTATAATATATGCACTTTATGCGCTCTATCCGGTTATTATAATGATATTAACCTCATTCAAATCAAATCTTGATATAATTAAATATCCTCTAAGCCTGCCAAAGAGCCTGTATTTGGATGGTTATAAGAACGCATGGGTAAAAGGACAATTTAGTACGTATTTTGTTAATAGCATAATTATCGCATTTTTCTCTTTAATTGCGATTATCATCCTTTCTTTAATGGCATCTTATGGGTTTGCAAGGTACAGATTCAAAATGAGTTCTTTGCTATACTTGTATTTTCTGGCTGGAATTATGATTCCTATTAAGCTGGGATCTGCAAATCTGTTCAGAATGATGAGGTCACTTAACCTAATAGATAGACTGACATCAGTAATTCTTGTAAATATAGCAATGAGTATTCCAATATCTATTTTAATTTTAACGAGTTTCATAAAACAGATTCCGGACTCTCTAGAAGAGGCCGCTAAAATAGATGGATGTAAAAGCAGTAAAATTTTGTGGTGGATCGTCGTACCTATAGTCAGACCAGCTATAGCAACGGTCACTATTATGAACTTTTTACCAATATGGAACGACTTTTATTTTCCGTTGCTGTTCATCCGCAAGGAAAATTTAAAACCAATTCCTCTTGGCATAGCTCAATTCTTTGGAGAATATCAAACTGACTGGAGTATAATATTTGCAGGCTTAACAATTGCTTCATTGCCAACAATGGCTGTATACCTGTTTATGTCAAAACAGTTTATACAGGGATTAACTGCAGGGGCAATAAAGGGTTAAAAACACTGGGAAAAAATATGCCTGTTCTGACGGGCTTCATTATATCAGCCCCAGGACCATAAGCAACAAAAACAGAACAGCCCCTGCCATTACAATATTCAGCAGGACACTGAAGGAAAAAGTGCCTTTAAAAATATTGTTCTTTTTATTGAATCCGTTTCTCTCTTCCGCCTGGATCTTACATTCCTTAATATAATTATTTATTATGAGCCTAGCCTCATTTAGCAAGTAATCATTTCCCATTTTTGCATTGGAGGGGACTTCCTTGTGTTTCGCCTGTTTTTCGATTTTCTCTATATCAATATCGTTTTTTAGTATCAAAATAGCCTCTTCGATAATATTTGACTGAATATCCTTAATTACCACTACCCTTTTTGTTCTCCCGCTTACCATAAACAGAGCCTCCGTTATGATCACATCATAACGGTAGTTTATGATAAAACGGGAAAAATTATACGCCGGCCCTTTTCCATACCTTGACAACTAATACAAGCATATCATCCGGGGGTTTTCCCTCGCAGCTCTCATAAGCCTTTTCCAGTATCCTGTCTGCAATCTGCTGCGGATTCAGGCTCTTTATTCCGTCAATATATTCCTTAAGGAGCTTATCATTTCCTTCATCACTTTTAAACAAATCGTATACCCCGTCCGTCATCATTATTATAAAATCACCGCTGCCAACTTTTTTATGTATAAGCTCAAGTTCAATGTTGCTCAGTATCCCTGCAGGCAACGATGCTGACTTCACAACTTCCACCCTGTCGCATCTCTTGATAAAAGTTGGCACTGCGCCGACTTTCACAAATTCGACATCCCCTTCGTATAAATCAATAACGGATAAATCAACGGTCGAAAATGACTCGTCATTGGATTTAAGAAGCAATATGGAGTTAATCATTCTTATAGTAGTATCCCTGTCAAATCCGGATTCCATGAATTGCTCAAGCAGATTTATCGTTGTTCTGCTCTGCATTGCCGCTTTCTGCCCTGAACCCATACCGTCGCTCAGTGCAACAAAAAAACTGCCGTCCCCGTTATTCATAAATGTATAATTGTCTCCAGAAACGACGCCGTTATATTTGCACATTTTGGCAACACCAGTAGTTACCCTGTATATCTCCTCTTCAATCAGCTTTAGTACGCAGGAACCGTTTCTGTCATTCCTCATGCAACCGCTGCTTTGCTTAATCATTTTCCTGCCAAGTATATCAGAAACGGCCTTTTCCATTTTGCTTATACAATCCCTTTTGCCTCCGCATGTCGCATGGTTGATAATAACTTCATATTTTCCCCATTTATTTTCAAATACAGTGACACTATCAACTTTGATATTCTCTTTTTTTAACGCACTCATTATTACTGATTCAAGATCCTCCAAAAAATTAACATCAATGCTGATTTCTGAAGCCAGGTCGGAGATAACCTTAGACAGGCCTTCAAGCTGCTGAGATACAAGATTCCTGCTTTCTCCGATTTTGTTCTTCCAAACCATATCCACCTTGAAAATTTCATATACATTATTCACACTGTCAACAAAATCATTTATTCTCTCACATCTGTCAAGAAAATATTGCGGAATGTCCTCTTCCTCAATTCTGCCTTTTGAATCCAGCCTTTCAATAATCTTAAACATAACCTGGTATGTATTATAGAAGTTCCTGTCCCAGCAGTACAGGCAAAGGCTGCAATCCCTGCACACCTTGTCAGCAACTCTGTCAAACAAGGAGGAAATATCCTGCTTGCTGGGTGTTGCCGTTGTCTGGGATATTTCATTAAACGCCTTTGACAACTCTTCAAATGTTTTTGAAAACTTCTTCAACTTGTCCACAGTGAATTCTCTAACCCGGGCAAAGTAATTTTTGCTGTCTGTGTAAAGCGGATTGCTTTTGATTAAACTTGCGCAAATATCGTCAACAATTCTTTGAGGTATTATTAAAAAGCCTATAATTGCCGCAACGATTTCCTTCAGATGAATAATTACCTCAGTAGAACCGTTCATATAAAGCGTAAGTACTGCATTGCCCATTATAAAGCCGAGACTTGCTCCAAGCTTTCCAAGGTTCCTGAACAACCCCCCCAATAGCCCGCAAAATGCATATGAACCGATTATCAAAGGCGTAACCGCCGTGGACATGCTCACTATCAACCCTGTAGTCACGCCTGTCGCAGCACCGGTACCCGTACCGTATTTATAGCTGAATAACAAAATAATCAACACGCATAATATATTTTTAAATCCAAGTCCAAAAAGGCTGATTCCATCCATTCCCAGCACAGCCAGCGAAATTGTTATAGCAACGCTTATAGTCCCTTCATTTGAAAAGATTTTTGCTTTCCCGGCTCTATTAACAAATGCAACTGCATTCTTAAAGACAAAGGTGAGAGAAAAAACAACGGCTGCATACAGGAGGGCTTTCAGCAAATCGTATAACAGGAACCCCTGGATAAAAATAAGTATCAGCTGGGGAATAATAGAGCTTACAAAAGCAGTAGCCGCGTGCCTTAAGGTTGTACCTGTTTTTTTATTTTTAAACGGAATGTTGACAACATTAAATATAAACATTCCGGCGATGGCTATAAGTGTCTGCTCTGCTTTGCCTCTGCTCACCATGCCTAATATCGTAAACACTGCCACAAGATTTCTGTTAACGCCAGAACCCGTACACGCCGCATAGGCTGGAATGGCAAAAGGCAATAAATTTCCCGCCAGCAATGCTCTCCCAAGAAGAAAAGATACCGGCAGGATAATTATATTGCCTTTTAACAATAACATATTAACAATTTTTAAAAATACCGGTTTTCCGTTGTGTTTTGAAGGATTCGTCGCACTTCTGTACTCTACGGTTTGGCTTTTCATCCTTTGTGACCCCCTACCCTTGGTATGCAGAAATGATTATAAGCCAAACACAGCAAAAATATTTGTCAGAATGGGTAGCATAATTTTAAGATTTTTTTGACATATATCTTCAAAAGCTTATCAATAGCAACATTGGCAAACTGCGCTCTAACTTTCACAAATATTGGGGTTAAGTTGGAAATGGCAAATAAAATAAATAAATATGTAGTATTTAGTCAAAACATTATTGGAATGCTGTGATAATATAATAGCGGGTTGCCCCCTGGTTTGCTGGGCAACCCGTCGCTTGTTATAACCTGTTATCTCTGATCGCTGATGTTTGCGTTATTGTTTTCAGCAGACAGTTGATCTATATCTTCATAAGGCGGTCCCATAGTAGTTCCGGGAAGGAGAGCAATATCGACTTCATTGGGGGGCGTACCCCAGGAGTTTCCGAAAAATGTGGTAAAAGCACGGTCAACGAGGAATCCGCCTTTTGTGTTGTAAACCACATTGTTATTGATGGCACCAGTTGTGTCAGGATTGATATACATTCCGGTCCTCAGGGAATAAAAGGTGTTACCCTCCAATAGGACGTTTTGAGTATTCACCTGCGATACAACTGCCCGGTTCACAATCCAATTGTCCATCGGTGGCGGCTGCTCAGGCCCGTAAATTGTATTTCCAATAATCTTTACATTAGGCGCGCCAATCTGGATGAACTCTCCTACATAAGGCTGGTCGCTGGTCATGGTTAATCCCTGGACAGTTGCGCCGTTGCCTGTAACCAATATGGGAATAATACCTGCCTTAAGGAGAATCTCCGCACCCGGTTCACCGAGCAGTGTCATTTCCGCTTTGTTCACATTGATTTGTGTTGTTACCTCATAAGTGCCGGCTCCAACATGAACTGTCCCACCGGGAGCTACCGCAGCAATACCTTCAGAAATGCTTCCAAACGGATGCGCAATACTTCCGTTTCCTCCCACGCTGCCGGCCTTTACACGAATGTTTTCAGGGTCCACCACTTCATTTACAGCAAGGTCAAGTGCTTGCTGCAAAGCAGCCACTGATGGATATCCCAGATCAGGGCGGTTTACCAGCAAGGATTGAAGCACTATATCCTGTACTGTTGTACTGAGAGCATTAAAACCGTCAAGATCCAGGCCAAGAGCGGGATCGGTAATTGCTGCCCGCATTTGAGTAATATCCTGTGCGCTATTGACGGCATCAAGCTGTGGATCTGTAGTTGTCGCTGCACCAATTTTCAAAATCATGATTGATGCGCTGACCCCGGTTTCTGTTCCTCCAGCGGCATTATCAAGGGTTACATCGCCCGCGCTGGTATGATTCCTCAGGGTTATTTGATCACCTGCAGCAGCGTTGATGATTACCATTCCGGAATAACCGTTATTTGCCGTGCTGGTTCCGTACGTGCTTCCAGGTACAGGATTGTCATTCTGGTACAGCGTAAACTGATTGGGTTCCGCACCGGTTACAGTATACCAGACCGCATAAGTTCCTGCGGAATCAATGTTAATAGTGGCTGTGTTTATATCGTGGCTGATTCCGAGCAAAGCGCCGTTTCTGTTAAAGGTAACAGAACCATCTACCGGAACTGTCTGATTGTCTGTGTTATAGATATACGCATACGGATTTCCCATTGGAGGTGGCGGTGGGGGTTCCGTATAGGTAATCACCAGCTTCGGGAAATACGGTTCATATACGATATTATTTGCACCAAACTGTACCAGGGTTTCCCCGTCCGGATTCGTCAATGCAATTCCAAAGTTGTCATGAGTACCGTTCAGCCACTCATTCACAAGGGTTGTAATATCAATTCCCACAATCGTGTACAGATCCGATGTATTGATATTAATCTGTGAAGTTGTGGCGGTAAAGGATGGACGAGTATTGTAAGTTACAGTTTGTGCGTCAAAAGGACTGGTTACTCTGTTTACAATAACAGGGCTTGGATTTTCGCCGGTTTTCACAATCACGGATAACTGCAGCACCGCACTGTCCACACTTGTTACTGGCAGATCCGGCAAATCAATTTCCATAAGAGCTATACACTCTGAAAAAACCGGATCCTGGCCAACATACATCAGCGGGTAAAAGGAAAAATTGTTTGATGGCATGGAAGAAGATACAAAGGTTGTATCAGGTATACCAACAGATATTGTCGGCATGAATTAATTCACATCCTTTCTTTTACTTGAAAGTTAATTTTTTGCTATGTAAACGCGCCTGTAAAGCGGATAACTTTCAGTTTACATAATTACCCGCTAACCATCTTCCTGTATAAACATTATATTCATTAATTCATGAGATGTTGCATATACTGTCATCATTTATAAAAAATATTATGTTAACCTCATCTCCCGTTGAAATATGCAAATGTAACATTACATAATCAGTTTGCATATAGTATTATACCAAACCAATTTAAGCATTTTTTTGCTCGAATCATCTATGCCATGGGAGGGTATTTTAATGAACAAGGCGTTAATTACAGGAATCACCGGACAGGATGGCTCTTATCTGGCAGAATTTTTATTGGAAAAAGGATATGAAGTACACGGACTTATCAGAAGAAGCAGTACGGATAATACTGAAAGGATCTGCCACCTGCTCGATGAACCTAAAAAGGTGACTTTGCATTACGGTGATATGACCGATGCAGGAAGCCTTTGCAGATTACTGTACAGGATTGAACCCACCGAGGTGTATAATCTGGCAGCTCAAAGCCATGTGAAAGTTTCTTTTGATATACCGAAATTTACGTCAGATGTAAATGCATTAGGCACTCTCATGTTATTGGACAGTATCCGGGAAGTGAACCCGGATATTAAATTTTACCAGGCTTCCTCCAGCGAACTGTTTGGGAAAGTAAGGGAGATACCACAGAATGAAAACACGCCGTTTTACCCGAGAAGCCCATATGCAGTAAGCAAGCTGTATGCATACTGGATAACGGTAAACTACCGTGAATCCTATAATTTATTTGCGTGCAACGGAATACTTTTTAATCACGAATCCCCCAGGAGAGGAAAAAATTTTGTTACAAGGAAAATTACAACCGGAATTGCTGATATATTGACTGGAAAATCAGAGTGCATATACCTTGGCAATCTGGAAGCAAAAAGGGACTGGGGATATGCAGGAGATTATGTTGAAGCCATGTGGCTGATACTCCAGCAAGACAAACCCGACGACTATGTAGTCGCAACAGGAGAAACGCATACGGTAAGGGAGTTTTGTGAACTGGCATTCCGGTATGCCGGTATCAACCTCGTCTGGACAGGAGAAGGCTTAAATGAAAAAGGCGTGGATAAGGAAACCGGCAGGGAATTGGTTCGTGTCAGCAAAGAGTTTTTCAGGCCGGCGGAAGTGGATTTGCTGTTGGGGGATCCGACAAAGGCAAAAAACAAACTGGGATGGAAACCCAGGGTAACTTTTGAAGAACTGGTTGCAATGATGGTGAAGAGCGACCTTCAGGCCGCGGGAATAAATATGTATTAAGGAGGGATTTACGTGGAAAAAAACAGCAGGATATACGTGGCAGGACATACCGGAATGGTTGGTTCGGCCATTGTCAGATGCCTTCGGAGAAACGGGTATGAGAATATTATCCAGAGGACCCATCAGGAATTGGACCTGACAAACCAGGCAGAATGCGAAAAGTTTTTTGAAGAGGAAAAACCGGAATATGTATTTCTTGCCGCCGCAAAAGTAGGGGGAATTCTTGCAAATGATACTTATCCTGCGGATTTCATAATGGAGAACATGCTGATTGAATGCAATGTGATCCGCAGCGCCTTTAAGAATAAAGTCAAAAAGTTGATGTTTTTCGGAAGCTCATGTATTTATCCTAAATTATGCCCCCAGCCGATTAAAGAGAAATACCTGCTTACCGGTCCGCTGGAACCCACCAATGAAGCTTACGCTTTGGCAAAAATATCAGGAATTAAAATGTGCCAGGCTTATAACAAGCAGTACGGCACCCGTTATATTTCAGTTATGCCGGCCAATCTATACGGCATCAATGACAGATTTGACGCTTTCAAATCCCATGTAATTCCCTCCATGATGGTAAAATTCCACAGAGCAAAACTGGAGAACCGGCCTTTTGTTGAATTGTGGGGTACGGGCAAGCCTCTGCGGGAATTTTTATATGTGGACGACATGGCCGAAGCATGTCTTTACCTTATGGAGAACTATGAAGGCAGCGAGCTTGTTAATATTGGTTCCGGGATGGAAATCAGCATTAAGGAACTGGCTGAGATTATCCGGGATGTTGTAGGTTTTCAGGGAGAAATTGTATTTGATTCCACAAAACCTGACGGAACACCGCGCAGGGTTTTGGACAATTCAAAGATTTCGGCAACCGGCTGGAAGCCGAAAGTGGACCTTAAAGAAGGCATCAGGATGGAATACGAATTCTACCTGAACATGCTTAAGAACAACTGAGGAATCAGAGGGGACACTCCTTGACGTATAATACATCGGAAGAAAAGGAATGTCCCCTTACATTATTTCTCGGGAAGCAATTGTCTGAGAACATCCATCTGGGCCTGGAGTAATGCTTCCGATTTCTTTTTGAAACTATATACTTCATTTCTGATTTCTTCATATTTCATTTGAATTTTGCGTGCTTCATTGTTAGCATCATCAATAATTTTCTTTGCTTTTACCTCTGCTTCTTCCACGATGTTCTTCGCCTTTTCACATGCATTTGCCTTGATTTGCTCTGCAGTATGTTGTGCAACCAGGATAGAGTGTTGCAGGGATTCTTCAAGTACCTTGTAATGCCGCACCGTCTCATTTAAAGTGGATATCTGGCATTTTAGCTCATGGATGGTGTTATTCATCTCCGTATAGTCTTCAATAATTTTTACCATTAGGTTATCTACCTGCTTCTTGTTGTATCCTTCAAAATAGCTTCTTTTGATTACAAGGCGGCTTAAATCAGTAGAGGAGTAATGCACACTACCATCTCCAAAAACATATTCCTGTAACAATATTTATTCAGGATCCCGCCTGAATATCACATTTCATTTTTTTGACTGCCTTGCTCCTGTTGCCGGGTATAATGTTCCCATAGGGAAAATGTCCCTGTCTTTTGCCGGAATTTGAAAACGTGAAAAATCACGTGTTGAAATCATGTCGCAGACATCCATTAACCACATAAAATTGCTGATATAAGCATAGAATCTGGCTCTATCCAGGCATGCAGGAGAAATATTATAATATCTGTGTATCCGCTTGAGGAAATTCTCCCCCAGATGATCCAGAAGCATTCCCAGATCAAAGGCTGGATCGCCAAATCCTGCATTGCAGAAACCAATAATGCCGTTAATTCGTGCAGAAGCTTCATCAAACAGAATATGGCAGGGTGTTAAATCTCCGTGTATAATCACAGGCCTGAATTCAAAAAATTTTTCATTGTCTATGGCAGGTTGTATAATTTGACGTAAATACTCTTTTACATAGTTCGAGCAATATGGGAATATTTTTCTTTGCACCGTTTCCAATTCAACCAGCCATTCTTCCCTTGTCCGGTTCATTTGGGAATTATTGATTTTTACATACTCTGCTTTTTTTACCGGAATGTTATGCAGCTGGTGTAAAAAGACCGCAATTTGTTTTGCAACAGTATCCTGGGTGCGGTAATCCAGTTTAAGCAAGATATTCCGGTAAAGTGGCGAGCCCTTTATATACCGGCGCATGGATATATTTTTATCAATCAATTCCGCTTCCGGCAAAGGCATATCAATAAAATTCTGAATGAAGCGGATCACATCCGCTTCATTTCTAAGGTAAAAAGTGCTCCAGTCATATTTCGCAAATTTAAACACTACCTCGTTATTTACAATAACGATATCGCTATAACTCCCGTCGGAGTTATTAAATTCAACTTTTGACAGGCTCATTTGTGGACATTTGCTCTTTATTAATTCAATATATTTTAGTTCATTGGAGTTCAAAAATCATCCCTCCTCTTCCTTGGAAAACAACCGGCTAATATAAAAATTGGTTCAATATAATAGTTTGATATTTGTTTCAGGCCAATCCTTAAGCCGCATCACCATATTGGACAGGCTAGAATAACCGTTGCCGATAAAGAAGTCACACTGTGAAGCCAGGTATGTGTCCTTTATGACTTCAATGGTATCCTTGATCAGCTCCACTCCTTTGTGCCTCTTGTTTGGATAGGTCAGAAGGCAAGTGGGCAAACGCTCTTTTAAAGGACGTTTTTTGCTGTCAGTATATAAAAGCATGCCGTTTGCGCCGTATAGTTTTTTGAAATCTTTCAGTATTTTTTTGGAGTCAGTTATTAAAAATACATGCCTGACGTTGTACCGTACAATATACTGCCAGATAAAAGGCCTATAAAGCTCATTCAAATCATAAATCTGCGCCACTTCGTGCACAATGGCATTAGAACGGCAGTGAACCCCGAGTATTGGCTTTTCATCCCTGAAATCGGGAGTTGTATTGATGTATTTTTTTATTTCCCGTATTACTTCAGGTTTTGGTTTCAGATATTTGTCAAAAAGTTGCCGGTAAACCTGATAGGGAGTTTTCCCGAAAGACCAGTGGGACCTGTTGGTCCATGCCAATATGGAGCTCAGCGGATAATAAATGTCGCTGACAACAATATTTGCATCGCTTTTCATCAGGTTTTTCAAGTCCCGGTATTCCATTTTAAACCTGTCGATGTCTTCTGCAAGAATATTCTCCGAATTCCATGTAGGCGGATAATAAGAATATCCTGGACGGATAATATCATGGACCGTAAAGTCGGAAACCGGTTCGAAAAAAAACTCGAATGCATTTGTAGCGATGGACTCGCTGTACAAACTTTCCATACCCCAATACACGACCGGAATCCGGTTGGTTAACTCTGCAGCAAGAAGCTGGCACATGACATGGTCCACATCGGCCCAAATGCTTTTACCCAAAGATTTTATTAACAGATAACGATTCGTCTGCATACGTATTCACACCTCCGTATAATTCAGGATATTCCAGCCTATGGCGGATTCTTTCCGATTTTCTTCTCCGCCGGTCCGCTCTCACACGTTTTTTGGCCAGCTTTATTTCATGCTTCAAATCCCTGTAGAAAAGGACAATATTGTTGTCGGGCCAATCTCTCAGTCGTTTTACCGTGTATGATACATTGGAATATCCATTGCCTATAAAGAAGTCACACATTGTAGCCAGGTAGGTATCCTTGATGATCTCTATTCCTTTACGCCTTCTTTCTGAATAGTTAGTTAGGTGGGGAGCGTTTTTCGTGTCATAGATCTGTCCTCTTCTGCAATCGGTAAAGACCACCATCCGGCCGTACTTCTTCTGAAAATCGGCAAGAATCTCCTCGCAGTCTGTCAACAACAGGATTTTTTGAATACCGTACCGTTTAATAAATTCTTCTATTGTCCGATGATACCTTTTGTTCAGGTGAGTTAAGTTTTCTACTTCCCGTACCTTGTCGCCCCCGCGGATGTGAACCCCCAGCAGGGGTTTTGAGCCCTTCATGTGTTCATCGTAAAATTTCTGTATTTCTTCCTGGATATCTGGTTTTAATCTGATATATTTGTCAAAAAGGCACCGGTATATCTGGTGGGCAGTCATTCCGTATGCCCAATGGCTTTTAGGAATGTAAGGGATTATGGGGCGGATGAAGTAGTGGGTATCGCTTACCACCACATTGGCATCGCTGTTCATCATATCGCCCAGGTTCCTGTAAGCCCATGCCACTTTATCCAAGTCTTCCACCGCCAGATTTTTGCCGTTCCATATAGGGGGATAGTAGGTAAAACCGGGCCGGTTTAAATCTTCCAATGTATAATTGGATACAGGTTCAAAATATAATTCAAAGGCATTTCCTTTAAAAGATTCGGAATACAGGCTGTTTGTTCCCCAGTAAACGACAGGAATCCGGTTAGTCAGTTCGGCAGCCAGCAATTGTCCCATTAGATGGTCCACATCTGACCAGAAACCGCAACCCCAGCTTTTAATAAGGAGAAATCGGTCAACTGTCAATTTCATCACCCCCAATGTGCAGTTTTTTCTTTATTGTGCTGTAAAGCTTTTTTACAAACTCCATGATTGAACGCAATATTTTTCTTTCCCTGGCTGTAATCATTCTTACATTGACGGGGTACTTGCGCTTTTCCCTTTGGCGGAAAAGAAGCTTGACATTTCCTTCAGGCCAGTCTTTTATCCGGTATATCGTCCGGGATAAACTTGAAAAATTGTTTCCTATGAAAAAGTCACACTGGGCGGCAAGATATGCATCTTTAATTGCCTCTACTCCACGCCTTCTTTTTACCATATGGTTTTCCATATTATATGCCGGTTCATTGGCGGTTAACCGCTTACAGTCAGTATAAACAACTGAATCACCGTATGTTTTACGGTATTCCTCTACCACTTCCGCACTGTCGGTAAGGAGGAATATTCTTTTGATTGCATATTTATTAATCAACTTGCTGATTTCAGCATGATATTGCGTATTGGCTTTCAGCATTCTTCCCTTTCCTAAAAAGAAGTATCTTCTTTTCCGGTTTTTTGAATGCTTTGTCATATATTTTCCTCTGTTCCTGTACCAGTAGTGCTCTTCCACTATGTCTTTTCTTTCGTCAATGACCATGTTGTCTTCCTCTCTCCGGACATGCACGGCCAGCAAGGGATGCCCGTCCCCGAGCCATGATTGGTAAAACCCCTGCACCTCCATGAGGATGTCCCTTTTGACCCTTATATATTTCCTGTAAAGGTAGCGGTAAATCTCCAGGGCTGTCATGCCATATGCCGCATTATTCTTTTTGATGAAAGGAATGATTTCCGATATTGAAAAATATACATCTCCGACGATCACATTAGCGTCACTGCTTATAAGATCGCCGATGCTTCTATACATCCATGTATCCTTGCCGGTATCCTCCATCAGTAGATTGTCAGCGTCCCAGATGGGCGGATAGAAGGTATACCCGGGTTTGGTCAAATCGAAAATACTGTAATTGGATACAGGTTCAAAATACAATTCAAATCCGTTTGTATGAATAAATCCGTTATGCAGACAGTGGGTCGGCCAAAAGACAACCGGTATACGGTTTGTGAGCTCAGCAATTAAAAGCTGACCCAGAACATGCTCCACATCATACCATAACCTGTAACTCCAAGGCTTGATTAACAGGAATCTGTCACCTGCCATGTAATGGTTCACCTCGCACTCTTTCCGTTTAATTCTTTTCTTCAAGTTCATTTTATGTATACCTGTTGCTTTTGGTGCCACCTGTTCCATTCAATGGTGCGAGCCAGGCCTTCACGGAAAGGTTTGAACGGCGGAAGAGGGAATTCGGTGCTTACTTTTGTAATATCAAGCTTTACCAGTTTTGGAGAAACCTTGATGTTCTGCAAGTCTTCTTTATTTGGGATTTCCTGAGACAATGCGCTTCCAGTCAGCAGACATATTTCTTCTGCTAGGGCGCGAATGCTTATGCTGTCCTTTCCTCCCACATTATATACAAAGTCTTTCCCGTAGAGCATTATATAAAGCAGCATCAGCACGCTGTCGGCAATGTAGCAGAATGTCCTTACCTTGCTTCCGTCATCCAGCATCGTAATTTTTTTTTCATAAAGAGCCTGCCGCAGGAAATGAGCCAAGACCCTCTCATCCTTCAAACCGATGCCGGGTCCATAGGTCATGGAAATCCGCGCGATTTTTGCGTTAACCCCTTCAAAGTTTCTATAGGCAAAGCACAAAGTTTCACCCATGCGTTTCGACTCAGCGTAGATCGCCCGTACATCCACTGGAGAACACAAGCCGGGGTAATCTTCGCTTGTGGGAACATGTTTTTCATCGGGTTCGCCATATACTTCCGAGGAACTTAAAAACAAAAAAACGGCGTTGTCTTTTTTTGCTTTTTTAAGCAGCCTTTCGGTTACTGTTGTATTTAGGTGAATGGTCTCCAAATAGTTTTGAATAAATTTTTTCGGCTGGGCATAGGTCGCTCCATGGATAATATAGTCAGCCTTCACTTCAAAGCAATCGCAATCCGGCTTGATCAGATCCGTTGCAAAGAAGGCATAGCGGTCCTTGAAAATATCCTGCAGGTGGCTTCCGGGAGGACTTTTGCTGACAGCGGCAATGTTGATCCCGGCATTTTTGACGGTATTTGCAAGGTGGAGCATATATATCACATACGTTCCAATGAGCCCGTTTGCTCCTGTAATATAAACTGTTTTATCCCTTAGCGGGGTAAGATCGATTTTTTCAATATATTCAAGGCAATCTTGCTCAATAATCCTGTCCATAACCATCCTCTTTCCTTTTTTACAATATTTTTATTCTTTTACCAACTTCACCGCTTCGGTGCAAATGTCCTCCGCAGTGGGATAAAAAGCTTTTTCCAGTACATCGCTGGTGGGTGTCGGCGTATCCGGGCAGCATACCCGTTTTACAGGCTTCTTCAGCAGATGGAATGCTTTTTCAGCAGCAACGGCGGCTATTTCCGAAGCTACGCTTCCTGTTTTGCAGCCGGTGTCGGCAATCAGAAGCCTTCCGGTTTTTTCGACGGATTCCACAAGAATCTTTTCGTCGAAGGGCTTTAATGTCCGAAGATCTACAACCTCTGCAGATATGCCTGCTTGCTGAAGCTTTTCAGCTGCCTTCAATGCCTCCACAAGCATATAGGACACTGCCACAATGGTAATATCTTCTCCCCTGCGGTGAATAACGCCTCTGCCGATGGGAATGGAATAAAGCTCTTCAGGAACATATCCGGTTGTCTTGTACAGCCATCTGTGTTCTACAAACAGAACAGGGCTGTTATCTATGATGGATGATATCATTAACCCTTTGGCGTCGTAAGGAGTGGCAGGGGCAACAATTTTAAGACCAGGAACATTCATCAGCATTCCCTGGATGCACTGTGAATGCTGAGCTCCGGATCCCCATCCCCTGGCGCTTATTGTTCTTACTACCAAGGGAACCTTTACCTGTCCGCCGAACATATAACACCATTTGGATGCGTGATTTACCAGCTGGTCAAAGGAAAGCAACAGAAAATCCATCCGCGCGTGAATGAGAATCGGCCTTAAGCCTGCCATTGCAGCTCCAGCGGCTATTCCGGTCAAAGAATTCTCCGCTATCGGAGTATCGAATACCCTGTTTGCGCCGTATTTCTCTTTCAATCCCTTGGTGGTTCCAAAAACGCCCGCCACATCATCCACGCCTTCGCCCATGATAAACACTCTCGGGTCCCTTGCCAGCGATTGATCCATGGCTTCATGCAGCGCATCCCTGTAAGAGAGTATCCGATTACCCGTAAAATCGCCGGATATAAAAAAGTTATCAAGTTTTTCTACCTGAACTGTCGTCCAAGGCATGAAAACATCCTCCTTTCCAATAGACAGTACGAGTCATTTTCATCGCCAGTACATATCATTCCTGTCGTCAGAAAACCATTCTGCCGTCTCCTGTTTCTAGTCTGCATACACAAAATCCAGCAGTTCATCAGGTGAGGGTTTTGGAGAGTTCTGCGCAAAACTGAACGCCTCTTCTATCAAACCGTATATTTCCTCATCAATGTTTTTAATAAGCTCATCATTTAAAACTCCCATATTCTTTAAATATTCCGAGAACCGTTTTATCGGGCATTTTGAAACCCAATAGTCATATTCCTCTTTCGGCCTGTAGCCTTCCCCTACATCATCCACCGTTCCGATATGCCCTTTCCACCTGTAAGTCAGACATTCAATAAGGGTGGGGCCTTCGCCGTTCCGGCATCTTAAAATGGCTTTTTCGGCATAATCTGAAACTTCCAGCACATCATTTCCATCAATCTTATAGCCCAGCATTCCGTAATTTTGCGCCCATTTGTAAATGTTGTCGTCCACCTGCCGTGCCAGCTGGTGCGAGTTGATGGCATAAAAATTGTTTTCACACACATATACTACAGGCAGCTTTTTCAGCGCGGCAAAATTCAGGCTTTCATGAAAGGTGCCTTCATCAGCAGCGCCGTCGCCGAAAAATACAACAGTTACCCTGTCATTTCCCTGAAGCTTTGACGCCAGAGCTGTGCCTGTTCCGAGCGGAATATTACCCCCGACAATGGCAGAAGAGCCAAGTATGCCCACATCCGGATCGACAAGATGCATCGACCCGCCTCTGCCATACGCACATCCTGTTTTCCTCAGGTACAATTCAGCGATCATTTTTTTTATGTCGCCGCCTTTTGCAATATATTGGGCATGACTTCGGTGGGTGCCGAAAATGTAATCATCCTTACGAAGATGTATGCAGGCGCCTGCTGCCACCGCTTCCTGCCCGATGGACAGATGGATAGGCGTTTTGATTTCGTCATACTTGTATTCGTCATTGATTCTTTGTTCAATCAGGCGAATAAGACGCATGATTCTATACATTTCAATCAATTTGCTTTTTTCCATATGTCATCGCTCCTTTCTGTCAATACAAGAGTTTGATCCTGTCGTCTTTCCATTCCTTTAATTCACTTATGGCTGCAGATACGTAAGAATATCCGTTGCCGATAAAGAAATCACATCTTGCAGCAAGCCATGTGTCCCGGATTATTTCAAAACCCTTCAGTTTGTTATCCGGATATTCATGAAAATGGATCCCCTGGCCGTCCTTGTGGACCCTTTTGCAATCAGTGTGAATCAGAAGTTCGCCATACCTTTTTTTATATTCTTCCAGGATTTCAATGCAGTCGGTCATTAAAAATATCCGTATACCCGGATTTTCTTTGAGAACCTTTTCTATCTCCGCGGCATACCTGCTGTTTAACTCGTGCAGGTGACGTACTTCCACAATTTTATCGCTGCTTCGGATATGTACCGCCAAAAAGGAGGCACCTTTCATATGCTCTTCGTAGAAAGCATCGATAAAAGCCTGAGTCTCTTTTTGCAGGCGGATGTATTTTTGTATCAGACAGTAAAACAAATCCCTGCGGTTAAGCCCGCAGAGCGGATGCCACTCCGGTATCAAAGGAATAACCTTTTCCACATCTACATAGGTATCCCGGACACAAACATCAGCATTACAATCATGTAAGAGACAAGAGGTATGGGGTAATAGACAAATATTCCTGGAACAAAAATCGGTGTTTGTCTTCAGCAAAGGGCCTGTTTCCGCATGTTTACCGCCTTCGGGGAACATTGGGGCCGGATCAAGAATATTCCCGCTGTTCCAGCATTCAGGGCAATAGGAAAATTCTTCCTTCGCAAGATCATGCATGCTATAGCCTGATACCGGCTGAAAAAACTGCTCAAAGGCATTGGAACCATCGGACGAGGAATACAGGCTGCCTTTACCCCAGTATACAACGGGAACCCTTTTCATGATTTCCGCAACAAGCAGCTGGGTCAGGACATGGTGCATTTCGTTCCATAATCCCTGGCCTATTTCCCTTATTAATAAGAACTTTGTTTTTCCCATCCAATTCCCCCTGTATGTTAATTTTTAAAGCAGATCTTCATGTCCCTGTTTTTTCAGTTTATCCACAAGAATCTTAACCTTCTGGGACTCATTCCTGGGGCAAACCAGCACCTCGTCTTTTGTACCTACCACAATCATGTTGTTGACGTCTATCGTACAAATGGTGACATCTTTTCCGAATATAACGGAATTTGTTGTATTGACTCCGATATGGCGTCCCATTACCCTGTTGCCTGCCGAATCCGTTTCGAGAGTTTTTGCCAGAGCATCAATACTGCCGATATCATCCCAGTCAAAGGACGCCCTCACGGCATACAGGGAAGAAGCACACTTTTCAAGCACCCCGTTGTCGAAGGAAATGCTTTTAAGCTCACGGTAGGCTTTTTCAACTGAGGCTGATGTTCCATCTTCCTCTTTCCCCAATGCGTCCGAAAGCTTTTCGTAATGCTCGGGAATGTGTTCCTTTATATTCCTTATAATGACGTCCATTGTGCCGACCACTATCCCGCAGTTCCACAGGTAATCATCTGAGCGGACAAGCTCCTTCGCTACCTCAAGGGGCGGTTTCTCAATAAATTTCAACACAGGAGACACTTCAATGTCTGCACTTGTCGCAGGTCCTACATGTATATAGCCATATCCTGTCGCAGGATATGTGGGTTTGATCCCGATAATGACAAGGCTGTTGAGTCGTTCAGCTGTGTCAAACGCCAATTGTAAAGCTTTTGCATAGCTTTCCGTATCTTTTACATACCCGTCTGCCGGTACAAAGCACAAAACCCCTTCCTTATACTTTTTCTTAAGCAAAAGCGTTGCATAAGCAATACATGCAGCAGTGTTTTTCCTCTCCGGTTCCAGCAATATATTCTCCTCCGGAATGCATTCACACTCTGCCCTTTTACACGCTGTCTTTATTGTAATCTCCGACAAAAGCCTGTTTGTTACAATAAAACATTGATCAGGCTGAACAACCTTGCATAAACGTTTAATGGTCTGAACTAGGATTGAATGGCCGCCTTCTATGGGAATGAATTGTTTAGGGCTGGCTTCCTTTGAAATAGGCCAAAGCCTGGTTCCAGAACCACCTGCCATAAGTACAGCATATTTTTTCATATTCTTACACTCCTTAGTCAATGCATTCTGTAATTGCTGTGCCAGCGCCGGCTCACCGACGCCGGACTATGTACCTTCTGAGGAAAACACAGTGTATTTTATATTATGTAAATTAAATGAATAAGGTTACTGTGAAAATATACGCACAGCTTGTATAAAGCTTTATGGGTAATTTTTTACAATGGAAGGCAACCGAGTCGAATGCAGGAATTTGAGACAATCAGGCGGAAAAGCAATAAAAATAAAAAAGAGCGGGTTAAAATCCCGCTTTTTTAAAAATGCATGTCATTTGTTTATTGTTTTATGTTAATTTGTTTTTCATTTTTTGTTAATTTACCGGTGTAGATTTGCCGCGTAATTCTATTTTCTGCCATACAACGGGCCAAAATTCATGCATGCCCTGTAATCAGCGCCTTCAAGGTCATTTGTGCCAAATGCGCTCCAAGCGCTTGGCCTGAATATCTTCTCCTCGTCAACGTTATGCATGCATACAGGAATTCTCAGCATTGAAGCAAGCGTAATCAAGTCCGCTCCTATATGCCCATAGCTGATTGCCCCATGGTTTGCTCCCCAATTTGCCATAACAGTGTAAACATCCTTAAACGCGCCTTTACCCGTAAGTCTTGGTACAAACCATGTTGTAGGCCATGTGGGATCAGTACGTTGATCAAGAATATTATGAATATCTGCCGGAATATCCACTGTATAACCTTCTGCAATTTGCAATACAGGTCCAAGCCCCTTGATGATATTTACCCTTGACATGGTAACCGGCATTCCGCCCTTTGTCAGGAAATTCGATGAGAATCCGCCGCCCCTGAAATAACCTCTGCTGGCAGGTCTCCAGGATGTGGCATCGAGGCATCTTCCCACTTCTTCAGGAGTAATCTCCCAGTAAGGTTTCATGACAGGTTCGCCGTTCCTGGATTGTTGTCCTGTTCCATCCAGTGTTGTCGCACCTGAATTTATCAAGTGAATTATGCCGTTTTCAGCAAGGCCTGTGAGTTCTTTTCCTGTTACTCGTTTTACAGCTTCCGGGCTCCAATAAGTCCTGACATCTGAGAAAATCTGGGCAGTATTTGTCAATAAATGTCCGAACAGCATAGCAACTCCGTTCAGGCTGTCGTTTTCAGTTGCTACAATAAAAGGTTCCCTGATTCCGTTCCAGTCAAAGGATGAGCATAAGATTGCCTCGAGGAAATCTCCATTGGGGAAATGGTCGGTCCATTGCCTCTGTCCCTGGAATCCAGCTGCAATAGCATTGTGGCCTAGTGCTTCTTCCTCAAAACCCATTTCTGCCAGCCTAGGATTTCCTATCATTAAATCCCGCGCAATCATGGTCATTTTAACAACAAATTCCCATTCCCAGTCTTTTCTTTCCCTTGAAGACTGGAGTTCTATCGGGTTGTTGTCCGGACCCTCTTTGCAGTTCTCTTTCACCCATTTAATGGCTCTTTCAAATTCTTCCTTGTCATATATTCCTTCATCCATTCTTCTGATGAATTCCGACATGTCAACATATTCATTGCGCATTCCAAGATAGTTCTGGAAAAAGTCAGCATCAACTATTGAACCGGCTATTCCCATTGAGACAGAACCCATTGACAGATAAGACTTGCCTCTCATATACGCAACTGCAAGACCGGCTTTTACAAAACGCAATATTTTCTCCCGCACATCTTCAGGAATTGTATTATCGCTCATATCCTGCACGTCCCTGCCATAAATACCAAAGGCGGGCAATCCCTTTTGGTTGTGTGCAGCAAGTACAGCAGCAAGGTACACAGCTCCCGGACGTTCAGTTCCATTAAATCCCCAGACAGCCTTTGGTATGTATGGGTCCATATCCATTGTCTCAGAACCATAGCACCAGCAAGGTGTTACAGAAAGGGAAACACCTACGCCTTCCCTTGCAAACTTCTCTGCAGCTTGTGCCGCTTCTGCAACTCCACCGATACATGTGTCTGCAATTACACATTCCACAGGAAGTCCGTTAGGGTGTCTCAGGTTTTCTGTAATCAGTGCCGCTGCTGCTTTAGCCAGGCTCATCGTCTTTTCTTCCAAAGACTCCCTTACTCCTCTGCGTCTCCCGTCAATTATTGGCCTGATTCCGACTTTAGGCATCGTCCCGCACAATCTGTTTTGAGGTTGGTTTACCTTTAAGCCACTAACATTAGCCATAAAAAATCCCCTCCTTGAATATTGTTTATGCACTCGATTGCATTCGAGTGTAATTTGTACCTTTTTAATGAACTTGCATATACCATGTACATATACATAGTATTGATGCATAGTGTTTCCTTGGTTTTATCAAACTTTGCTTTCAATCTTCAGCTCTGTTTTTAACCTTAATATTTGCGGAAATTCGGCTTCTTCGTGATTAATCTTTGATAAAATTAATTGTGCGGCTCTCCTTCCGATTTTCACTATAGGTTGGGCTACTCTTACATTGCACAATCCAAGAATGGATGACAACTCCATGTCGTCAAAGCCGGCAATTGATACCTGCACCTTAATTGATTCCTTGTTTTCCAAAAGGTACTTTATTGCGCCAACATGCATAAAGTAATTTGAAATAAACACATGTTGTGGCGGATTATTCATTTCCATAAGTTCTTTCATCAGATCGTATCCGCTGTCTACATGAAAGTCTCCGAACTTGATTATTTCCTTTTCCGGTTGGATGCGATAATCCCTTAACGCTCTTAAATACCCTTCATATCTTTCAAAAGCGGTCGTAATCTCGACATTTCCTCCAATAAAGGCAATTCTTCTGTGTCCCTGGTTTATAAGGTACTCTATTGCTGAATAGCTGCCGTTAATGTTGTCAACCAGCACAGCATCTGTTTCAAATTCTGAAACAAGCCTGTCTACCAGAACAATCGGGATACCGGCGTCCTTAAACTCGTTAAGGTGCGAACCCTTGCCACTTGAAGGAATGAGTATTATACCGTCCACACATTTTTCACATAAAAGCTTTATCCGGTCTCTTTCTTCATCAACATTTTCATTTGAGTTACAGACTATAATATTATACCCGTGCTTTCTCAGCTCTGTCTCAACACCTTTTGCAATACCCATGAAAAAGTCATTCGTTAACTCAGGTGAAACAAAACCTACTGTATATGACTTGCTTGTTTTTAAACTACGTGCGATATTGTTGACCCTGTATCCCAGCTTTTCAATGCACTCAAGAACTCTTTTCCTGGTTTTTTCACTAATTCGCGGATCGTCGTTAATTACCCTCGAGACCGTTGCTGTAGAGACCCCGGCTGCTTTTGCTACATCTTTGACCGTAACTGCCATTATTTTTCCCCTATCTGTTATGCACACGATTACATATGTAGTATATTCTACACAGATTAAAAAAATCCTTCTAAAAAATAAAAAACAACAGGTAATTTTACACGCCTGTTGTTTTTTATTATATTTTTTCATTATGTTTTTTCAATATCATTGCTCCATCTGTTTCCCAAGAAATCCCGCCGCTGATTGCGCAAGCTTTGCTTCAACTTCGCCCATGCGCACATTCGGGTCTACCGACAGCAACATTACAGCGCCTATTGGGTCTCCTTCCGATATTATAGGTGATACAACCTGAGCAGTATACTTTTTAGCATCTGTGTCATCCGCTGTAATAGCAATGGCTTTATCTTCAGGAGATTTCACAATAAGAGTCGTCTTTTCCTCTATTACTTTCTCAACCTCCGGGCTTAATGCTTTCTCAAGGAATTCTTTTTTGGAAGCACCAGAAACAGCAATAATTGTATCTCTATCTGAAATACATGTTATATGTCCGCTGGTCTTATGAAGAGACTCGGCATACTGGGCTGCAAAATCACCTAATTCGCCTATTGGTGAATATTTTTTAAGTATTACCTCTCCTTCTTTGTCTGTAAATATTTCCAGAGGGTCACCTTCTCTTATTCTTAAAGTTCTTCTTATCTCTTTCGGAATTACAACCCTTCCCAAGTCATCTATCCTTCTTACTATTCCAGTTGCCTTCAATTATTCCTACCTCCTTACCTGGTTTATTTTTTACTTCGTTTTTAGTATTAATTATTTATTGGAGTTTTATACATTAGAGGTTAATTGTGAAAAAAATGACGCGGAGAGGTTCCTGCTCATTTTCGAGTGAGCTGGAATAACCGTCTCCGCGGCGTTGGTTTTAATCCTATTTTATTGAATCATAAACCCTCGGATCCTTCTTTACATCATATTTGGGGTCTTTCTTCCATTCTTCCATCTTTTCTACGAATTTCTCGTTTTCCACTTCTTCCTCTATATATTCTTTCACTTCTTCAAAATCAGTGGTCTCTCTGTTTTCAAGCCTCATTACATGGTAGCCGTAGTAAGTTTCCACTATATCTATATCGCCAACGTTTGCCTTAAATGCCCAATCCATAAACTCAGGCACGAAATTGCCGTATTTGTTGAACTTATATTCTCCCTCGTTCTCCTCTACTGCAGGCTTGTCGTCGGATAATTCCTTAGCCAGCTTCTTCATATCTTCGCCTGCTTTTATTCTTTCCATGATGTCCTTTGCCTTTTCCTCAGCTTCCTTCTTCTTTTCTTCATCTAGCGGTTCCTTGGTTTCAGGGTCCAACGTGGAAACCAGTATATGCCTCACTGTTACTGTATCATAAGAACTTTTATCAGCTTCATATTTTTTCTTATAATCCTCATCGGTAAGGTTCATGTTCTCTATTTCTTTCCGGTATGCTTTTTGAGCAAGGATCACGTCCTCGTTCATTTTTTTGTATTCGCTCAATGTTATACCGTATGTTTCCTTGAGATATTTATCGGTTTTTGACCTGCTGTTGTCATTGCTTTCAATTAACTGGCCGACCCTTTGATCAATATATTCCTTATCTTCCTTTTCCAGCTTCAAATTATATTCCTTGGCTTTGTTAACCATTATTTTCTGTTCCTTCAAACCGTCAAGAGTGCGTCTTTTTGCTTCTTCAATAGCGCTTAAACCGTTAAAGTTGGCTGTATTCCAGAAAGTCTCGGCTTCAGGTGTTCCTTCCTCAATTCCGGCTTCCAAAAGCATGCTGTATTTTACATTTTCCAGGTACATGTTGAATTCTCCAAGACTTATCTTTTCAGTTCCGACTGTAGCTACATAGGTTATGGTATTTGAAATTACCCAGGATATCGCAACTCCAAGTATGACGAGAACAATCAAGCCGATAAATCCATATTTCAGCCACTTCTCCACAGCTTCCACTTTTTCGTTCTTATTCCTTTTTTTGTTTTTGTTCAAGGCAAACCTCTCCCTAAATAAATGTTTGGTAATAAAATTATTATACTTAAATTTTAATCATACTTCAAAACTTTTAATATCATGTAACAGAATCTTAATATTGTCCAGCAATTTGTCCCTTTCCACACCTGAAATCCTGTATACGAGATGCGGATCATTTCCGGCGTTAAAAAGAAGTTGCCTTTTATAACGGGCTGCTAAGTCAAAGATTACCTTTATATCAGGTTTTTTCACGCTACTTAGTTGAAACAAAACCGAACCGTTTTTCTCAGTTATTGATGAGAATCCGATTTTTGCAGCCAGTGATTTTATATAAGCTATTGATATCAAATTTCTTACCGGTTGAGGCAATTCGCCATAGCGGTCCATGAGTTCATCTTCTACATCCAGCACATCCTGTTCATCCTGTATTGAAGCAATTTTTTTATACATCTCTATTCTTTGGTTTTCTGAACTTATATATTCATTGTCTATATAAGCATTGACATTAATATCAACGGTTACCTCAGGCTCCTCCTGTACCGGCCCGCCGCCTTTCAATTCCCTTATGGCTTCATCCAAAAGCCTGCAATACATGTCATACCCTACCGATTCCATATGTCCGTGCTGTTCAGGTCCTAACAGGTTTCCCGCTCCCCTGATTTCCATATCCCTCATGGCAATCTTAAAACCTGATCCAAGCTCCGTAAACTCTTTTATTGCCAACAGCCTTTTCTCAGCCATCTCTGAGACCACTTTATCCTTTCTGTAAGTTATATATGCATAAGCAAGCCTGTTGGAGCGGCCTACCCTTCCCCTGAGCTGATAAAGCTGGGCAAGCCCCATCCTGTCCGCATCTTCAATAATAATTGTATTGACGTTGGGCATATCGAGTCCCGATTCTATTATAGTGGTACAGACCAGGATATCGTACTCGCCACTAATATAGGCCAGCATAATATCCTCAAGCTGTCTCTCGTCCATCTGGCCATGAGCCACGGCCACCCTTGCATCAGGAACAAGCCTCTGTACATGTGATGCTTTTACATCAATTGACCTTACCCTGTTGTAAAGGTAAAACACCTGCCCTTTTCTGCCAAGTTCGCGGATTATTGCATCTTTTATCACATCTTCATCATATTCCATTACATATGTCTGTACTGGATACCTTTCTTCCGGCGGATCCTCTATGACGCTTATGTCGCGGATTCCTACCAGGGACATGTGAAGAGTCCTTGGTATGGGTGTCGCAGTTAGGGTTAAAACGTCAACATTAGGTTTTAAATTCTTTATCTTTTCCTTATGAGCAACCCCAAACCGCTGTTCTTCGTCAATTACAAGCAACCCGAGGTCCTTAAACTGTATGTCCTTTTGGAGCAGTCTGTGTGTACCTATCAACACGTCTATATTTCCAGATTTTACGTCCTTCAGAATTTTTTTCTGCTCAGACCTGGTTCTGAACCGGCTTATAACGTCTACAACAACAGGGAAATCTTTCATTCGCTCCTTAAAGGTATTATAATGCTGCTGGGCAAGTATTGTGGTCGGTACAAGGTAAGCTACCTGCTTGCCGTCCATAACTGCTTTAAAAACAGCCCTTATAGCCACTTCGGTTTTACCATACCCCACATCACCGCACAATAACCTGTCCATAACTTTATCCGATTCCATATCCCTCTTTATTTCCTCAATGCACTTGAGCTGGTCTTCCGTCTCCTCGTACGGGAATTGTTCCTCAAACTGCCTCTGCCATACAGTATCTTTCGAATATGCAAATCCTTTAAGTGCCTGTCTTTGAGCATACAATTTTATTAATTCAGCAGCAAGCTCCTTCAAAGACTCTTTTACTTTCTTCTTCGTCTTTACCCAGTCACTGCCGCCCAGTTTGCTAAGTTTTGGCGTTTTGCCCTCGGAGCCGATGTACTTTTGAATCAGGTCTAACTGGTTTGTAGGTATATAGAGGAAAGCCCCGTCCTGGTACCTGATTTTCAGATAATCCCTTTTTATATTTTCAACAGTCAGCTTCTCCATGCCAACATACTGTCCTATGCCGTGTGTCTGATGCACGACATAATCTCCGGGTTTAAGGTCCGTAAAAAGGTTAATCCTGTCGCCTTTTTTCCTTGATTTAGCCCTTTTACGCACTCTATCCTGCCCGAACACTTCCCTGCCGCTTAATACTACAAGCCCTATAGACGGGTATTCAAAGCCCTTGTATAAGCTCCCGCGGGTAATAACAACCTGGCCGGGCATTATGGGATATGACCTGTCTTCGTTGTAAACCGCTTCAACATTTGAGGCCCTAAGTGTTTCAACCAGCCTCTCGCCTCTGCCTTTTGTGCCCGAGAGTATGACTATCCGGCTTCCCCTTGTTTTCCAGTCCCTTATTTCTTCAACCAGAATGTCAATGTAGGTATTATAAGAACCAATAGACCTTGAAGCAATGTTGTAGCATTTTGCGCCGCTAATTTCTTTTTCAGCTGCAAGGGAGTTTAAATATACAGTTCTGTAATTTTTAAACCTTTTACATATATCCACGAAATCAAAAAATATATTAAGGCTGCCGGGCAATATTTTCCCCTTTTCCATCATCGTTTTGCATATCTCTCCGTGCTCAAGCAATAAATTCTCATTCCTTTGTTTCAACCTTGTGAACTCGTCAACAAAAACCACTGCGCTGTCGTCCACAAAATCAGTAACAATGCCCGGTTCATCTATAATATATGGTATATACCTGTCTATTCCCGGAAAATAATAATCGTTTTTTATCCTGTCAATATCTGATTTTATTTTTTGGCACAATGGGGAGTCAGGCGAATAATTGCCTTGGTTTAAGAGATCTTCCTCAATTCTGCCGATTATTGTGTCAACTTTGTCTGCCGGGTAAATTACATCCCTCGCCGGTATTACCCTCACCTTTTCGACCCTGTCAACAGAACGCTGGGTTAAGGTATCAAAACTCCTTATTGAGTCAACCTCGTCGTCAAACAGCTCAATTCGCACAGCCTGTTCACTGTTTGCAGGAAAAATATCGATAATGCCGCCTCTCACTGCAAACTGGCCTTTTGCCTCAACCGTATCCGTCCTTTCATAACCCATTGCAACGAACTTCTGAAGGGTTTCAGAAAGGTTTATCCTTGAACCAACTGCAAATTCAAGCGTATTATCGATAAACATCTCTTTGGGTACAAGCTTATGGGAAATCGCCTCGGCAGATGTGACAAGAAACTTGTAATCTCCGTTTATTAGCCTGTCAATTACTTTGACTCTTTCATAAACATCGTCGTAATTCTTTGCCTCAATGTCATACATGACTATTTCCCTTGAGGGATACAGCAACACATCATCGCCAAGAAAAAAAGAAAAGTCCTCATATGCTCTTCTCGCCTGCATCTCGTTATAAGTGATAAAAACACCCTTCCGACCGGTATGCTCACAAATTGCGCAAGCAATGTGAACCTTCTGTGAATCGGAGGGTCCGGTAATGTTTACTGGCCGTGTGTATTTTGTTATCGCGTCTAAAATATCGTTATATTCATTTATATCACGAAGTACATTAACCAAATAATTCATGGACCTTACCCGTTATATAAATTCATGGCTGCCTCAGTACCTGACTTAATTATAGTTACAACAGCTTCCGCAGCCCTTTTTATACTATTATCTATTACCTCCCTTTCCTGCTCATTAAACTTGCTTAATACATAATCAGCCAAATCCCAGTTCTCAGGGGGCTTATCTATTCCGATTCTAACCCTTGGAAATTCATCGGATTGTATCTGGTATATTACGGATTTCATCCCGTTATGGCTGCCGGCGCTTCCCTTTGCCCTCACCCTTATCTTTCCAAGAGGTATATCTATATCGTCATAAATAATTATCAGGTTGTTAAGGGACGGTTTGTACCATTCTACTGCTTCCCTGACGCTTTCCCCGCTAAGATTCATAAAGGTCTGCGGTTTCAAAAGCAGCACCCTTTTCCCCTCTATGGAACCCTCCCCTGTAAGGGCTTTGAATTTAAGCTTATTAACTTTAATGCCAAATTTATACGACAGCATATCTATGGTGTCAAAACCAACATTATGCCTTGTATTATCATATTTTTTCCCCGGATTTCCAAGACCTGCAATTAAAAAAAAATCCTCCACTCTTTTCCTCCTCGCTATATATGTCCAAAGCTGCAAAACTTGCAGCTTTTGGCTAATCTTGCTGTGTAAAGAGTTTGCTGATAGACATATCCCCATATATCCTTTCGATGGCTTCAGCAAATATCGCTGCAGCTGAAAGGACAGTTATCTTGTCAATTTGCTTCTCCTTCGGAAGAGGAATTGTATTTAATGTAACAAGTTCTTTAATCTCCGAATTGCTTATCCTCTCTATAGCCGGGCCTGAAAGAACAGCATGGGTGCAACATGCGTATACTTCTTTGGCTCCTATTTCTCTCAATGCATTTGCAGCATTGACAATGGTTCCCGCCGTATCTATCAGGTCGTCAACCAGTATCGCTTTCTTGTTTTTAACGTCACCGATAATATTCATAACTTCGCTTACATTAGCCTTCTGCCTTCTCTTATCTATAATAGCCAGCGGGACATCAAGGCGCCCTGCAATCTTTCTCGACCTGGTGACGCCTCCTACGTCAGGTGACACAACTACAACATCATCCAGCCTGTCGAATTTTTCCACAAAGTACTGGGCAATAATCGGACCGCCAAGCAAATGGTCAAGAGGAATATCAAAAAACCCTTGCAGCTGCGGTGCATGTAAATCCATAGTAAGTATTCTGTCTGCTCCGGCAACGGTTATGAGGTTTGCTACCAGCTTTGCGGAAATAGGGTCCCTGGCTTTTGATTTCCTGTCCTGCCTTCCATAACCATAATACGGTATTACCGCTGTTATACGGCCTGCTGAAGCCCTTTTCAGAGCATCAATCATAATAAGCAATTCCACGAGATTATCGTTAACCGGAGGACATGTAGACTGAATTATAAATACATCACAGCCTCTGACCAATTCACCTATATTAACCTCGATCTCCCCATCGCTGAATTTCCCGACAGTTGCAAGCCCTAAAGGCAGTCCGATTTTGCGCGCTATCTCTTCAGCCAATTCCCTGTTGGAGTTTCCCGCAAATATTTTGATATCTTTACCATGGATATTCATTCATAATACTCCTTTGCTATTTTCTTTCCATACCTCTTTTTATTACCCAGTTTTCTTTTATAACCTGGCGTTCTCTGGCAATTGCAAGAGCATATTCCGGAACCTCTTCGGTTATTGTTGAGCCTGCGGCAATATATGAATTATCTTTAACCTCAACAGGCGCAATAAGGTTCACATTGCATCCTACAAATGAATTATTCCCGATAATTGTCTTGCTTTTCTTTTTTCCGTCATAATTGACAGTTATTACGCCGCATGCTATATTTGTATTTTTTCCTATTTCAGCATCGCCTATATACGCAAGATGGGGTATTTTAGTCTTGTCTCCCACCACGGATTTCTTTATTTCCACAAAATCACCTATTTTCACATTATTGCCTATAACACTTTCAGGTCTGATATATGCAAAAGGTCCGACACGTACATCATTTCCTATTGTGCTGTTAAGTATTACAGAGCTGTTTATCTCTGTGCCGTTTCCTACTTTCGCGTCAACCAGCCTGCTGTTTGGCCCTATTATACAATCTTCGCCAATTACAGTGCTTCCCTCAATAATTGTACCCGGATAGACAACCGTGTCAATCCCGATTTTCACACCTTCATCTATGTATGTGGAAGCCGGGTCTATAATCGTTACCCCGGATTTCATATGTTTCTCAAGTATCCGCTTTCTGATAAGTTCAGATGCCTGATATAACTGGACTCTGTCATTTATTCCAAGTATCTCGGCAGGGTTCTCAAGTTTCATAGCCCCTGCTTTAAACCCTTCATTTATCAGGATCCTAATGGTATCTGTTATATAAAACTCGCCCTGCTCATTATCATTGGTCAACTTTTTCAACGATTCCAAAAGAGGCCTTATTGTAAAGCAATAAAGCCCGGAATTTATCTCTTTTATCCTCTTTTCTTCATCCGAGGCATCGCGCTCTTCGACAATCTTGACAACATTTCCATATTCATCCCTGACAATCCTTCCATAACCAGTTGGATCGTCAAAGTCTGCAGTTACAACGGTTACTGCATTACCGTTCTTTTTATGTAAATCAATGCAGCCGGATATGGTTTCTGCAGTTATTAACGGAGTATCCCCGTACAACACAAACACATATCCTTCCTTGCCTCTCAAGTATTCTTCCGCCTGCATTACCGCATGTCCCGTGCCGAGCTGCAGGTTCTGAACAGCATACTTTACCCTGCCACCCATACATTCTTTTACCTGGTCCGCTCTATGTCCTACAACTAATATGGTCTCATCTATGCCTGCACCGGATACCGCGTCATAAACCCACTCGATGAGTGATTTGCCGCAAATCTTGTGTGCCACTTTTGAATTTTTTGATTTCATCCTCTTGCCTTCACCAGCTGCAAGAATTATTGCCATAAGATGTTCCATAAAACCACGCCCCCTATCCAAGGTTTATTTTCTCATTTTTTTTTTATTTTTTCAATATAAAATCCTTACGGCGGGTAATGGGTATGAGGTAAGGGGTAAAGGGGAACAGGGAAGAAAGCTATAGTCAGTCTTACGGCGGGCAAAGGGTTCAGGCAAGTGGTAAAAAATTGAAAATTTAACTGAATAAAAAAGAGGCTATTATAAAACCTCCAAACCATAACCTATAACCCCTTACCGTTAGGTAACACCCATTACCTATAACCTGTTTTACCGTCAGGTAAAACAAAAAAACAGAGACTAAGTCCTGTTTTCTCAAAATACAACAATATACTTCTCAGCGCAAAATGAAGACACTTATTAAAAATAAGTGTCTTTTTTCCTATTCTTCAACTGCTATAGTAGATTCATACTTCTGCAAAATTGCTGTTTGTATTTTCTCCCTTGTAGCAGCGTTTATCGGGTGTGCAATATCTTTAAATTCACCGTCAGGAGTTTTTCTGCTCGGCATTGCAATGAATAGTCCGTTTTGACTCTCTATAACTTTTATGTCATGGACGACAAATTCATTGTCAAAGGTAACAGAAACAACTGCCTTCATTTTTCCTTCTACGTCGATTCTTCTAATGCGGACATCTGTAATCTCCATAGATGTTACCACCTTCCGTTATTTTATGTACGTTTCCCTTACTTTTATATATTCTATACAAAAACGCTTTTTCCTTCTTAATTTAATAAATTTCTCAATAATTTATGCACTATTAAGTTAATTATATTTTTAAACATGAAGCGGTTAATAAAGTAAAGTTAATAGTTAAACCTCTCACTTGGTGATATTTTTACGGTAGCATCTGCTTCATTGACATTATCAAGAGTTAAAATGGAAAAATAATCATCTACCAGCTTTTTTTCAGGTTCAGCTGTTTTTATCAGGACTCCGATGCCCGCAACTTCACAGTCAAATTCCTTTGCCAGCTCAACAATTCCTTTGGCAGTTCCGCCACCTTTCATAAAATCATCTATAAAAAGGAGCCTGGAATTTCTTTTCAACGCTTTTATAGAAAGCACCATCGTCTGTACCTTTTTGGAGTATCCCGAAACATAATTTATGTTAACTGACGCGCCGTCCGTCGCTTCACTATAATGCCTGACAATAACAAGAGGAGCGTTCATATACTTTGCTGTAATAAAAGCCAGGGGTATGCCTTTTGTTTCGACTGTCACCACATAATCAACATCTCGTGAAAAAAATTCTCCTGCAAATATACGCCCAATATTTGAAACTATTTCAGGATTATAAATAATATCAAGCATATAAAGATATCCGCCGGGAAGTATTCTCTCTTTCTTTTCCAGCTCCCTGCATAAAAAATTCAGTAAGTCTTTTGTTTTTTCAGTACCGAGGGACGGAATAAATATGACTCCTCCTGATGCGCCAGGAATTGTTTTTATAAAACCTAATTCAAAATTCCTGAAAGTGCTTTCAAGAATATCAATATCCTCGCTGATGGTTGACTTCGCAACTCCAAACATTTCAGAAAAGTAACCCAGCGTAAATACCTTTCCCGGAGAATCGGACAGTATTTTGGTAAGCATAACCATACGTTCGCTTCTGTGCATTTTGAGCATTCTAATCCCTCAATTCACAAGTGTACCTTCTATATTATAAAACAAATATTTATGCATGAGAACATTTATTATAATTTAAATCGCAAAATAATATAATAAAAATAAAAAAAATGTCATATAATAAATATTGTATATTTTAGTATTTTTTGAAATTTTACTTTTTGGTTATAATAATGTATTATTGTATTTGGTGAGTTATTTTTCAAATTTTAAATTACCCCGAAGAGGTGTTTTGAGTTGGAAGGACTTAATCTTCTTGAATTACCTGGAATTAAACATATACATTTTATAGGCATAGGTGGCATAAGTATGAGCGGCCTGGCTGAAATCCTTTTAAACCTCGGTTTTAAAGTCTCCGGATCGGATATCAGGGAATCCAATTTGACGCAAAAGCTCAGGCAGCTCGGAGCAGCAGTGGTTCCACACCACAGCAAGGAAAATGTACATAACGCAGACCTCGTTGTTTATACTGCAGCAGTCAAAGAAAACAATCCCGAACTTGTGGAAGCCAGAAAATTGAATATTCCTGTAATAGACAGAGCAACCCTTTTGGGACTGATTATGAAAAAATATCCCTATAGTATTGCAGTATCAGGCACTCATGGAAAAACGACCACCACTTCCATGATATCCGTGATTCTGCTTGAATCAGGTTTAAATCCGACAATTCATATAGGCGGTGAGCTTGACTCTATAGGCGGTACTACAAAAATAGGCAACAGCAGATATTTCGTGGCAGAAGCTTGTGAGTATTATGAAAGCTTTTTAAAGTTCTCCCCGTTTATGGCAATCATAAATAATATTGAATACGACCATGCAGACTTTTTTACCGGCATAGAGCATGTAAAGCAGACTTTCCTGAAATTTGCCTCGCTTGTTCCTGAAGACGGATACGTGGTTGCCAATATAGATGACCTTAATGTGTCGTCGGTTCTGGATAAAATACATTGCAATAAGGTTACTTACGGTATAAAATCCAGCGATGCCATGTGGACCGCAAAAGATATAGCATACGATTCCCTGGGATGCGCTTCCTTTAAACTTGTACATAATGACAAGGAAGTTACCGAAATTAAACTGAATGTGCCCGGAGTCCATAATGTAATCAATGCTTTGGCTGCATCAGCCGCATGTTACACCATTGGCTGCAGCGCCGATTCAATAAGGCTGGGACTCAATAACTTTTATGGCACACACAGGCGCTTTGAGCTGAAAGGTATATTAAACAATATAAAAGTAATTGATGATTACGCTCATCATCCGTCCGAGGTCAAAGCTACCCTAAAGGCAGCAAGAAATTCGTCCCACTCAAAAATTTGGTGTGTATTTCAGCCACATACTTATACAAGGACCAAAACCCTATTAGCAGAGTTTGCCAAGGCTTTCGCTGACGCAGATACAGTAATAGTGGCTGACATTTATGCAGCAAGAGAAGTAGACAACGGTGAAATACATTCAAAAGTGCTGGCAGACAGAATAAATGCAAATTCTCCGAATCATAAGGCCATATATATCAGCGGATTCAATAACATTGTCAAATACCTTGAAGATAATGTCTCACCGGGAGACCTTATTATAACAATGGGTGCAGGTGATATATATAAAGTAGGAGAGTTGTATCTTAGCAACAGAACCAATGTTATGGCTGTAAGCTGAAAAGCTGTGCACACAATAAGGAGATGCCATGGCTTAACATGCATCTCCTTTTGATTTTACGTTCTCGTTTATCCATTTGTTTTAGTGAACTTATCATTTATCTATGCTCACCATAGCAAACCTGATTTCTCCCTCGGCTGCTGTTTGTCCGTCAACTGACGCTTTAACCTTTGCTTTAACCACTCCCATTTTATTTGCCAGGATTTCAGCTTCAAGGATAAGCGTGTCGCCCGGAACTACCTGTTTCTTAAACTTCATAGACTCTATGCCTGCAAAGACACCGAGCTTATTCCTGCTCTCATCCTGTATGGCAACTGCAATACCGGCAGCCTGAGCAAGAGCTTCAACTATTAAAACGCCTGGCATAATGGGATTTCCCGGGAAATGTCCCTGAAAAAACGGTTCATTGACAGTTACATTTTTTACAGCTACAGTTTTCTTTCCAGGCTCTACTTCAACAACTTTATCAACCAGCAGGAATGGATACCTGTGTGGAAGAATTTTCTGAACTTCAATATTCGTTAACATAAAATACCTCCATCAACTTAAATTATAACTTGCTATGCAAGTATATCTCACATTTAAATAGAATTTAATTAAATTTGTATTTAATTAAATTCTATAAAAAATTTAAAAACCCTTCTCGGAGGTTAATCATGTCAAATTAGCTGAGACAAATTTGTGAATAACATCAGCCTTCTTCCTTATGCTTCACATTACCTCCCTGATCACCGCATCAAAATCAAAATCTTTTTTAATCATGGGTATCAGTCTCATCAATGTCATCCTGTGCCGCATATAAGCATGATATTTCAGCGCCTGCAAGCATAAATCGTACGATACGTCAATTTCACTGATTTTTGTTGCCGCCTTTGCTCTTTTCAAAAGTTTAAGCATATCCTCATATGAAGGCAGTTCTGTTTTTATAAGTTTGCAGATATCTCCCCAGCGTTCCCTTATAATTTCAGGCGAGGTTTTGGTTGTAACCGTGGGGTTGTTCACCTTTTTTACATCCTCGATGAAGTTTTCGCCGTATGCGCGATAAATTTCCTCCCAGTCCAAGTTTTCCTCTCCAATATCAACTTGCGACTCTGTGAGCATATGATAAGTTTTTGCAGTTAAAAGCGTGGCAATTCCGACTTTTTTCCCGTGATAATCTGACAGCTCCCCTTTTTCCAGCTTTTTTATCTCCCAGAAATGGGAAATTACATGTTCAGCGCCGGATGCAGGGCGGGTATTATGGGTAAAGCTCATTCCAAGTCCTGTCAATACCAGCGCTTCCATAATTGCACCCGCAGTTTCAGGGTCGTTCTTTGTTACGGAATCCACCATCGAAACAATTTTTTTAAGGGCTTCGATTGTCAAATTCGCAACATTTTCGCAGTAATATTCACCGGTGGTCATAGTGGAAATCTTCCAGTCCACAATAGCGATGTATTTCGCAATCATATCCCCAAAGCCGGCTGCTTTCAGTTCAACGGGAGCCGCTGCCAAAATATCGGTATCTCCGATAACAACTTTGGGGCTGCATGCCGGATATGATATTTTAAAATTGCCGTTGATAATAGGCGCTGAGTCTGATGCAAAGCCGTCCATGGACGGTGCGGTTGCAAAGATTGCAAAATCCTTACCTGCGCGTGCTGCAGCAAGACGGCAGATATCGCAAATTGAGCCACTGCCTACAGCAAGGATACCGTCAACATTTGCGCTCAGTTCCATCAATGTATTTACATCGGACATATGCGCAACCCGAAGGTTGTCATACAGCTTTAAAGTATGCTTATATCCGCCATCCGCAAGTATATCCAGAATGCCATCGGCTGCCGACAATGTGTTTTTATCGGCTACAACCAGTATGTTCTTCGGGAAACCGTTTGTGCTTAAAATTTCGGCTGTTTTGTTAATTAACCCCCTTCCGATTTCCACCGCAAGGATATTTGTCTCGTGCTTCCTTCCGCAGGGACAGTTTTTCAGTGAATCCTGTATTTCCTTTATATTCATCATAATTCCTCCAATATTTTCATTTATTCTTTCAGTGCTTCATATATATCTTTTATGCTGCCAAAAATAAAGTCAGGTTTTACGCTGCTTTCCTCAACATCAGCCAGAGTCGCTTCACCGCTTAAAACAAGGGCTGTACTTATTCCGGCATTTTTGCCGCAGGCGATGTCTGTATAGATTCTGTCACCTATCATAAGGGTTTCCTCGGGTGTAAAGCCGCTTTTTTCAATAGCCAGTAAAGCCATTGCCGGTTCAGGCTTGCCTATAAAAACCGGACGTCTCTTTGTAGCACGGTACAACATTTCACATACAGAGCCGCAGTCCGGAACATACCCGTACCAGGTGGGGCATACCCAATCCGGATTCGTTGCTATGTAATCAACACCTCTGTTAAGCAGAATACAAGCATCCTCCAGCTTCTGAAAGGTCAGTTCAGTATCAAACCCAATGACAAGGCAGTCAATATCATCCTGTAGGGTGTCAACGACATTAATTCCGCTGTTTTTCAATTGTTGTTTAAACGCTTTGGTTCCAAACGCATAAATTTTTTTTGCGGGATAATTTTTATGTAAATACAAAACTGTGGCATCTGTCGATGTAAAAAAATCTTCTTCTCCGGCAGATATCCCCAATCCTTCAAGTTTTTCAACATATTTTTCCACACTCTTGGATGAGTTGTTGGTAAGGAACATGTACTTCCCGTTTATACTTTTCACATAATTAAGAAAATCCAACGTTCCATCAAAAAGCGTGTTGTCAATATATATTGTGCCATCCATATCAAGCAGAAACAATCTTTTGTTTTTAAGCTTTTTCACTCTAACCACAACTCTTTCTTTGTAGTTGAAATTGCTGCAGCGCCCGCTTTAAGCGCATCAATAATATCTGATTTCATTTCAATGAGCCCGCCGGTTATAACAGGAACTTTCACCTTGCTTTTAAAAACAGAGATTACTCTTGTCAATATCCCGGGCATAATTTCTATCATGTCAGGCTTTGAAGATTTAATGGATTCAATAGCGGTGTCAATTGAATGCGAGTCAACTATAAAAAACCGTTGAATCGTTATCAGGTTGCATTCTTTCGCAAGCTTAATTACATTTGCCCTTGTGCTGATAATTCCGTCAGCACCACATCTTGCTACATATTCAATGCCAACTCTGTCCTTTTCAATTCCCTCTGTAAAATCTATATGAACAAAAATGTTTTTATGTTTTTCGTGCGCGTGTTCCACCATTTCCTTCAGGGTCAGTATATTTGATTGCAATAAAAATATAATCTTTACAGGTGAATCAACCGCAAAATCAAAATCTTCTTTTGTCCGCACCGCTGCAATAACCGGGCTTGCTTCAAGATCAACCATGACATCACCTCATGTTATTTGTAGAAATAACATTTGAACCAGTGCCTTCAATATTTTCTATTATAACCTTGCCGATTTCAATAGGCAATGATACTTTTGTGGATTTAATAGCCTTCATGCAATCAAACAGTTTTTCTTTAGGGACAGGTTTATCGGTTTTAACCGGCAGAACCTTTCCGTCAATCGTGAAAACTGTTGTAGTTATTGTTCTTAAAGGGTTTTTACACTCACTTTTTGCGTATTCTTCCCCTCTTTTGCATGAATACCCTTTGATGCTTACAATTTCCCCTTTTTTTATTTCTACCTCTATATTACAACCTATCGGACATATTATGCAGGTCAGGTTTTTAATCATGCAATCCCTCCAATTCAAAAGTTACGATACCTCCTTTAATCTCCCTGATATTGTCTCCGGTAAGCTTTATCATCTCCATTTCTGCAGGTACAACTCTTTTCTTTTTGATTGAGGCAACAACTCTTTCGCCTTCTTTGATACTGATTTTTGCATTTCTATAGATGCCTGATGTCCTGAAATATATTTTTGCATCAGTAATCGAAGTGATCTTCCGGGGAACGGTATACCGTATCCCGCCGCCGGTTTTAATTATAATATTCCTTGCAAAACTCCCCGGACTCATTCCATTATTCTTTATGTAATCCGCTGCTGACTTCCCTGCAATTTCAGCCTCCTCGGAAACATAATCGACCAAATCGTGAACATGAAGCGCGTTCCCACAGGCAAAAATGCCTTTGACTGATGTCTGCCTGTTCTGGTCCACAACCGCCCCACCTGTAACGCTGTCCAATTCAATTCCTGCGGATTTTGCAAGTTCATTTTCTGGAATGAGACCCACTGACAGGAGCAATGTGTCACAAGATATGTATTCTTCAGTACCCGGAACCGGCTTTTTATTTTCATCGACTTTAGCTATTGTCACGCCTGTCAGCCGATGCTTTCCATGTATTTCAACAACAGTATGGCTTAATTTCAGGGGAATGTTAAAATCGTTAAGGCATTGCTCAACATTTCTTGCCCGTCCCCCCGGATACGGCATTATCTCACAAACCGCCTTTACTTCCGCACCCTCCAGGGTCATGCGTCTTGCCATAATCAGCCCAATATCGCCTGAGCCGAGAATAACAACACTTTTCCCCGGCATATATCCCTTGATGTTAATATACTTCTGGGCTGTTCCCGCCGTAAATATGCCGGACGGTCGCGTGCCGGGAATATTCAATGCACCTCTCGGGCGTTCCCTGCAGCCCGTGGCAAGAATAACCGCTTTCGCTTTAATTTTGAATATCCCGTCCTGCTCATTGACTGCCGTGATAATCTTGTCTCTAGTAAATTCAGTTACCATGGTGTTTAATTTATAAGGTATCTTTAATTCTAGAATCTGTTTTTCATATCTCCACGAATATTCAGGCCCTGTTAGCTCCTCATTGAATTTGTGAATCCCAAAGCCGTTATGAATGCATTGCTGCAGGATTCCACCGAGGGTTTCAGCCCTCTCCAGTATTAAAATATCACGTATTCCGTTATTATAAGCACTTATTGCGGCGCTCATTCCCGCAGGACCGCCGCCGATTATGACCAAATCAGTACTTTTTACCATTGCTCTCCACCTTTTGTTCTGCCAATGATAATATTCGAAGCTCCGCCTGATTTTGTTATATGCTCGACAGGTATTTTTAGTTCTTCAGACAATATGTCTAAAATATACGGCGAGCAAAATCCGCCCTGGCAACGTCCCATTCCGCTTCTTGTACGGCGCTTTACGGCATCTAAGTTTGTTGCCTTTGGGTTTGACCGTATTGCATCTATAATTTCTCCTTCACTAACCATTTCGCATCTGCATACTATCCTGGCGTATTTTCTGTTTTCCCTGATAAGCCTGTTTTTCTCCTCATCAGATAAATTTTTAAAAAAGTGCATGGATTTTCGATATGGATTAAATTTTTTCTTTTTCTCAAGCCTGATACCTGTTTCTTTAAGCATCCCGGCTACATACCGGGCAATTGCGGGAGCCGCAGAAAGCCCCGGCGATTCAATTCCCGCCACACTTATAAAATTATCATTACTGAATTTTATTATGAAATCCCCTGTGCCGCCTACTGCCCTAAGGCCGCTGAATGAAGTTATTACCCTGTTGAAGGGGATACTGTTCACATATTTATTCACCTGTGACAATATTGTTTCGATTCCATCAAAGGTCGTTGAGGTATCCGTCTTATCCGTTATATCAACAGAGGTTGGACCTAAGAGGAGATTTCCGTCAACGGTAGGGGTAATAAGAATTCCTTTGCCTTTTTCGGTGGGAGTTCCGAATATGGTATGGGACACCAGGCTGCCGCATTCTTTATCCAAAAGCAAGTACTCACCCTTTCTGGGATGGATGCTAAAGCTTGTATCGCCGGCCATTTTTGCAATGTCATCCGCGAAAAGGCCTGCCGCATTTATAATGTATTTTGCTTTGACAGATTCAAATGATGATATTACTTCATACCCATCTTCATTCTTTTTTATTTCCTCCACTTTAAAATTAAGCTTTAAATCAACGCCGTTGTCCATAGCATTTCCTATTGCTGCAATCGCAAGCTCATAAGGGCATGTAATTCCGCTGGTTGGCGCATATAATGCACAAACCGCATTTTTTGATATATTAGACTCCAGGTTCAGAAGTTCGTCCTTATCAAGCAACGCAAGCTTCTTGACGCCGTTTGCTATGCCGCGGCGGTAAAGAGTTTTTATTTTTTCTGCATCTTCATCATTAAAACCTATAACAAGGGAACCGTTATTTATATATCTTACGCCAAGTTCTTCAGCTATCTGGGGCATCATTTCAGATCCTAAAACATTAAGCCTTGCTTTCAAAGTACCTTCCTTTGGATCATATCCTGCATGTATGATAGCGCTGTTTGCTTTGGTTGCTCCCATGGCAACATCGCTTTCCTTATCAAGAATGCAAACAGACAAGAGATATTTAGAAAGCTCCCTTGCTGTCATCGCGCCGACTATTCCCGCACCTATTATCACTATATCATACATTCTGAATCCCCTCTTGCAGAATTAAAAAGACGCATCAGATACAGGGTCATAAAACCCTTTATTCCAATGCGTCTCCAAATCTCTGCATTAATTATTCAATTAATTTTATAATACCATCTGGTTCTTTATTTGTCAATATTTTGGGGGGGTTCGGTTATGCCTTATTGCATCAACAATATGAAAAGACTCCGGCGTTTCCACTACCGGAGTCTTTTCCTTGGAGCTGGCGGACGGAATCGAACCCCCGACCTGCTGATTACAAGTCAGCTGCTCTACCTGCTGAGCTACGCCAGCAAAAATATTTAATTCGTCAACCGCTATAATATAATAGCACGACGTTTGGTTAACTGTCAACACCTATTAATGAAAAAAACATGGTAAAAACGGGGAAAATTATTCGCTGCAAAAAGCCATTTGAGGCCTTTTGCAGCATAGTTAAGCTGTTAGATATCGACAAACTCATCTTTCAGAGATGATTCTTTAGCCTTTATACACATCCGTGAACTGAGTATTCCGGCCTCCAAGGGAGCAATGGATTTCTCTTTTCCGCGCATAACATTTATAAAATTGTACGCAAGCACTGAATCACCGCCAAAATGCGCCATGACGCTCGAATCAAATTTATAGCTTCTTGTTATTGGTGTATGGTGCATATACACCTTAACCTCGTCCCTGTACCAGTCGAACTCTATAGTTCCTTTATATCCAAACAGTGTCGCGCCGCGTTTCCGGGCTTCTTTCCTGGCGGTGGATACATACAAGGATGGCAGCCTTGACATAAAAAAAGATTTCAATACCATCAGGTACTGAAATCCCTCTTCTTTTTGGTGGGCACTATAGGGCTTGAACCTATGACCCCCTGCTTGTAAGGCAGATGCTCTCCCAGCTGAGCTAAGCGCCCGAATGCGTTTTTCAAAACAAGGTTAATTATAACACCATTATGTCACACATGTCAAATGGAATTTTTTAAATGAATGCGGTTTTTTAAGTTTTGCGGCAAAGGCGTCACAGATACACCTTTTTATCTGTTCTGCCTTCTATTTTCCCTATTCCATAGCCATAGCAAAAAGACTGGCACATGCTTGCAACTATGAGTTCACTTAAGAATTCCCTTTCTTCTTTATCAAGCCCCTTGTCCATTATTTTGATAAAATCCCTGGTCTTTTCTTTTGCAATAAGCTTTATTGCCTCCCTTGTGCCGGCCAGTTCATTTGCAAGCCTTGCTCTTCCCTGCCTTAAATACTCCCTTATTGTCCTTTCAAATTCACTCATATTTTCATTGTTTGATATCTTAGCCATTTTACAGAGCCTCCTAAATGTCTTTTAGTATAATTTTCCCATATAATCCAATATTTATACACGTAACAGCAAAATATCAGACAGGAACCCCGCGAGCTCCTGCCTATCTGGTTATTAGTCCATCCTTTTCTTTTTCGGCCAGCTTAATAGGGATTGTAACCAATTTATTGCTCTTTCTGTCAAGATGCGTGACGTTGATGATATCGCCTGGTTTTTTGGAATATATATATGTTCGAAGCTGCATCATTGTATTTATTTCAATTTCGTCAACCTGCTTGATAATACATCCAACGCGAATCCCCGCATTATATGCCGGCCCGCTCGTATCTACATTAACCACATATATTCCGCTGTCGAGTTCTATATCGTCTTCCAGGTACGGGATAACCTCCCGGTCATATGCAAATATGCCCATATACGGTTCTTTGAAACTGCCGTTTTCTGTAAATTGTTTAATTATCGGCACAGCGACGTTTATTGGTATCGCAAATCCAATACCTTCAGCGCTTGCAACTTTTATTGTGTTAATGCCTATTACCTCTCCCTTTGAATTTAACAGCGGACCACCGCTGTTTCCAGGGTTTATGCTGGCATCAGTCTGTATCAGGTCCTCCATGTAGTTCGGACCTTCCCCGGTTTCAATTTGTATAGTCCTGTTTAAAGCGCTGATTATTCCCGAGGTTACAGTCCTTTGAAACTGCAGCCCAAGCGGGTTTCCAATGGCTATAGCCGGTTCTCCGACCTGGAGCGTATTTGCGTCGCCAAGCGGAATTGTGGTCAAACCTTTTGCGTTTACCTTTACCACAGCAAGATCCAATACAGGATCGGACCAGACCGTCACGCCGTCAAGTTCCTTCCCGTCTGCAAAAGATACAATAATCCTTTTATTTCTGCCTCCTGCAACATGATGGTTGGTAAGAATATATCCATCTTTGCTTACTACCACACCCGAACCGATGCCCCATTTTTCAGCTGCATTACTGTCAAATATCGAGTTCCTGTCAACCCTGAGGACTGAAATCCCTACTACCCCTGCTGTAGCGCTTTTTGCCACTGAAGCGGCCACAGGTGTTTCAGTGGTGGTTGTTTCAGCAACAATCTGCTGTGGTTTCGGCGCTTCAGTTCTGTTCTCCACCGGCGGGACAGCAGGCGGATTTGAATACATCCCAAAGTAACCGGTTACAAAGAATAAAAACAACCCTACTGTCAGCGCTGAAAGTACAGCCGTCATGACAATTTTGAAAAAGTCACTTTTACGTCTGTCATCGAACAATTTTATCAACCTCTTTTTCAAATTTGTGTTGTACTGCTTTGCTAATATTACTACAAACCTTATTATTTCAACAAATTTGAAAAAAATACAAAAAAAGCGCCTAAGCGCCTTTTTATTTTAAATGAATACCTGTTCTCGTTTTATTAATGAATGCCTGCCCCTGTTTTATTCCACTTACTCCTGGTCTTCCTGGCCTGTTTCGAAATAAGACTTTAACACCTTTTTCACGCTCTTTTCAAATTTTGGCCTGGGAAGCATGACTTGATGCCCGCATCCCAGACACTTTATCCTGAAATCGGCTCCTGTTCTCAATACTTCCCACTGCTTGCTTCCACAGGGATGTTGTTTTTTCAGTTCCACAATATCACCAAGGTGAAACTTACCCGGCATGAACTTCTCCTCCCTCCAAAACCATTATCCATAACAAAATCTGTTTTATATGAAAGCAATATCCTCCTTGCTGAACCTTTCCTTTATTAGCTTTCTTATCCGCCTTTCTACCTCCCCCTGGGTGTCCGGCCGCGTTCTGGCAAAAATCCTGAGATTCAGGTTTCTATCCCTCAACTCTGTAATTCCCAGCACTCTGGGCTTCTCAACAATCGCGTCAAACTCTTTTGCCACATCGCTGCAGACTTCTTCGGCCACGGCAAACGCTTTGTCAATGTCCACGCTGTGAGCTATTGGAACGTCTACAATTACAGCCCTGTTCCCACGCGTATGGTTTATTACCTTCTTTATTTCACCGTTCGGGATTATATATAAGTCCCCGTTAAAGTTGCGCAGTTTCGTCACCCTGAGCTCAAGCTGCTCCACTGTACCTGTCATATCGCCAACCGTTATAAGGTCTCCTACAGCATACTGATCCTCCATCACAATAAACATGCCTGAAATAATGTCTTTTATAAGGCTTTGGGCCCCAAAACCGATAGCTATGCCACCAACACCTGCCGCAGCTAAAACAGAAGTCATTTTAAAAACATCTGTCAGAATTACAACTCCTGACAATATATATACTGCATACTTGAATATGCTAATAAGAAGGCTGGACATCGTATCAACCTTTTTTACGTCTATATTCCTGAGAGTTTTCTGCTTGTCTAGGACCCTTTTAATAATAAAACTTCCAACTTTTACTGCTCCTGCAGTAATCAAAATTATTAATACAATTTTGATCAAATCCATTAAAGGCCTTGGCAAAGCGTTGTAAAAGTCACTGATTGTTTTCAAAACATTGTTAAGCCACATGCTTTTCTGCCTCCTTTTTATGCACATTTCACGCACTTTCGAGGTAATGTTAACCGCCATTATTTTAACACATATATCATTAGCATGTCACTTCCCCGCTGAAAAAACAGCCGCAGCTTCTATAAATTTCGTAAAAAGCCCCAAATGCTGTTTGTCCTTCTCCCACATAAGCTCAGGATGCCATTGGACCCCTACGGCAAATACGTGCTTCGCATGCTCTATTGATTCAATTATGCCGTCAGAAGTCCTTGAAGTCACCAGGAAGCCGTCTGCCACATCCTTTATTGCCTGATGGTGGAATGAATTTACACATACGCGTTCCCGCTTATATACCGTCCATACCTTTGAACCCTCTTCAACGGCAATACAGTGCGTAGGATACCATTTTGGCGCATTCTGGGAGTGCTTTATCAAAACTTTGTTTTTAATCTGTGAATAGATGTCCTGATATAATGTCCCTCCCAACGCAACGTTGAGCACCTGAATACCTCTGCAGATTCCCAATATAGGCTTGCCGCTTCTTATAGCCTCCCTGGCAATGAATATTTCCAACGAATCCCTAAGGGGTGAAATTTCTCCGTTGAAAGGCAGGTTTTCCTCGCCAAAAAGCCCTGCATCAATGTCAGGTCCACCAGAAATGAGAAATCCGTCAAGCCTTTTACATATGTCCGCTAATTCATCCTCTTTCTGCATCAAGGGCAGGAGCACCCCCAGCCCTCCGGCCTCAGCGATGCCTTCCATGTACCCATGCTTAATATAGGTAATTTTCTTCTCGTAATCGTAAAACGGAGTTACACCTATTAAAGGTTTGTATTTACTCACGGCATGCCCTCCTTAAACATAAAATAAATATAGGGAACGGTTTAACATCCATTCCCTATATTTTATTAACCGGTCCCTACAACTATGTGGCACTCGTTAACGGCGGTCAGCACCTCTCAGTATTTCTTCAGATATTGGTCAATTTCCCACTGGGTTACTTTGCTGGTATAGTCATTCCATTCTTTCGTTTTCGCTTCAATATATTTATTAAAAATGTGATCTCCAAGAACCTCCCTTACAAGCTCGCTTTTACTCATTTCCTCGACCGCTTCCTTAAGGTTTGCGGGCAATTGATATACACCTTCACTCGCTTTTTGCTCTTCGGTCATCTCATAAATATTTCTGTTAACAGGCGGCGGTGGCTGAATTTTGTTTTTTATTCCATCCAAACCGGCAGTTAGTATTGCCGCCAATGCAAGATAAGGATTGCATGCAGGGTCGGGACATCTTAGCTCAACTCTTGTAAAATCACCTTCTGCAGTCGGTATCCTGATAAGAGGGCTCCTGTTCTTGGCCGACCACGCAATATAAACCGGCGCCTCATATCCCGGCACAAGTCTCTTGTATGAATTAACCAACGGATTTGTTAATGCCGTTATTGATCTTATATGCTTCATCAGACCTCCAATAAACCAATATGCATACTCGCTCAACCGCAGGGGGTCATTTTCATCGTAGAATACATTTTTGCCGTTTTTGAACAATGAAGTATTTACATGCATACCTGAGCCGTTAATCCCAAAAATCGGTTTAGGCATAAAAGTAGCGTGAAGTCCGTGCCTTTGCGCAATCGTCTTAACCACAAGCTTGAATGTCAAAATCGCATCGGCAGTGCTTAATGCGTCATTGTATTTGAAATCAATTTCATGCTGACCCGGAGCAACCTCATGATGGGAGGCTTCTATTTCGAATCCCATTTCTTCCAGGGCAAGCACCATGTCTCTCCTTGCATCTTCGCCCAAATCAACGGGACCTAAATCAAAGTAGCCTCCTTTATCATGTGTTTTTGTGGTTGGATTGCCTTCATCGTCGGTAAGAAAGAGGAAAAATTCACACTCCGGCCCTACGTTAAAGATATCGAACCCCATTTCGGCAGCCTTATTAACAGCCCGTTTGAGAACATATCTGGGATCACCCTCAAATGGTGTTCCGTCAGGATTGTACACATCGCATATAAGCCTGGCCACCCTGCCTACCTGAGGCCTCCATGGGAATATCACAAAAGTATTGGGATCAGGCCTCAAATACATATCAGACTCCTCTATCCTTACAAATCCCTCAATGGACGAGCCGTCAAACATGCATTTGTTGTCAAGGGCTTTTTCAAGCTGTTCCGATGTAATAGCAAGATTCTTGAGTGTTCCAAGTATATCTGTAAATTGCAATCTTATAAATTTAACATCCTGCTCTCTTACAATACGTACAATATCATCTTTTGAATATTTCGGCATACCGTAACACTCCCTCGGCTTATTTTTAACATCAAAAACAAAAAAGCGCACCCACAAGGTTTTGGCAAACCTTTCTGGGAACGCCGTTGTTCCACAAAAAATAAAATGATTTAACCACATTTATTATAACATAATCAGCAAATATTACAATATCATTATTACCAAACTACATTTTTTCAAACATGTCCTTTTCCACACCGCATACCGGGCATACCCAGTCCTCAGGCAAATCTTCGAATGGTGTGCCTGGAGGTATATTGCCATCAGGGTCACCTACAGCCGGATCATAAACATAACCACATGCAGTGCAAACATATTTATCCATTATTATCACTCCTGTAAAATATTTATATAAATATTACCCATATGCTTTTATTATATAACAAAAAATTAACAAATCAAGTTGGCCGGGAACAACCGTCAAAGCCGGTTCCCGGCCAATACTTATGTATCTTTTTAGCCGGCAGGATGCTTATACTTCATATAGCAGTAATTGGTTTTTATCCTTTTATATGCCCTTTGGTGCTTGGTTGGCTTATACTTTTGCATGTATTGCCTGCCGTTATAATATATTTCAGTTTCTGTGTATGAAGGTGGAAAAATGTTGTTGCAAAAACACTCCCCGCTGTTTATTTCCGCCATCAACTTGTTTAATTCTTCATACACCCGGTTTTTCAGGAATTCCAGCCTTTCCCTGATAGTGATACCGCTCATAAACAACACCTTCTTTGCATAATTTGCTTTTTAAGGTTTTATATAATTATATGAACGGTATCTATACATTGTGCGTCACACTTTTTTATTGCTCCGCCCCCCGAATAATATAGAAAGACCGATAATTACGAAGATCAAAGGTACCAAAAAACTGCTCATGTCGAAGTTGAAAAGTTCGCTTAGTGTAAATCTCGTAAAAAATACAAAGGAAAGTCCGGCAAGTATGCCCACAGGAATGAGAAGTCCCCTGTCCCTGGTGCCAAAATAATAAAGTTCAAAAAGGCCTACTGCCACGGCCAGGATATATCCAGGCCAAAGGATATGCCATCCTCCGAAAAGCATATTTATCTGGAAAACTATTCCGAGGACTAAAAGTATCCCGCCCGGTACAAGCAACCCCGGGTTCCTGTTTCTGCCTGAAAAAAATGCACAATGAAAAATTATGCCAGGCAGTATAAGAAAGAGTGAAGGCCATCCACGTCCGATCAATTGCCATAAACTTCTGATCCCAAAGAGTTTGTTCAGTATTCCCATGTTCTCCATCAAGACTGCGCCGCCTATGATAATAAATACCGTTCCGACCACCACATTGCCTTTTTTACCCATACAAATTCCCTCCCGTCACAACTTGGCGCACAATATAAAGGGCAAAAATTTGCCTCCTGTTATATTATAATAATTAAACAGAAAAAAGTCTGATAATAAGATTTGCATTTTGGAAAGCTTACGAATAAAAACCGTGCAAAATGGGTGAAATCTCAGGATTTCGTTCAATTTCCCAGAGGACGTACCTGATTCCTATTGAAACAAGGTCTGCCATTTTCATTACAATGCTCAACCTGGTGTTCTGCAGCACAAGAAAATCCATAAATCCTCCAAAGTTCACTATACCCGTTACATAAGCATTGCCTACCGGCGCAAGGTTCTTATTAACCCCTGAACCAGGTTTGATAGACCCTTCCCCTATTGTCAGGTACCCGACATGTTCCATGCGGCCAAGACAAGCATCAATAGCTATGACATATGGTTTTTCAAATTTTTCAAAGACATGTTTCATGATTTCATCAAGGTTTTTAGCATGGACCGGTGTTTCAAGATTTCCAAAAACATGGACATTCTTGTATTTAATATTTTGAATCTTATATCCGATAAGAGGACCTAAGCTGTCGCCGGTCGACCTGTCGGTACCAATGCATACAAATACTATGGACTTATACCCGTTTTTAATGCACTTGTATAATAACGCGTACAAAGCGTCTGTAAAACAGCTTAGCGCTGAAGGGCTGTTAACATTGATATATTGCTGTTTCAGTTCATTTTTTAGCAACATCCCAATCTCCCGCATCCACGTTAATATTTCTATACCGTTTCGATATATTAGTATTACCGGGGATGGTCTTATTATTACAAAATTAAGAAAATTACCCATGTAAACAGTACTTTGCATTGTCTATATTTATTTTGTGCGTTTTTCCGTTCGCATAACTTTATAAGAATGTTGATGCAGATTGTCGATTTTGTTATGATAAAATTAAACAATTTATTTTCATGGGGAGATACTGTGTCATTATGGCATTCAGTTTTGGTCCGAATGGTTTTAGAGAAGAAAATTCAGACATAAAGTTTATCCTGGAAATAATAGACGGCATGTATGACTGGGTGAGAGTTCTTGACAAGAACAGCAATATCATCTTTCTTAACAAGGCTATGGCTGACGCGCTCAATTGTTATGCACCCGGGAAAAAATGCTATGAACTTTTAGGAAGAGAAGCTCCATGTGAAAACTGTATATCCCGAAAAGCAGTGTTTAACGGGTATCCTCACGAGAAAGAAGAAATAATAAACGGCAGAATATTTTCAGTAATGAGTTCACCCGTAAGGAACCAAAACGGTGAAATAATCGCAGTGGTCGAGGTTTTACGTGATGTTACGCAAATGAAACAAATGCAGCAGAAAATCATTGAGCATAACAAAAACCTTCAAAACAACCTTGAAATGGCAAAAAAACTCCAGTATAGCCTTCTTCCCGACGAGTTTTTTGACGAAAGGATTAATTTTTCATATTTCTATGAGTCCTGCGAAATGCTTGGAGGTGATTTTATTGATATATTTGCTATTGACGAAGACCATATTGGAGTTTATATAGCCGATGTATCCGGTCATGGAGTCCCTGCGTCAATGCTGACAGTTTTCTTGTTCTCGTCAATAAACAGGGAAATACTGTCCCCGGCGTCTGCCCTTGAAGGACTTTATAAAAAATTCAACTGCTCCAGTCTTGGCAACAACATGTACATAACTGTATTTTACGCGATAATTAATTTAAAAGACAGGAAAATGACATATTCAAATGCCGGTCATAATGTTTGCCCAATAGTTTTTGGTAATAACCGCTTCGAATTGTTAAGGGTTCCGGGCGTCCCAATAAGCAATTGGGTTAACACGCCTTCATACACTGACAGGAGCATAATCCTCAATCCGAAAGACAGGCTTTTTCTTTATACTGATGGGTTGATAGAATTAAAGAACAGTGAAGGTGAGCAGTTTGGTGAAGAAAGGCTTCTGAATATACTTCTTAATGATACGTCAAGACCTGATGCTGTCCTTAGTAAAATATATAAAGCGGCAAGTAAATTTGCATCTCCGGAAAAGCCGCTTCAATTGGCTGACGATATAACCATGGCTCTGCTGGAAATAAAATAAATACATTTTCCAGCTATTCATTCATTGGCATCATTTATTAATGCCAGCGCATACAAGGCTGTCAGGTTGTCAAAGGAATAAAACTCACAGGTCTTTTCATCTCCAAAACCTCCATAATAAGGGGAGTTAATGTCATCAACCATAAAATCCAGCATTCTGTCAATCAGTTTAAGGCATAGTTCCTCTTCTCCTACGGTCTTTGAGTATATTGCGGCAAGAGCATATACGGCTGTGCTCTCAAGTTGTTGTACAGGTTCCGATGTATATGGGTCGTACCATGCGTAAAGCTTTCCCTTTTCCAGCTCTTTTTTAAGCCATTGGGTAAAAAAACCGGTGTTTTCATTTGTTTCAGCCATGTGCAATACAGTATAAAGCGTATAGGTAAGGCAAACTCCCCTGCCCTCTTTATATTCCTCATCCGGGAAATATTTCCTGTCTTTATATGCATAATATTTATAGAAAAAAGGCGAGGCATTCGAAATCTTACCGTTTTTAATAATTGAAATTCCCTTATCACAGATATTTCGCCAGCTTTTATTAAAAAAAGCCAGCCTGTTTATCGTGTAAAGGTCAATATAGCATAAAGGTATTGACTCTTTTCCCATATTTAGCTTAAAGTCGTACAACTCATAAATATCATATCCCCTGACCTGCTTTTTATAGATACCTTCCTGAATAAAACAGGCAATATTAAGATACCTGCTGTCCCGCCATCTATCGTATGCATCCAGTAATGCTCCAATTATTCTTAAATCATCTATTAGGGCGTTGCACCATATGTCCTCACCTGTCCTCCACCTGACATAGCGTCCGTCAAAAAGCAGTTCTTCCTCTAAAAAACGCAATTCCTTGTCAAACAGTTCTTTATCACTTTTTAGAACACAGTACTCCATAAGCAAGCCTATTGATTCGGAAAGGGTATTCTCTCCGCTTCCGTCTGTCTTCAAGTTGGTCAATATTTGTCCGTTGTCCCACAACATGTTTGATTTTAAAAAATTAAAGACTAAGGCTTCTTTTTCCCTGTAATTAATTTCACATCCGGAGTTCAGACCCTTAAATGCGTACTGTTGAGGAGGAGTTTTGACTGTGTTTTCTGCAATGTGAATTTCTGCCAAAAGCAGGCAGAAGGCTGAATAAAGACAGGCAAAAACTAAAAAAATTATGATACCGTTGTATTTTTTCACGAACAATCCCCCACTATAAATGTATGCAGAGGACAGTTCAGGAATTACACAACCCCCTCTTTAGCATCTCCATATATTCCCTGCTCTCTTCCATAATTCTGTCCATGGATTGAAGCACTTCTTCCGCTTTCATGTTTTTAAAAATTTTCAGGTATTTATTGCCCAGCCCGTCCAGTACCAAGGCAATCAGTTCTAATGCTTTTTGAATATCAATATCCTTACGGAATTTAGAAGTATCAATCCCTCTGTAAAACCCTCCTAAACTCTCTGCAAATATTTTTTCATACCTTTCCTGAATATCTTTTCTTACTTCTTCAGAAGGATTTATAAAAGCATTAAAAAGCATTTCATACATCAGCGGCTCATTATAAGCTAATTTCAGCTTGGCAATTCCGTATTGAATAAACCTTTCGAAAACATCCGCAGGCAGATTATCAAGTGTTTTTTCAAGTTTATCCGCCATATATTCCATAACGTAATCAATAAGGTACAAAAACAAATTTCTCTTGTTTCCAAAATAGTGAAAAAGGATGCCTTTTGAAATTCCTGCCTTTCTGGTGATTTCGTTGGTGGAAGCTTTGTCATATCCTTTTTTTGCAAACTCTTCTATACATATATCAATAATTTTCTTCCTTTTTTCCTCAGGCAAGTTTTTAAAGCTTTTATTCAAAGACAAATTTTCCTCCTTCTTAATGTGCTCTCTCACTTACATACTCCGTTCCCGATCACTTACCTCGTACCTCTTACCTCATACCCCTTACCTCTTACCCCGTACCTATTACCTCTTACCTACTACCTATTACCCCGTATCTATTACCTCTTACCTCATACCCCTTACCTCGTACCTCTTACCTCATACCCATGTTATACACATATATCCTTCCTGTTATAAAACACATAAGTCAAAGCAACCGATACAAGCGTTACAGCAGCCATTATTATTATATATACGCCTTCAATCCTGCCGCTGCTTACAATATCAGAGGGATTGATATATTTAAAAGGCGTAAGATACTTTAAATTCTCCAGCTTGTCTGATATAGCTGCTGTAATATTTATGAAAAATGCTCCCAGGACAATCCCAAAAGCAACAGGGTATATGGATTTTGCTTTGACAATAAACACCGAAACCAATAAGCCAATAGCGGCAAATGTAATCATTATCAGAAAAAAACCCAGATGCATTAAAAGAAAAATATTAATATCGTAACCACTTTTTTTGAGAGCCTCAAACGCAAGATAATCTGCAACAGTGAAAACTACATTGAACACAGTAATATAAAAGAACACGCATAATGTTTTTGCAGTTACAATTGTATTTCTTGTTACAGGTTTTGCCATTAAAAACTCAACTGTTTTTTCACTTTCTTCTTTGGATATTATGCTAGTTGCGAGAAGAATTGCATATACACAGCCAAATAAGATTATATACAGAAAAACATATGCGAAGAAGTCCAGTATTTGCGCAAAATTAAGCTTATCCATGCTCAGTCCTTTAAGCATTTCTTTCGGGAGCTTTTTCATAAGCTCGTTATATTCTCCTGCCTGCTCGGCTATCATAGGATACATCATCATTAACCCTATATTTGATATTATCAGTATTAATGTCCAAATTATAAATGACTTAAAATTTCTTGAAAGTTCTCTAAGGAATAATGCCATATCTTTTTACCCCCTGCTTAATTTCTGTCTTCCGACCGGTAATAATGCATAAATACTTCTTCCAATGAAGGTTCTTCTATCCACAAGTTTTCAACCTTTACACCTGCAAGACTTTTTATAAGGATGTCAACTTTACCGCTAAACAGAAACTCCATTGTTTTATCCTTTGTTTGCACATTCACCATACCCGGTAATTCAAAGGTTTCATCATTTGCAAATTCAATTTTTATCTTTTTGAACTTGTCTCCGGCAAGTTCATCAACTTCTCCAATCCTCAATATCTTACCTTCCTTGATAATTGCCACCCTGTCACACAGCTTTTGTACTTCGCTTAAGACATGAGAAGAAAAGAATATGGTTACACCTCTTTTATTTTCTTCCCTTAGCACCTCAAAGAACTTATTCTGCATCAGTGGGTCCAGTCCGCCGGTAGGCTCATCAAGAAGCAGCAGCCTGGGTTCATGCAGAAGAGACTGAATTATTGCAACCTTTTTCTTATTTCCAAATGAAAGTGAATCAATTCTCTTATTTAAATCCAGCTCAAAAATATCACTGAGTTCCTTTATTCTTTTACTGCAATCCTTTCTGTAAAACTTGGCGGAATACCTCAGCAAATCCTTTACTTTCATGTCATCATAATAATTTACTTCTGCCGGAAGATATCCAATATCCATTTTAATCTTCTCAGAATCCCTAAAACAATCCATTCCGAAAATTTTTGCACTTCCTCCTGAAGGAAATATAAAAGACAGCAAAGTCCTTATGGTAGTCGACTTACCTGCTCCATTCGGGCCAATGAAGCCAAAGATCTCACCTTCTCTTACATCCATGCTTACACCTATAATTCCCCTGGACTTTCCGTAATACTTCGTCAGATTTCTTATCTCTATAGCATTCACATTACCAGCCCCTTCCCGCCTGTCAATTTCACTGACCATATGGTCAATTATAAGTTTATTATATAACCAATTGACCATGTAGTCAATGTAGAGTTCAATAAAAAATAAGCAGGCGATAAATCTATTGCCTCCTTGGATAATAGATGTATCGCCTGCTGTAATAGATATATCGTCCGCTGTTTTTCTCACATCCAATTTATCACACCGCAGCCTGGTTTAACTTGCGGCATAAGAATATTTGTATAGTTTTTGTCGGACAAACTTTGGCACATTCGCCACAGTTATTGCACAATTCAGGGTTAATCTTAGCCAAATTGTCTTTAAGCTCAATAGCTCCTACAGGGCAGGCTCTCACGCATCTTCCGCAGCCGATGCAGCCCACATCGCAATTTTTTCTTACTATATTTCCTTTATCAGTACTGCTGCAGCAAACCGTATATTCAAGGCTTGCCGGTACCATCTCAATAATCTTTTTAGGGCAGGCAGCTACACATTTTCCGCAGCCTGTGCATTTTGAATCGATTACCCTTGCAAGCCCGTTTTCTATTACTATTGCGTCAAAAGGACATGCCCTGGCGCAATTTCCAAGTCCCACGCAGCCATAATTACAGGCCTGAGGTCCGCCAAACAGGTTTGCTGCTGCAAGGCAATCCTGTACTCCCTCATAATCAAATTTTTTCCTGCAAGTATCATTTGTGCCTCCGCATAATACTCTCGCAACTTTTTCTTCTACATCGGAAGTTTCAACGCCCATGATCTCCGCAATTTTACCCGCAACATCAGCGCCGCCCACAGGGCAACCATTTACCGGGCTGTTTCCTGCGACAACGGCTTCAGCAAAAGCATCACAGCCTGTTTGGCCGCATGCGGCACAATTGGCGCCGGGAAGGATTTCCCTTACTTTGCTGACCCTTTCATCTACGGCTACTTCAAATTTTTTGGATGCATAGGACAACCCAAGCCCAAAAATCAGCCCCATTACTCCGACAACAACTACCGGTATCCATATAGTATCAAGCATCAACTATCACCATCCTTAAAAATGTGTGGATATACCACCCACTAAACCATCACATCACTGAAACAACCCCTGGAATCCAAAAAACGCTACGGATACCAGTGAAGCGGCAATCAGTGTTATCGGTAATCCCTTCAATGATTCAGGAATATCCGACATTTCTATCCTCTCACGCACACCTGCAAACAATATCAGTGCAAGAGTAAAACCTAATCCTGCACCAAAGCTGAACAATACGGAACTTAAGAAGTTGTATTGCCTTTCAACATTCAACAGCGCTACGCCAAGTACAGCACAGTTGGTGGTTATTAACGGCAGATATATGCCAAGTGCCTTATAAAGCGAAGGTACAAGCTTCTTCAGTACAGTTTCCACAAGCTGAACCAGTGCTGCAATAACGAGAATAAAAACTATTATTTGCAAATACTCAAGTCCAAAAGGTGCAAGGAGGTATTCATAAACCAGCCATGTAAAAGCTGAAGCTAAAGTCATAACAAATATGACGGCACCGCTCATACCTATAGCAGTGTTAAGCTTTTTGGAAACCCCCAGGAAAGGGCATATTCCTAAAAAGCGGACCAAAACAAAGTTTTCAACAAGTACCGCTCCCATAATAATAACAATTATTTCACGCATTATGCATCCCCCTCCTTGCCGGCGGCATATACTCCGCACTGTACATTACATCCTGCGCAACCTGTTTTCTTTATCTTCACGCTGGTAAATTTATTAAGAAGGCCAATAAGTACGCCAAAGGCAAGGAAGCCTCCCGGAGGCAATATCATTATAACGGCGGGATCAAACAGGCTTGCCGTCACATTAATTCCAAAAATCGTCCCGTTGCCTATTAATTCCCTTATTGAGCCCATAATAACCAATGCAATTGTAAAACCAATGCCCATTCCCAGTCCATCGATTATTGAAAGGGGCACTGAATTCTTACACGCAAACATCTCAGCCCTCGCAAGAATTATGCAGTTAACAACTATAAGGGGAATATAAATACCCAGGGCCGCATCAATTGCGGGCAGGTAAGCCTTTAATAAAAATTGGACTATTGTAACGAAACCCGCGATAATCGTTATAAATGCAGGGATTCTTACCTTATCAGGAATAATTTTTCTGATTGCTGCAATAACAGCATTTGACCCAATAAGCACTGCTGTAGTGGCTAATCCCATGCCTACACCGTTTATAGCAGCCGTAGTTACGGCAAGTGTCGGACAGGTTCCAAGTACAAGCCTAAGGGTAGGATTCTCTTTAACCAGCCCGTTTGTAAAAGTCTTTAATGCCTTCATCCGGCTTTACCTCCCTCTTCTAAAAGTTGCGAAGCCATATCAACAGCAGCCTGTACAGCTCTTGTAACAGCTCTTGTAGATATTGTTGCGCTGCTGATTGCTTCTATTTCCTCCTTCTTAACTTTTTCTCTCTTGACGACCTGTAACGGTTCTGAAGGCGCAAAACCTGCAAATTGAGATGTAAAAGCCTCATCAGTAACTTTAAGTCCAAGTCCGGGAGTTTCGCTGTTATTGCCTATCTTAACACCGGTAATTTCTCCCTTGTTATTAATGCCTACCGTTACTTCCATATCGCCGCCATAACCCTTGCTGACAACCAAAAATACATATCCGACGGAAACATTGTCTTTAATTCCTTCGTACACTTCCTTTACAATATCCAGTTCCGGGTTTTCATTAATAAATCTCTCTATACTTTCAACACGACTGAATGAATCAGCATCAGCAAGGACTTCCCTCCTTGCATTCTCTGCGTCAAGTGCAGCCCGTTCAGCTATCTTGTCCTTGGTGATAGCATGGGTATATGCAAGAGCAGCTGTAACCACAAGGCAAATAACAAATAAAACAATCGTTGGTTTAATTATGCTGCGCAACTGGCTTTTCACCTCCAAAACTCCTTGGCAAGGTAAACCTGTCAATCAAAGGAGTTGCAATATTCATCAAAAGTATGGCAAAGGAAACCCCTTCCGGGTAATTTGCGTACAGGCGTATTATTGAAGTAACCAGTCCGCACATAATACCCGCGATAATCTTTCCTCTTCTAGTTACAGGAGAAGTTGTATAGTCCGTGGCCATAAAAAATGCCCCGATCATAAGTCCTCCGGATAGTATATGATAAATAAAATCTCCTGTAAAGAGGGTATCTCCGCCAAATATCCACGTAAACAACGCCACTGTGGCCACAAATGTCAGCGGGATTTCCAGGGTTATTACCCTCCGGTAGACAAGGTATGCTGCACCTATTAATAATGCCAGGACCGAGGTTTCCCCTACACATCCTCCGACTTTTCCTATGAATAAATCAAAATAATCCGGCAGTTGTCCTGCAGCCGATTCAGTTGCCTTTATCATGCCAAGAGGCGTTGCAGACGATACAGCATCAGGTCCGGGTACAATCCAGCTGGACATAAACTTAGGGTACGCAATAAGCAGGAACACCCTTGCACCCATGGCAGGATTCATAAAATTCTGTCCCAGCCCTCCAAAAAGTTGTTTTATTATTACTATCGCTATAAACCCTCCGACTGCCGCAACCCACAGAGGTATGGCCGGAGGGAGGTTTAGAGCCAGCAAAACACCTGTAACCACGGCACTGAAATCCTGTATGGTCGATTCCCTTTTCATTGCCTTACGGGACAAATACTCAAACAACACACATGACAACACTGTTGTGAGTATCACCAGCAAAACCCGCGGTCCGAAGAAATAAATCCCGGCTGCCGAAGCAGGTATCAATGAAATTACAACATCTATCATAATTCTCCTGGTAGAAGCCCCGTCCCTCAGGTGAGGTGATGAAGATACCAGCAAAGTTTTTTCCAACTTATACTCCTCCTTTACAAAAACTAATCAGGCAAAAGGCGGAAAGATATTTTTTATTTCCCTGACGCCTGTCTTAACTGCGCCTTGGCGAGCCTTATTGACTGGACAAGGTGCCTCTTTGCGGGACAGACATAAGAACAGCTCCCACATTCTATACAATCATTTACGTTATATCTTTTCAATTCCTGAGGATTTCCCTTTATTACATTATGATTAATAAATAAAGGCATCAGGTTCATAGGACAAGCTCTAACACATCTGCCGCATCTTATGCACACGCTTTCCGCATCAATATCAACATCTTCCCTTGCAAACGCCAAAAGCGCATTTGTATGCTTAACCACAGAAGTATCCAACGAATACTGCGCTATACCCATCATCGGCCCGCCCATAAGGACCTTGTGGACAACCCTGTCAAATCCTCCGCAGAAATTGAACACATCCTCGAGCCTTGTCCCAATTAATACTTCCACGTTAGCGGGATTTTTTACCGCTTCCCCGTCTACGGTTACTCTTCTCTTTATAAGAGGCATGCCTGTTTTCAAGTACTCGGCTATGAAAGATACACTATTCACATTCATAACTACGACACCTACATCAAGGGGCAGCTTGCCTGGCGGTATCTTTCTTCCGGTTATTGAGTACACAAGCATTTTCTCGGCACCTTGAGGATACCTTGACTTTAGAGTTATTACATCTATTTTTTCGCTTGTTTTAGCAAGGTGGGTCAGTTCCTTTATGGCAGCAGGCTTGTTATCCTCAATTCCTATATATACTTTGTTTACTTCAAGGAGTTCCATCAAAGTATATATTCCGCCCATTATATTCCAGGAATTCTCCATTATTTCCCTGTAGTCTGACGTAATATACGGCTCGCATTCAGCCCCGTTAACTATCAGGGTGTCAATCTTTTTATCAGGAGGTATTGAAAGCTTGACATGGGTCGGAAACCCTGCGCCTCCAAGCCCGACAAGTCCTGAGTTCCTGATAGCCTCAATCAGTTCCTTTTTGTTCGAATATACAGGAGGCTTGACATCTTCATGTACCTCCTGCTTTCCATCTGTTTTAATTTCTACCGTTGTTACATGAAAACCGCCCGGATAAAGCATAGGAGCAACATTCACTACCGTCCCCGATACACTTGAATGAATCGGAGCTGAAATATATTTGTCAGAGGAACCTATCAGCTGCCCAACCTTGACGGTATCCCCCTTTTTGACAAGGGGCTCACATGGTGCGCCAATATGCTGAAGCATGGGTATTAAAACCTTTTCAGGCACACCCATCCTGACAGTTTCCATCTCAGCAGTATTTTTACGGTGAGGTACTGCCGCGCCTCCTTTAAAAATTTTTTTTGCTTTTATCATGTTTTCGACCTCATCTAAATTTTGTTTTTTATCCTGACTAATCCTATTAAGACTGCTAATGTCCATAAGGGAAGCAAAAATCCTGCTGAATTTCAGGAATCCCCAAATTTATGGAATAACAGTTAAAATAGGATTTCGAGAAACACCCATAATAGAATTATATTGATGGGTGAAAAATAAGTCAAAAAGTGCGATGAGCGTTTTTTATCAGAATTTATATGTTTTTTCAGAGTTATCTCTGCCTATTAAGTTTTTTTGCGGATTTATGTATAATTTTTTAAAATGTATTTCGTATAATCCGCATAAATTGCGGCTTACATCCATGTAATAATGAATATTGTATACAAGATTGATATTTTTTTATCATAGTCTGATAATAAAATGTCAGACTATGATAAAAAAATATCACACTCAAATATTTCAATCTTCTTTTAAACGAAAAACAACTGACCTGATAACTCCGGCGAAGGATACAAGAGTCATGCAAAGTGGAAATAATCCAACAATACTGCCATAAGGTTTTAACTGAAGAACAATTTCTCCGATTGAAAGTGTTTTTTTCATGATATAAACCGCACAAACCGCCAGGATGTACAATACTCCGCCGGAAAGATTAAATATCATCAGCTGCAGCGCGCCCGGATCAACCATGGAATCCTTAATGAATGAAACCAGGTAAAATGCGCATAGGGCGGATGCCATCCAGAAAAAGTACATCCACAGCATATTGTCTGTGATAGTAAGTGTATTAACGGCACTGATGGACGTAAAAAGCACCAAGTAATAAGAGGGTTGTGCAGACCTCTTAAGTCCCAGGTTTCTTTCATATCCTCTCATATAACGTATTGTAAATACCGTAGTAATCAGCCCGACAACCAATATAGCGGAATTAACTGTTACAGCCTGGTAATCAACAATAAATACGGGTTGCTGCTTTTTTACGGAATAGAATATCTCCAACAAGGCAAAAGGTATTAACTGGACTATGGACAGGATGAACATGAAATTTCTTTTTAGCCTGATACCAAGGTAAATAAAATAAATCAAAATAAAAACGCTTAACAATTCAACTACCCAGTTAAAATCAAACGGGCTATCCTTTATTGCTATAGAAAATACCCCGCCTGCTCTGAAAAGCCTGTCAAACAAAGCAATATTTAAAGCCAGGACCACAATCCCAAAAAGAGCGGCAACAAAATCCCTTATGCGGCCTTTTTTAATCATGTAACAAATAACTCCGAAAGTTATCGGCAACAAAACAGATCCTGTTAACAAGAGAATACCTGCCATGGTAAATGCTCCTCAAAACCTGGATAGTGTATTGCTCCCGACACAAAATACCGTCGGGCACAATAATGAATAATGACAGACTACATACATTTTAGCTTCCCGGTGACAACTCTGTCAACTTTGGCCAGGTCTTTAATTATTTCCACTTCACTAAAACATTCTTTCATCAAATCACAAACGAGTTGCGCCTGGTTATAGCCTACTTCAAAAGCGAGAAGCCCTCCGGGCTTTAAAAAATCAAGAGAACCTTTAATGATTCTTCGGTAGAAATATAAGCCGTCATCCCCCCCGTCCAGCGCTTTCAAAGGTTCATAGCCCCGTACCTCCAGCTGGAGGCTTGTCAGATCCAAGCTGGGTATATAAGGAGGATTGGAAACTATAATATCATATTTCATATTACCCTGAAGCAGCGGCAATTGTGAAAATAAATCACTTTGTATGAACTTTACTCTGTTTTCGACTCCTGCGTTTTCAGCATTCCGTTTTGCAACTTCAAGCGCTTCCCAGGATATGTCCACAGCCGTTATATGGCTGTCAGGCAGGTAATATGCCAGACTTACCGAAATACAGCCTGAACCTGTGCCTATATCAAGAATATTTACTCTGCCAGTGTAATTCTCTTTTACATATTCAATTATTTTTTCAACCAATATTTCTGTTTCCGGCCTGGGAATAAGAACGTGCTGATTAACCTCAAATCTTAGAGACATAAATTCCTGAAAACCCGTTATATATTGTGTCGGTTTTCCACGGGAGCGTTCTTCTATCAAGGCAAAGAATTTATTTGTTTCATTTTCGCCAATAAACTTGTCTCCATGAGAATAAATATATGCCCTGTCACAACCAAGTACAAAAGAAAGTATAACCCCGGCTTCAAGCACCGGGGTTTCAATCTCTACGTATTCTAACATATCTGTCCCTTTTTTTAAAGCTTCCCTGATTGTAATAATCTCACCACCTGTCGGCATCTTTATCAGGAACTCTGACCTCGTTAAAAGCTGCTATGGCTACCTCAATTTGACTGTCGTCCGGTTCTTTGGTAGTGAAATATTGAAACAGTTTCCCCGGAGCATTAACAATCCCAAATATTTTTAAATTACTCCTGCCCGCAAGCTTTAAAAGCTCGTAGGATAAGCCGGCAACCACAGGTATAAGCAAAATCCTTGACAGTATATTCACCCATACGCTGTGCCATCCCAGGAAGGAAAAAACAAAAATGCTTATTATCATTACAAGAAACATAAATGAAGTTCCGCACCGGGGATGCTTTGTACTGTATTTACGCACATTTTCAACCGTAAGCTCGTCTTCATGCTCGTAGCAATGGATTGTTTTATGCTCCGCTCCGTGATACTCCCATATCCTTTTGATATCTTTCATCGTGGAAGCAAGAACGATATAACCAAAAAATATCAACAACCTAATAACACCTTCAAAAAGGTTATACAGCACGACTCCGCCGGCTGAATCCTTATTGAAGTTGAGAAGGCTTGCCAAAAGATTTGGCAGCAGTATAAACAATCCTATGCTAAACGCCAGGGAAATAATTACCGTTATATATATTAAAGCATCCTTCCCTTTTTTCCCGAATATTTTTTCTATAAAAACATCAAACTTTGACTTCTTATCCTTTTCTTCCTCTTCAATTTCAACAAACTCAGCCGAATACATCAGTGCATTAAGACCAAGAACCAACTGCCGGAACATGTTGACTACTCCTCTTATAACCGGTATCTTGGACAGTTTGCCCTTTGCAGGAAGGGGTCTTTTTTCAACTAAAATTTCACCGTCAGGTTTTCTTATGGCGATTGCGGCATTTTCAGGACCTATCATGAGCAGCCCCTCAATTAGAGCTTGACCTCCAATAGTTGTTTTCTTCATAATTATAATCCCCTCATAAAAATTAAAGGCCGATATATTATTCAGCCTTTAGTGTAACATTTCTAATACTATTTTTCAATTACAATTATTCATTATTAGCAATACCATATTTTTTCTTAAACTTGTCAACACGTCCACCGGTATCTACAAACTTCTGCTTTCCTGTGAAGAAAGGATGGCACTTGGAGCATATTTCAACACGCAGCTCCTTTTTAGTAGATCCTGTGGTAAAAGTTTCGCCACATGCACATCTCACAACCGCTTCCCCATATTTTGGATGGATTCCTTCTTTCACTGCTTGTTCACCTTCTTTCATGGCATCAAAATATACTAAATACTTTACAATGTATTCAAAATTAAATCTTCATAATTTATTAAATTAGCTCAAAAAGACAAAAGATATTCTAACACAAAAGCAGAAATGATGCAAGCATTATTTTACGCTAACTTATCAACAAATGCCACGTTTATGCTGTTTACAAAATCTTCATTGGTCTTTGTCTGTATTAATTTGTTAATAATCATTTCAGTCACTTCCGCCGTTCCCAGATTGCTTATAGCCTTTCTGATTGCCCACATGGCCTCAAGTTCTTTTTGCGTCAGCAAAAGTTCCTCTCTGCGGGTTCCGGATCTATTGATGTCAATTGCAGGGAATATTCTCTTTTCGGACAATCTCCTGTCAAGGTGGATTTCCATATTACCTGTTCCTTTAAATTCTTCATATATGACATCATCCATCCTGCTGCCTGTTTCTATAAGGGCTGTCGCAATAATGGTCAGGCTTCCGCCAAATTCAATATTCCTGGCTGAGCCAAAAAATCTCTTCGGACTGTGAAGGGCGCCAGGATCCAGACCGCCTGAAAGTGTTCTGCCTGTTGGCGGTATAGTCAGGTTATAAGCTCTTGCAAGCCTTGTTATACTGTCGAGCAAAATAACTACATCTTTCTTTTGTTCTACAAGCCTCTGGGCTCTCTCCAGCACCATTTCAGCAACCTTTATATGGTGTTCGGGCACCTTGTCAAAAGTTGAATACACTACTTCGCCTTTAATAGAGCGCTGCATGTCAGTAACTTCCTCAGGTCTCTCATCTATAAGCAAAACAATAAGCTCCATCTCTGGATAATTTGTTGTTATCGCATTGGCTATCTTTTGTAAAAGAATTGTTTTACCCGCTTTTGGAGGTGAAACTATCATACCCCTTTGTCCTTTGCCTATAGGGGCTATCAAGTCTATCAACCTTGTTGATAACTCTCTTGGTGTTGTTTCAAGGGTAATCCTTTCATTCGGATATATAGGCGTCAGCTGTTCAAAAGGTATTCTTTTTGCCGCTACTTCCGGCGGGTCTCCGTTAACCGACTGAACGTACAATAAAGCCTGGAATTTTTCCCCGTCCTTGGGAATTCTGCCTTTACCCTTTATCTTATCACCGGTCTTAAGGTTAAACCTTCTTATTTGTGATGGGGAAACATATACATCTTTCGCTCCGGAAAGGTAATTGTCACTCCGTAAAAAGCCATAACCGTCTGGCAATACTTCAAGAACACCCTCTACAGGGTCATCGCTTTCAATTTTTTCAAATATCGCAGGATATGCGCCGTTCGCACCGTCTCTCTTTTGTTCGGTGCTCTTTGTTGTTGGCTTTTCTTCCTGCTTTTCTGATGGCTTGCTCACTTCTGTCTCAGTTTCAGTTGCTTTTTCTGTTGTTTCCTTCTCTTCAGCTTCTTTTTCTGTAACTTCTTTCTGCTCGACTTTTTCGTCTGTTTTTCCTTCAGGTTCTTTTTCCGTTTCCGCAGGGGCCTCTTCCGCAGCTTTGGCAGCTTTGCTTGGTCTTCCCCGTCTTGGTTTTTTTGCTGCAGGTTTTTCCTCTTCTTGAACTTCAGCAGGTGTCTCAACCGGCTTTTGGGTTTCCTCTTCAGCAGCCTCCTCTTGTGCCTTTTGGTCTTCTGCTTGTGCTTTTACATCTTCTTCAGCTTTTTTCCTTCTCCTCTTCACAACTGCCGGTTTTTCTTCAGCCAATACTTCCTCAGGACTCTCAACTTTCACGTCTTGTGCTTGCTCAGCGGTACTTCTGCCTGCTTCGAGTATCTTTTCAATCAGTTCGTTTTTTCTATATTTGGTAACGCTTTTTATACCCATCATTTTTGCAATATAACGCAAATCTTCCAGCTTCTTTTTCTCCAGATTAATTTCCTCCATGATCCACCACCTTATTTAAATATATTAACATATTTTACCAATATATTGCCAATTAATTGGGAATCCACTTAAATTGGTTTGAATAATCAATACCCTTTCGTTGCAGGAAGATAAAAAACATAGAATAGAACGTATGAATTCTAACAAAAAGATTATAGCATTTCAGGGGTTATTTGTCAACTTAAAAAATATAGAAGTTTTTAACAAAAATGTACAAAATAAATACTCATCATTTATCTATTTCCACTAAAAAATATCCTTTCTATGTCTTCCGGGCATATGAGCCGCTACCAGTCGCATCTTCCTGCTGTTTATAATAGGATAATTTGCCTGTAAGCTGTATCTCCTGTTCAGAAGAAATATTTTTGAGGTGTTCGTTCGATGTTGCGAAGATAGTCCTGCTTGCAAAGCACCTTTTACAGTTTAAATATATACGGTCCGCAAGAAGCACTAATTCTATGTCATTATTTCCGCATTCGCAATAAAGGTTTCCGCGCTCGGCAATGTCGTGAATTTTATTCAACAAATCGAACATAACCTGTGTGTTTATAAAATAGTTATCATAACCAAAAGCATCAATAAGACGGTCAAGCTCCTTCTCCAGGTTGTCGACCTTTTTACGCACTACTGCGTCTTTTCCCATAAAACACTGCTTAACGCTTGTTACAGGACATGTGAAATCACGGATTCTGCCGCTTAACAATTCCTTATGCGTCACTTCAAATGTATGCTGCAACCCGCAACCGATACATGGAATAACCATTTTGTAGCTTTCACCATGGGTTTTTTTAAAGCGTATACCCGACTTTTCACAGTGGCAGTTGAAAATACAGTCCTTTTTACTTAACAGCTCAAACAAAGAAACGTTAAAGAACTTGAAGCTTCCGCACGAAGAACACTTATAAGCAATTGTTATATCGGCGTCCATCAGCATTTTTTTCACCCCTATTAATATTATTCGCCGGACAGGCTAAAAATCCTTCTTTATAAACAATTCTTAACATTTTAATAAAATTCATACATAAAAATTAGAATTTTTTGTTTCCTTTGAAAAATTACCTCTAAATGGTATAATTTCATAGAAGCTTTTAAATAAACCGAAAGAAGTGTTTGAGAGGAATGGATATTAAATATATTTTTCTTGGATTCATAATATTGATAATAATAGCAGTGTTCACATTCATAAGGAAATTTAAAAACGCAAGAAAAATAAAGCGCGAGATTATCGAACGCTGGGGAAAGGAACCAAAAGAACAGTATAACACTGAAGTTATGAAAAGCCTGTCAGGTTTTTTCAGGAACATTCAAAATTTAAACCCTGGCATCCATTTTATCGATGATATATCATGGAATGATCTTGATATGGACAAGATATTCATGCGCTTAAACAACACCCAGTCAACTGTCGGAGAGGAATATCTGTACTATCTTCTCAGAAGACCTTTGTTTGAGGAAAAGGAACTAAAAGAAAGAGAAAGGCTCATAAGCTTTTTTCAGCAAAATACCGAACAGAGGATAAAACTCCAGTATATCCTTGCAGGACTTGGAAAACGGAAATTTATAAGCATTACGGATTATTTTTATTGTGATGAAAAAATGGTTACGGTTAACGGCAAACTTTACAAAGTACTTGCCATATCATTGATCCTCTCCCCTCTTATTTTAATTGTAAACCCATATATTGGCCTGTTTTCAATTCTTGGCCTTTTATTTACAAATATGACCGTATATTATAAGGCAAAAAATGAAATATCCATGCATCTTGAATCCTTAAGTTATTTGGTCAATATGATAAACTGCGCCAGAAGAATCTGCGGGACCGGCATTGACGAAATCAAGGAATATATCGGCATTCTTCATGCATCATATAAAAAAATAAAATCCGTAAGCGTTAAATCATTCTACAACCTTTTTTACACTACCCAGGACCCGTTCCTCGAATACATAAAAGTTGTATTCCTTGGCGAACTGATAGCTTTTGAAAGCCTGCTTAAAGCAATATACAAGCACAGGACGGAGCTTATGCAAATCCACGAATGCATTGGGCTTATAGACAGCCTTATTTCCATCGCATCCTACAGAGAAAGCATAAACTTTTACACTGTCCCGCAATTGTATAAATGCAGCGGAGCCTCCCCAAAGCAATTGGAATTTGATGAAATATACCATCCCTTAATCAAAAACCCGGTAACAAATTCCGCAAAGCTGGACAAGCCTGTATTAGTAACAGGCTCCAATGCATCAGGGAAATCCACATTCCTGAAAACCGTAGCCATAAACGCAATATTTTCACAGACAATACACACTTGTCTTGCAAAAAGCTATCATTCCTGTTACTTTATGATATTTACATCCATGGCGCTGAAGGACAATATCGAAAACAATGAAAGCTACTATATCGTAGAGATTAAGTCCCTGAAAAGGATACTTGACAATATTAATAACACGGTTCCCTGCCTGTGCATAATCGACGAAGTGCTGAGAGGGACGAACACAGTGGAAAGAATAGCCGCTTCCTCGGAAGTCTTGTGCCATCTCAGCAAAAGCAACTGCCTTTGCATAGCTGCAACACATGATATTGAATTAACTTCTATATTGAAACACTATTTTGATAATTACCATTTCCAGGAAAGTTTTTCCGGTAATGAAATTGTATTTGATTATAAATTATATCCTGGGAAATCAAGTACAAGAAATGCTATTAAACTGCTTAAAATCATGGGTTACAATGATGAGATAGTCAACAATGCGGAAGAAAGGGCACTTAAGTTTATTGACAGCGGCGCCTGGAGTGAAATTGGCCTTACGGCAGGTACGGGGTAAGGGGTAAGAGGTAAGAGGTGAGAGGTTGGAGGTTAGAAACTCCTTATTTCGGGTAAGAGGTACCTTACGGCAAATTATGAAAATTAACGGGAGACCTGCTGGTCTCCCTGAATAAATTGTGAAATTATAGGGGCGGTCAAAGGCCTCCCCCTGTTTTATTACAACATCTACCCTCTTAACTTCTGGCCTGTTTCTTACCTCGCCAGGTAATTGTAAATCATTACTGCTGCTTCAGCCCTGGTTAATTCTTTCTGCGGATAGAAATAACCGTTATGTCCTCCAACAATCTTAAAACCTTGGGCAATTGTAACATAGCCAATCAGGCCAGGACTGATTTCATCCTTATCAACAAACTTGCAGTTGAAAATATCTTTGATCTCGGCAACTTCACCGTATTTCATTGCCTTAATTATATATTTTACGGCATCTTCCCTCTTGACTGTTGATTCAGGCTTCTTCTCATCCTTGGCTATTATTCCTTCCCTGATAAGGTAGTTGTAAAGATTATCTATATCACTGCTCGGACTGTCTTTCGTAATAACAGGTCCATAATAGTAACCAAGGGTCTTTGAAAGCAGGTAGAAGAAATCTAGCTGTGTAATTTTTTCATTTGGTTTGAACTCTGTTCCTTCAAGATATATTCCAAATTCCGCCAAGGCCATTATCTGGTTTTTGGCAAAAGAATCGTCTATGTCGGTATATTCTATCTGCTTGGCTTCTTTGTATGGCTTCCCGTCATAGTTAAGTATGGTCCCTGTAAATGCATCGAAAATCAATGGCTTACCGCTTTTCAGTACGTATACAAGCTTGATTTCAGGTTTGATACCTGTGTCTACCGGCGGGAATATCATACTTTCAGTATCTCTGTTTTCGGAATAACTCGGTTTATACTGGAGTTCAAGTCCAACCTGTTCAAAAGCTACCTTATACATGTCCTCAAGCTGTGCAACACCTTCAATTGAAGGAAATTCCTTGTTGTACCACTCTATATTAAAGCTGTATATTCTTTGATTTACAGCATCATAGCCCACCGAAATGCCATTGCCTATGCAGGTGATGCCGTTCACCTTTCTCGCATAATAGAAGCTGTATTCACG